>NZ_JAIUHI010000006.1:0-306575 GCF_020165035.1 Mesorhizobium sp. CA6 | reverse complement strand
TCGACCCCCACTCCGTCTCGGCTTCGCCGAGCCACCTCTCCCCCGATCGACGGGGGAGAGGAAAGGCGCCAAGCTTTGCCGTCAATGCTCGTCCAGCAAGGCTCCCTTCCTTTCCCTCCGGAGGGGGGAAAGGTGGCGCTGCGAAGCAGCGACGGATTGGGGGAAACACCTGGCAGTCAAGCCTCAGGCCTGATCAGTCGCGCCAGTCACAGAAGATGTGTGCAGAGCATAGCCCGCTTTGTGGGGCGAGGAACCCAGGCTTGCGAAGGCCGCGCGCTTGGCGATTGGGGAAGCGCCGCCGGCGATTACGCACGACGTCAGAGTGCCGCTACCCCTTATCGCCGCCGCTGCCCCACAGCGCGCGTTGCAGCAGGCCCCGCGCGCGCTTCTTCGGCGCGAGCTCGACATCGCTCACCAGCCGCGCCCCGCCCTCGCGCCTCTCCAGAGTGATCTTTCGCGTGTGGAAGGCTTCCAGTTCGGCGCGGTGCGCGACGCTGATGATGGTGACCTGGGGCAGCACCTTGATCACCGTGCGCATCATCTTGTCCTGGCTCTTCTCGTCCAGCGCCGAGGTCGCCTCGTCGAGCACCACGATGTCCGGCGCGTGCAGCAGCAGGCGGGCAAAGGCGAGACGCTGCTTCTCGCCGCCCGACAGCGTCTGGTCCCAGGGCGCCTCTTCCTCCAGCCGGCTCTTCAGATAGCCGAGGCCGACCTTGTCGAGGGCCGCATTGATCTCTTTCGTCTTCCAATTCTCGGCGGGGGCGGGATAGGCGGTGGCGCGGCGCAGCGTGCCGGACGGGATATAGGGGCGCTGCGGCAGCATGAAGAGGCGCTTGCCCGGGTGGAAATCGACGCTGCCGCTGCCCCAGGGCCAGAGGCCTGCGATAGCGCGCACCAGCGTCGACTTGCCCGAACCGGATTCGCCCGAGACCAGCACGCGCTCGCCAGGCGCAATCTCCACCTCGGTTTCCTTGACCACGGCGGTGCCGTCGTCGAGCGTCACGGAAACATTGTTGAGGCTTAGCATCGCGCCGTCTGCGGTCTCGCCGCGCTGGATGCGGCCGAGCTTGTCGTTCTCCTCGGCGCGCTCCAGCCCGTCCAGCGACATCATCAGCGAGGCGATGCGGTGGGCCGAGGCGTTCCAGTCGGCCAAGCGCGGATAATTGTCGACCAGCCAGCCGAAGGCGCCCTGCACGATGGCGAAGGCGGAGGCCGCCTGCATCACCTGGCCCAGCGTCATCGAGCCGTCGAGGAATTTCGGCGCGCACAGAAGCACCGGCACCACCGGCGCGAACAGGCTGGAGCCTTGCGAGACCAGTGCCGTGCGCATGTGCTGGCCGGTGAGCCGCGCCCAGCGGCCGAGCACGCCGGCGAAGGTGCGGTCGATGCCGGCGTTCTCCTCCTCCTCGCCGCCCAGCAGCGCGATGCTTTCACCATTCTCGCGCACGCGCGTCAGCACGTAGCGGAACTCGGCCTCGGCCTGGTTCTTGTCCTCGGAAAGCTGGACGAAGCGGCGGCCGATGGCGAACATCGAGGTCGAGGTGATCGCCGCGTAGATGACCGCGGTGACGACGAGGAAGCCGGGCACGGTGATGGTGGAACCGCCCAGCGAAAAGCTCAGCGCGCCGCCGATCGTCCACAGCACGACAATGAAGGTCGAGGCCGACAGGAAGGCGTTGAGGACGCCGGCGATGAAGTCGACCGGCGATTCGGTGGCGATGCGCAGATCCTCGGTCAGGCGGGCCTCGGGGTTGGCATGGTCGCCCTTGACGAGATTGAGCTGGTAGTAGCGGCCGCTGGCCAGCCAGCGCTGGACGACGGCCGTGGTCAGCCAGGAGCGCCAGCGGCGCTGCATGGTCATGCGCAGGTACACTTGCGCGACCACCAGGCTGATGCTGCCGGCGACCAGCGGCAGGAAGACGGCGCTCAACCAGTAGACGGTGTGCGCGTCGCGCAGCTCGATGGCGTCGAAGATCGCGCGGTTCCAGCGGTTGATGCCGTATTGGAAGCCGACATTGACGCAGATCAGCGTGAGCAGCCCGATCGTCAGCGGCCAGGCAAGCCTGTCGCCGCGCAAACCCCAATAGCCGCGCCCGCTGATCCAGAAGCGCCGCAGCAGATATCTCTTGCGCGCCCGCACGGCCTCTTCGGGGGAAAGCTCGGGATCCGGCTCGATCGCCTCGGGCGGCGGCGACCCGGCATGGCCGATGGCTTCCGGCGCGGCGTCGGCGGATGCCTTTTCTTCGGCCTCGCCGGCCTGCGGCTTGCGTTGCTGTGCCTTGTCGTCTTTCAGCCGGTCTTCGTGCCGTGTGTCTTCCCGCGCCCTCTCCACGCGCGGCTTCGGGGCGCCGCGCGGTTCCGACTGGCGCGGCTTGTCCTGGCGCGGCGGCGCCGAACGCGGCTTGCTTGCACCGCGCTGCGTGGCGCTGTCGGCCGGTTTCGGTTTGTGCTTGGCCGGGGACATCGCGCCACAACGGCCCAAAAATCAAAAGGTTTCACGCTGGCCGCGGCTACCCCGTCCTTCCGACGCCGGTTGCCCGCCAAGTCAATGAATGCCCTTGGCGGTGGCCAATCAGGCAGCGCTGCCGCTCTTGGGCGTGCGCCGCGGCTCGGAAAGGGCCTCGGTGGCGGAACTACCGGTCGCGTCGAAGGCGAGCGCATCGCCCAGGGGGAGCGCGGCCGAGAAAAGATAGCCTTGCCCAATCACGCAGCCCAGCGAGCGCAGGATCATACGGTCGGCGTCGGTCTCGACCCCCTCGGCCATCACCTCGATGCCCAGCGTCCGGCCGAGGCCGATCACCGCCTCGACCACGGCCTGGTCCTCGAGGGATTTCGCCAGGTCGCGCACGAAATCCTTGTCGATCTTGATCTTGCGGATGCGGCTGTCCTTGAGTGAAACCAGGGTCGAGAAGCCGGTGCCGAAATCGTCGAGCACGATCGATATGCCCGCATCCGCCAGGCGCCCGACCTTTTCGTCGACCCGGTCGCGGTCGACCGGCGCCTCCTCGGTGATCTCGATCTCGAGCATCGCGGCAGGCACGTCCTTGGCCTTCAGGCCGTCGAGGATCATGTCATCGACATTGCCGGCCTCGAGCTCGCGCGGCGAGAGGTTCATCGCGACGCGAACATCGCGGCGCCCATGCTTCACGAGCTCTGCGATGATAGCGCAGCAATTGAAGAACACCGTCTCGGTCAGAAGCGAAAGCAGCCCGGTTTCGCGCGCGGCAGTGACGATCTCGGGTGGCGAGATGGCGCCATGGACATCATGGTGCCAGCGCAGCAGCGCCTCGAAACCGACCACCGCGTTGGTATCGAGCCGCACCAAAGGCTGGAACCAGGAGCAGAGCGTGCCGGTTTCGATGGCGCCGCGCAGGTCGCGCTCGATGCAATTCTTGCGTTCCAGCGCGGCGTCCAGCCCGGCGTCGAAGAGACAATATTCGTTCCTACCGCCGCGCTTGGCGGCATAGAGCGCGAAATCCGCCTTGAGCAGCATCTCGGTCAGTCGCGGCTTTTCCGATTGGTAGATGCCGATCGAGGCGCCGACGCGCACCGAATTCAACTCCGGATCCGGGTTGGCGATGGCTGTGATGATGGCGGATGCAAGCTCGCCGGCCGCTTGCTGCGACCTGCCGGCGGAGAAAAGCAGCACGAACTCGTCGCCGCCGATGCGCGCGATCGTGGCACCTTGCGGAGCGTGGTCCTCGATCCGGCGCGCCACCCTGACCAAAAGGTCGTCGCCGATGTTGTGGCCATAGGTGTCGTTGACGGATTTGAAGCCGTCGAGGTCGATCAGCATGGCCACGAACGGGCCGTCGGAGAGCCCGAGCTTGGCAATCGCCTGCTCCAGCCCATAGCGGTTGAGCAGATTCGTCAGCGGGTCGCGCCTGGAGTTGCGCTCCATCTCGGCGGCGAACTCGCGCGCCTCGTATTTGAGCCGGCTTGTCTCGCGGAAGCGGAATTGCCCGAGCAGCGCGCTCCTGACCATGCCGCCAAGGAAAAGCAGCACGGTGAAGGCGAGCACGTAATTTTCAACGCCGCCCTTGGCAAGCACGCAGCCGGCGGCGGTGAGGAGCGGCAGGATAATGAAATTGATCGAAGCCGGCGCGTAGGAGGTGCCGTAGGTGACCGAACCGGCCGAAGTGCCGGCGAGCACGATCAGATAGAGCGGCGCCTGGCTGGTCGTGTATCCGTCGCTCAGCAGCGCCAGAAAAGACCAGGCGACGCCCGAGGCAAGCGCCATCAGGCCATAAAGCGAAAGCCGCGCGCCCACCGCCCTCGGGTTGTCGCCGGCGGCTTCCGATTGGGTGACGGCAAGCGCCACGCGCGCGCCGTTGATCAAGGCGATCGCCACGAACCACAGCACCGCGGCAAGGCCGCCCCCCGACAAGAGCTGCACCGCCAGGATCAAGGCCGAAAGCACCGTGCCGATCGGCATCGAGATGAAGACGCCCTTGCTCAGATCCGCAAGCTGGTCGCGCAGGATGCCGGCTTCCACGGCTTCGCTCCTTCCCTCGGAAGAGGGACCCGACACCAGCCGCTCGTCATGCCTTTTCATGTCTCTAATGGGTAGGCGAGCGGAATGAAAATCGTGTTAAGGATTTCAGCGGTTTACGTGGCATTTCTTGATTGAGTCTGGCCGATGCCGGAAGCTAAAAGAAAGCCGCGCGACGGCTCCCTATCAAGACGGGACCATCGGGCGACGGTTCTGGACTTTTGCGGAGCGTTGCGGGTGGACAGGACGAGCGTCGCCTTCGTCCGATCAGCCGCGACCTGCCGCAGGTGAAGGCGGGGAGATAGCGGCATTGATTTCGCGTAGGCCGATGGCCTATCCGAATTGATCGGCATGGCACGGCGCGAGAAAAAACCTATCGTGTTTGTGTGACCTGAAAAACCAATCGGAGCCCCAACCCATGACCCTGACCAATCGAGACATCGTCGAGCTTACCGAATGGCGGCGCAAGCTGCACCGGCAGCCGGAAATCTCGAATGAGGAGGAAAGGACCGCGAAGGAGGTGGTGAATTTCCTCGCCGATACCGGGCCGGACAAGGTGCTGACCGGGCTCGGCGGCCACGGCGTCGCGGCGGTCTATGACAGCGGGCAGGCCGGCCCGACGGTGCTGTTCCGCTCGGAGCTCGACGCGCTTCCGATCGCGGAGCTTTCGGGCGTCGCCCATGCCTCCGAGGTGCCGGGCAAGTCGCATATGTGCGGCCATGACGGGCACACCGCGATCCTGGCGGCGCTCGGCCGCCAGTTCGGACGCGAAAGACCGGCGCGCGGCCGCGTCGTCTTGATGTTCCAGCCGGCCGAGGAAACCGGCAATGGCGCGGCCGGGGTCGTCGCCGACCCGCGCTTTTCCGAGATCGCGCCGGACTTCGCGTTTTCGCTGCACAACCTGCCGGGCGTGCCGTTCGGCGAGGTGCGGCTGAAGGCCGGCACCGTCAACTGCGCCTCGCGCGGCATGCGCATCGTGCTCGAGGGCAAGACGGCGCATTCCTCGATGCCGGAAACCGGCACCTCGCCGATGCCGGCGGTGAGCGAGCTGATGCCGGCGCTGCCCGCGCTCGGGCGCGGGACCTTCACTGACGAGGATTTCGGCATGGTGACCGTCACCCATTGCGCGATGGGCGAAGCCGTGTTCGGCATCGCGCCCGGCTATGCCGAAGTGTGGGCGACGCTGCGCACCCGCCGCGACGAGCGCATGGCCGAGCAGGTCGCCGCCGCGGAGGCGCTTGCCAGGAAGATCGCCGCGAAGCACGGCCTTTCGGTGCGTTTCGACTATCACGAAATCTTCCTCGCCAGCGTCAATGCGCCGGACGCGGTCGAGCATCTCAACCGCGCGCTCGACGAGGAAGGCATCGCGCGCAGCGAAGCGGCGCTGCCGATGCGCGCCTCGGAGGATTTCGGTATTTTCGGCCACAATGCGAGGTCGGCGATGTTCTTCCTCGGCGCCGGCGAAAGGCATCCTTCCCTGCACAACCCCGACTATGATTTCCCGGATGATCTTATCCCGATCGGCTCGCGGATCTTCATGCGCGCGGCGCGCAATCTTTTGGGCTGAGCGGACGCCGATGATGAGCTGTCCGAACGACGCCGATCGCCATGCCGCCTAGTGTCGGGCCAGATTTCTTTGCCCGCGACGCGGTTATCGTCGCGCGCGCCCTGATCGGCGCCAGGCTTGGGCTCGCCGGCGTCGGCGGGATCATCGTCGAGACCGAGGCTTACCGGCCCGACGACCCCGCATCGCACAGCTTTCGCGGCCGCACGCCGCGCAACGCGCCGATGTATGGCGTGCCTGGCACGGCCTATGTGTATCGTTCCTACGGGCTGCATTGGTGCCTGAACGCGGTGTGCCTGCCGGGCAGCGCCGTGCTGATCCGCGCCATCCAGCCGCAATCCGGCATCGCCGCGATGCGCGAGCGGCGCGGAACGGATGACGACCGGCTGCTCTGCTCCGGTCCCGGCAAGCTCTGCCGGGCGCTCGGCGTCGACGCCTCGCAGAATGGGCTCTCGCTTACCGCGCCGCCGTTCGAGTTCGCCCGTTCCGAGGCCGACCCGGCCGCGATCCTCGCCGGTCGCCGGATCGGCCTCACCAAGGGCGTGGAAGCCGAGTGGCGCTTTGGCCTCGGCGGATCGGCCTATCTCAGCCGCAGGTTCTGAGCCGCGACCTATCCGTTCCCTGTCCCTGTCACGGATCATTCGCGGCCAGCGCGCGTTTGAAGACAGATGACGGAGGATCGGACAATGGCGACCGACAAATACGAACGCATCAAGCGCCGCGCCTACGAGATCTGGCAACGCAGCGGCGAAGCGAATGGCCAGGATGAGGAGCACTGGCATCAGGCCTGCGAGGAAATCGAGCGCGAGGACAACGGCTTGGGCGAACAGCCGGGTGCTGCGATGCCCGGCGCGGTCACGATACCGGCCGGCAATCCGGACCGGTCGGCGGCCGAGGCGCTGGCGCGCAAGGCCCTGGCAAATCGTCCGGACAAGCCGGCCGCCGACGATCCGGCGCCGAAGAAGCGCAGCCGGCGCAAAGGCTGACCCGGCCATGGTCAAAAACGTCGAACAGGCATTGGACGACGCGTTGCTGGCCATGCGCATGCTGCGCAAGTCGATCGTCGATCACGGCCATCTGGAAGCGATGGCCGATCTGGATGCCGTGATGGAAACCGCGATCGCCGCGGCGGAGCAAAAACGCATCGACATCGAGCGGAAAAAGTCGACGTGAGCAGCGATGCGGCCGCGATTCTCGGCGGCCGATCGTCCTGTCTCGGCCGCGGGCTCAAACTTCCCTGCTGTCGAAGAGGAACATCTGGACCCCCGATTCGTCGGGTGCGTAAAGCCGGCGGTCCGCCCCGGCCGCCTTTCCCTCCGGGCTTGCGAAAGCCCTCTTCATCGCTTCGAGATCGTCAAAATAAATTGTCCCGATCAGGTAGACATCGGATGGTCCGGCCACCGCCGTGATCGGCCCCTGGCTGACCTGGTATTTCCTCAGACCCGGGATCTTCTTGGCCAGCGGTATGTG
The DNA here is from genome assembly GCF_020165035.1 of Mesorhizobium sp. CA6. Taxonomy (NCBI): domain Bacteria; kingdom Pseudomonadati; phylum Pseudomonadota; class Alphaproteobacteria; order Hyphomicrobiales; family Phyllobacteriaceae; genus Mesorhizobium; species Mesorhizobium sp. CA6. The sequence goes on along the minus strand of NZ_JAIUHI010000006.1, from coordinate 299,049 downwards.
CGTCTCGAAATAATGCTTGTCGAACGCCTCCGCGTCAGCGGGCTGCTTGTAGATGACGACCATTCCAGCCATTGCGGTTCTCCTTTTTCGTTGGGACGGAAGCAAGGACGAAATGGTGGGCGGAAACGGAACGGGACGTTGAAAAAATCTCGAGAGCGCCGAAGGACGACGATGGCGGCTATCCCGCCCTGCCCGTTGCTTTTCGCAGCTATCTCGGCAGCTATCTCGCTTGTGCGAAAGAGCGTTCTGTGTTCTCTCCGCCTTGAATTAGCAGGGACTCAAACGATGAGAATTGCGGTGGTCGTGGCGCTCTGCGCAGCAGTGGCTGGATGCGTGTCCTCTGCCGCGGATAATGGCGCTTCGCTGTCGCAGCAGGATCCGAAATGGTCCTCGCCGGAATGCCAGCAGGCCCGCGCCGCGGCATCGGACTACGCCCAGCGCGAGAAGGAGCATCCCGGCTGGGGGTTCGGCGTGCTGCTTGGCCCTTACAGCATGGGGATGGTAGCGGCGGTCAAGGAGCATGAGCACCAGCAGCGACGGCTTCTTGCCCGCCAGATGCACCTGCAATGCTCGAGCCAGCCGCTGCCGAAGGAGCTCGATTTCGATCCGGCAAGCTACGCGCCGAAGAAAACGCATTATCCATAGAGGAAGGACCGCGGGTTCCGCTTATTCTGGCAGCTCCGCCGCGGCCTTGCCATCGAATGCATAAGTGAGGATCGCCACACCCGTCGCGGTCGCGATCTGGCCGGACAGCTTCAGCATCGAGGGCGCCTGCCCTGGCTCGAAAAGACGCGAGCCAGCGCCCAGCACCAGAGGGTGGACCATCAGCACCATCTCATCGACAAGCCCGTGCCGCATCAGCGCGCGCAGCAGCTTGCCGCTGCCGAACACAATCAGCGCCTCGTCGTGACCTTGCTTCAGCGCGCGCACCGTCTCCCCGGCATCGCCGGCAAGCAGCGCCGAATTCTCCCAGCGCGGCTGATAGCCGGCGTCATGCGAAGTGACGAACTTCCGTGCGCCGGTCAGCGCCCTGGTCATCGGACTGGCCGGCTGACGAACAGCCCAGGCTTCGTGAAGATCCTCATAAGTCGTGCGACCGACGAGCAACGACCAACCGCCGGCCATGGCGCGTCCGATGGCCTCCTGCATCTTCGGGTCGCTGCCTGGATTACCCCAACCGCCGTGCGCAAAACCATTGCGTGTGTCTTCGTCGGCGCGCCCCGGCGCCTGGAAGACACCGTCCAGCGTCACATGCTCGATGGCGACGATGCTTGCCATTTCATCCTTCGCTCCAGGCTTTTAGTAACGGGCCGTCGCCGCCGAAGAGCGGATCCTTGTCGGGCCGGCCGACCTTCGGGATCGTGCGCAGCGCCTCGGCGTGCTGCTTGGGGTCGCGGCACAAATCATAGGTGCCGAAGGGCGGATAGGCGCCGACGACGAGAAGATCGGCCGAGCCGGACAGGCGCTGATGGCCGGTGCCGGCCGGCAGCACCGCAACGTCGCCCGCCTTGACCTCCAGCACTTTGCCCTTGTCGCCGCCGAAGCGGACCTCGGCGGCACCGCGCGCGATGCCCAGCACCTCGTGAATGCGCGAGTGATAGTGGACGAAGTCGTAGATGCCGTTGCGCCAGCTGTCGCCCCAGCCATTGGCGCCGAAAATATCCTCGAAAACGGCAGCCGGATCGCCTTCGTCCGGCAGCTGCACGGCGCCGGGATAGAAGAGCATCGGCCAGCGCGGATGGTTGGGCACCAGCCTGTCATCTGCGAAGCGGAAGGCGAGCGGTTCCTGTTTGTCGACAGATTGTGCCATCCTTGCGGTTTCCTGCATGGTCTTAATGGGACCTAACGGTTTCCCGCGGGTTTTGCTCCGGCCAGTCTGAGGAGGTCACAATGGCTGCATTTCGTCTTTCGGCAATCGGCCTTTTTGCATCGGCATTTGCCTTTGCCGCCGTCGCCGCCGGCAACGCCGAGACGAATGGCGGTGATCGTCGCAGCGCTTCGGCATCGAAACTGATCTAGGCCTGCCGCAGGCACATTCAGTCCGTAGCAAACCGCCGCGTGGGGCGCCACCGATTGATAGATTGCGTTCGGCTTCTAACTGAATTATAGATGTCGTACGTAATCTAAAATATGGAGGTCGACGATGCGCGTGAGCCGCATTCAGGCTGAGCAGAACCGGCAAACCGTGATCGATGTCGCAAGCCGGCTTTTTCGAGAGCACGGCTTTGACGGTATCGGCCTTAAGGATTTGATGAAGGGCGCCGGGCTGACCCAAGGCGCTTTCTATAAGCAGTTCGCATCAAAGGAGGACCTTGCGGCGCAAGCTTCCAGGCGCGCGATGGAGAGCGCTGCCGACAGATGGACGGCGGCGACCGCAGCGAATCCCAGCGATCCGCTTGGGGCGGTGATCGAGTTCTATCTCAGCATGGGCCATCGCGAGGAAAGGATGGACGGCTGCCCGGTTGCGGCGCTCGGGTCGGATGTGGCCAGACAGGGGACCGAGGTAAAAGCGTCATTCGAAGTCGGCATCAAAGCATATCTTGAAGTGCTCGGCAGGATGATTGCCAGGACTGAGAACGAGGAAACCGGTGAAAAAGCCATGGCCGTCCTCTCGACGATGGTCGGTGCGGTGGTTCTCTCGCGCGTCGTCAATGATCCCGATCTCGCCCAAGCCTTTCTGGATGCAGCGGCCGAACAGGTTCGCGACACCGTCAGCGTCTGACCGGCGCGGGCTGGCCACTCAGATCGATAGGAGAATAGATGCGACGGATTGTTGTCACGGGGATGGGCGCGGTCACGCCCCTTGCCGCAAATATCGAGGCGTCGTGGTCACGTCTCCTGGCCGGCCGCTCGGGCATTCGAAGGCTTCCTGAGGACATGGTGGAAACCCTGCCGACAAAGATCGGCGGAACGGTTCTTTCCCTGGAGGAGGATCCCGAAGCCGGTCTCGATGCGAATGCCTTCCTGGCGCCAAAGGATCAGCGCAAGATCGATCGCTTCATCCTATTCGCGCTGGCGGCGGCGGAAGAGGCGCTTGCCCAGGCGGGATGGAAGCCGGAGTCGGAAAAGGATCGGCTTCGCACCGCGACGATCATTGCTTCAGGTATCGGAGGGTTCCCCGCCATAACCGAGGCGGTGCGGACCGTCGACCAGCGCGGCGTTCGGCGTCTTTCGCCGTTCACAGTGCCGTCTTTCCTGGTGAACCTCGCCGCCGGCCACATCACGATCCGTTACGGCTTCAAGGGCCACATCGGCGCGCCGGTAACGGCATGCGCCGCCGGCATCCAGGCGATCGGCGATGCGGCGCGCATCATCCGCGCCGATGAAGCCGACATCGCCGTGTGCGGCGGCACGGAAGCGTGCATGAACGTCGTCAGCCTGGGCGGCTTCGCCGCGGCGCGCTCGCTTTCAACCTCCTTCAATCACCGTCCCGATCAGGCCTCGCGTCCGTTCGACATGACGCGGGATGGTTTCGTCATGGGCGAAGGCGCCGGCATCCTAGTCATCGAGGAATTGGGCCATGCGCTGGCGCGCGGCGCGAAACCGCTCGCCGAGGTCGTCGGCTACGGCACGACGGCGGATGCCCATCACGTCACGTCCGGTCCTGAGGATGGGGATGGCGCGCGCCGCGCGATGGAGATCGCGATTGCCCAGGCCGGCATTTCACCGCGCGAGGTCCGCCATCTCAACGCGCACGCGACCTCCACGCCGGTGGGCGATCTGGGAGAAATCGAAGCGATCAAAACCGTCTTCGGCACGGATTTCTCCATAGCCGTCAGCGGAACGAAGTCGGCGACCGGACACCTGCTCGGAGCCGCCGGCGGAATTGGCGCGATCTTCACCATCCTGGCGCTGAGGGACCAGGTGGCGCCGCCGACCCTCAATTTGAGCGTCCCCGATCCGGCCGGCGACGGAATAGACTTCGTCGCAAACCGGGCCCGGCCGATGGAGATGGACTACGCGATCGCCAACGGCTTCGGCTTCGGCGGCGTCAATGCCAGCGTGCTGTTCCGGCGCTGGGACGGGCACGGCGTAAACGGTCGAGCCGCTCGTGATTGACGCTCTTTGCTCCAGCGTTTCCTGCTTTTCCAGTCCAACCCAAAGAAAGTGATCTCCATGAACAGGACCAATCCTGGCGTCGCCATTGTCACAGGGGCATCCAGCGGAATCGGGCACGCAACGGCCAAGGCCCTGCAGAGCGCCGGCTTTCGCGTGTTCGGAACCAGCCGTCGCGCGGTCTCCAAGAAAACCGACGGTATTACCATGCTGACCTGCGACGTGACCGATGACGCGTCCGTTGCGAAGCTGGTCGATGAGGTGCTGGCCGATGCCGGGCGCATCGACGTGCTGGTCAACAATGCCGGCATCGGCCTGCTCGGCGGCGCGGAGGAATCCTCGACTGCACAGGCCCAGGCTCTGTTCGACGTGAACGTCTTCGGTGTCATCCGGATGATCAACGCGGTGCTGCCGGTCATGCGACGTCAAGGAAAGGGCAGGATCGTCAACTTGAGCTCAGTGCAGGGGTTCATCCCCGCCCCCTATTTCGCGCTTTATTCGTCGACCAAACATGCCGTTGAAGGCTATTCCGAATCGCTTGATCACGAAGTGCGGCCGTTTGGAATTCGCGTCGCATTGGTCGAGCCGGCCTATACCCGGACTTTGTTCGAAGACAATCTGGCCAGGCCGGACCAGGTGCTCGATGTCTATGATGCCGCGCGCGCCGGCATGACCACAGCCGTGCGTAAGGCGATGGAAAAAGGCGATACACCCGAAGTGGTGGCCAACACCGTTGTGGCGGCTGCGATCGATCCCGCTCCGAAGCGGCGCTATGCGGCGGGAAAGACAGCGCGCCAAGTCAGTTTCCTGCGCCGTTTCGTCCCCGCATCGGCATTCGACAAGAGCCTGCGAAAGCAGCTCGGGCTGCCGGCCTGACAACGGAGCCTTTCACTCCAGCCGCCCTGCCTCCAGGTCAAAACGCCGGCAGCAATTAGCTGTTCGTCACTGACCGCATATAAGCATTCCCTATTGCAATCCCCGGAAGAAAAAGGTTGTTTAGAATCTCCGGGGGAAACGAAATCGTGAATAGAGGCGTGGTGCGGCTTCTTCCGAAGCCCAAGGTTTCAATATTCATTTGCGGATGCGGGCATACGGGGTCAACTTTGCTCGCCCGGATACTGGCTGCGCATCCGGAAATTTTCTCTATCCGCCGCGAGACAAGCGCGTTTGTCTCAAGCGATGGGGCGCGATGGACCAAGCTAAGCGCGGTTTTGCTGCAGGCAGCCATTTCACGCCGCAGCGTCTGGGTCGAAAAGACCCCGAACCATATCCACTATACGAGGCAGATCATCGAGACGATCCCGGGCGCGCGCTTCATCGTCGTCACGCGCGACGGCAGGGACATCGTGGCCTCGCTCGGGCAGCGTTACGAGGGCGATTTCGACAAGGCTTTCCAAAGATGGATCGCCGACAGCAAGGCCTCGATGGAGCGTATCGAAAAGGGCGAAAGCATCCTGTGGCGTTATGAGGACTTCGTCGAATCGCCTGCGCTTTCCATCGAACGGCTATGCCGCTTCATCGGCGTGGCCTTCGATCCAGGCATTCTGAACTATCACCAGCAGCCCGTCATATGGGGGCGCGAAAAGGCGGTGCGCACGCCGCATTCCGCTCGCCGGCACGCCCAGGTGAACCAGCCGATCACCGACTATCGGGGCAGCTGGCGATCCAGCCTGCCTATGGAAGTGGCTTGCCGTTTCGATGCCGGCGAAGCGCGGGAAATCATGGGCTATTTCGGATACGCGCAAGCCTAGCGTCCGGCGGGTGTCGATCACCAGACCTAAGCGTAGTCGAGAAGCGACCTTTTGTGCTGCGACAGATCGGAAGCAACTGTCCGAGAAGCAGCAGCCTGCGCCGACGTATTGGCGAGCGCCCGCGCCTGCCATGAAATGAGCAACGTCTTCAGCATGGATTTGGGCGCGCCCAACGGGCCGGTAATCAGCAGCGAGCCTCGAGAACTGGTGGCGGCCCGACTGATCCGCGAATTCGCACAATGGCCGGCTGCCGCGGCCGATCGCATAAAAGTCCAGGAAATTCGACCAATGCCGATCCGGCCAACCCCGGGAACGCTTATCGCAGGCCAAACTCGACGATGCGCCGATAAAGACGCTTGACTCACCCTCCCCCTTACGGACAAGTTGCGTTGTCAGACATCTTACATACGAGAGGGAGGTTTCGTGAGGAGATTTATCGCTTGTTTCGCGCTGGCTGCCGGCGCGCTCGCATTTGCGTCGGCAGCGCGGGCGGGAGAAACCCTGGATCGCGTCACAACCAAGAAGGCCATGGTGGTCGCGACCAACAGCGGTTGGCCACCGCAGAGCTTTCTCGACGAGAGCAACCAGTTGGTCGGTTTCGATATCGACGTCTCGAAAGAGATCGCCAAACGGCTCGGCGTCGAGGTCAGCTTCGAGACGCCCGATTGGGCGACCATGACCGGCGGCCACTGGCAGGGCCGCTATGATCTCGGCGTCGGCTCGGTGACGCCGACCAAGGCCCGGGCGAGGGTGATCGATTTCGCCGGCATCTATTACTACAGCCCTTATGTCTATGTGGTCCACAAGGACAGCAAGGCGAAATCCGTGGACGATCTGAACGGCAAGGTGATCGGCGTCGAGACCGCCACCACGTCGGAAGATTTCATCCGCCGCCAATTGGAGATCGACGCTCCCGGCCTTCCGCCTGTCGAATACAAGCTCCAGCCTGGCGAGATCCGGACTTTCGCGGATTCCATGCTGCCCTTCGACGATTTGAGACTGGGGGACGGCGTGCGGCTCGACGCGGTCATCGCGCCCGAGCAGACCGCTCAAAACGCCATCAAGAACGGTTACCCGCTGCGCATTCTCGAGGGCGACTACGCCTTCCGCGAGCCGCTGGTGGTGATCGCCGACAAAGGCGATGCCGAGTGGACCACCAAGATCGGCGGCATCATCGACCAGATGAAGAAAGACGGCACGCTCGCCACGCTGACCACCAAGTGGTACGGCAAGAACTACAGCGCCGATTGACGCTCATCGCGGGCGGCCCCTCAAGGCCGCCTGCTCCATCAGAACCCATCATGACCTATCCCGACACCTACTATCGACGCACACTTGCCGACGAGAAGGTCAGACCACCGCTCGCGGGTCCGGCCGAATGCGACACGGTCATTGTCGGCGGCGGACTGGCCGGTCTGACGACGGCGCTGCAGCTGGCGCGCGCCGGGCAACAGGTCGTGCTGCTCGAAGCCGAGAGCATCGGCTTCGGCGCCTCGGGCCGCAACGGCGGCTTCGTCAGCCCCGGCTTCGCGACCGGCAGCGACAAGATCGCCGCGATGGCCGGCGCGGCGGCGGCACGAGAGCTGCATCGGCTGTCGATCGAAGGCGTCGATTTCGTGCGGCAGACGATCAAGGATCTCGACATCACGGCAGCGAAGCCTCGCCCCGGAATCATGGGCGTGCTGCGCCACGACGGCGGCGCCGAACTGAAGGCTCATGCAGAGAAACTGGCGCGGGATTTTGAGTATCCGCTCGAATATCTCGAGCGCGACCAGGTGCGCGCTGTGCTGCGTTCCGAGCGCTACTACCAAGGCCTGCGCGATGGCAACGCCTTCCACATGCATCCGCTGAACTATCTGCGCGCCATCGGGGCGGAGATCGAGCGGCTGGGCGGCAGGATTTACGAGGGCTCCAGCGCGATCGAGGCTAAACTCGATGGCCCGCACAAGACGCTACGCACCGCAAGCGGCGAAGTACGCGCGCGGCAAGCGGTGTTTGCCACCGGCGGCTATACAGGACCGCTGGTCGGCCGGCTGAAGCGGGCCATGTTGCCGATCGCGACCTATGTGATGCTGAGCGAGGAAGCCCCCGATCTCATCGCCGGCGCCATCGCGACGACGGATGCCGTCGGCGACAACCGCCGGGCCGGCGACTACTACCGTGTGGTGGAGGATGGAAAGCGGCTGCTCTGGGGCGGGCGCATCACCACGCGGGCCGCTTCGCCGGCGGCGCTGGCCAGGGAATTGCGCCGGGAGATGGTTGGAACCTACCCCCAGCTCGCTGCGCTCAAGACCGAACTCGCCTGGTCGGGGCTGATGGCCTACGCCCGCCACCTGATGCCCCAGATCGGGCAACTGCAGCCAGGCGCCTGGTATCTCACCGCGTTTGGCGGGCACGGCATCAACACGACGGCCATAGCCGGCAAGGTGGTCGCCGAGGCGGTACTCGGCCAATCGGACCGCCACCTTCTGTTCGCGCCGTTCGGACTGGCCTGGGCGGGCGGGCCGGTAGGGCTTGCCGCGGCGCAACTCGCCTATTGGAAGCTGCAGGCGCAAGATTGGTGGCGCGAACGAGCCCGCTAACCAGAAGGGAGATCGACAGGTGATCGGCAGACTGCTGCTCAACTATCCGGACGCCGCGCGCCGCATCGGCCTGTGCCTGGCGCTCGCCGCTTTCGCCGCGGGCCTCTACGGTCTCGGCATCAAGGCAGACTGGATCGGCAAGCTGATCCCGAGCTCGATCGAATGGCTTGCGGCCAATCCCGTGGTGGCGCGAGCCGTCTCAGCGGTGCTGATCGCGCTGATCGTGGCCGCCAACTGGAAGGCGCTGCAGCAACTCGGGCGCAAGCAGCAGATCGTGGCGGTATGGATCGAGCTGTTCGTGCTGCTGATGCTGTTCTTCTATTCCTTTGATCTGTCCTTTTCTTTCATCGCCCGGAAGATCGGTTTCCTCATCTCGCAGGGCGTGGTGACCACGCTCTACATCTCCGCCATTTCGATCGCCATCGCGACAGTCATCGCCTTCATCGGCGCCATAGCCAAGCTCTCCAAGAACGGCATCGTCTATGGCCTGGCAACGTTCTACACTTCGCTGTTCCGCGGGCTGCCGCTGCTGATGCAGATCTACATCATCTATCTCGGCCTGCCGCAGGTCGGTTATGTGATCGGGGCCGTGCCTGCCGGGATCATGGCGCTGTCGCTTTGCTACGGCGCCTATATGACCGAGATTTTCCGTGCCGGCATCGAAAGCATCCCGCGCGGCCAGACGGAAGGCGCCACCGCACTTGGCCTCAGCCCCAACCAGACGATGTTCCTGGTGATCCTGCCGCAGGCGATGCGCGTCATCGTGCCGCCGACGGGCAATCAGTTCATCGCGATGCTGAAGGATTCCTCCCTGGTCTCGGTGGTCGGGGTCTGGGAGATCATGTATCTGGCGCGCACGCAGGGCCAGACCGAGTTCCGGCATATCGAGATGCTGATCACCGCCTCGATGATCTATTGGCTGTTGTCCATCGGGCTTGAATTCCTGCAGTCCCGCATCGAGGAACGGTTCGGGCGCTCGCTCAAACGCTGAGCTTCAATGGGGCATCCCCTCCTGGGGAAAGCCGCCGAGATGGCAGCAGGCCAGAGCGGCATGATCGCGGCCGTTTTCGAGGCATTGCACCAGCGGCTTCCTCGCCAGCCAGGCATGCAGGAAACCGGCGATGAAACTGTCGCCGGCGCCGGTCGTGTCGACGACCTCGACCGGGCGGATGCCGGTCTCGGCGCGCTCGCGGGCCGTCAGCGCCATCGACCCCTCGGCACCGCGCATGACGACGGCGCAGCCTGCGCCGCGCGACAGGAGATCCGCGGCCATCGCTTCGGCCGCGTCGCGATTTTGGCCGGTCGAGCAGAAAACTATGCTCAAACGCTCCACACCGAGATCGGCGGGATCGGCGTTGACCGAGATGTCCTGCGAGACGCTGACGCCGGCCCGCGACAGGCGCCTGCGCAAGGCGCCGCCATCGTCCAGCCAGCCGATATGGACGTGATCCATCGTCCCCAGGATCGCCAGTTCGGCCTCGTCCGGCGCATAGCCGGCGCAGGCGCCGAAATCCTCGGCGGCAATCAAACGCTCGCCGGACGGCAAGACTTTGATGTCGGTCCAGGCGGTGTTGCGCTGGTCTACGCGCAGGTGCTTGACCGCCACCCGATTGGCTTCGAGCTCAGCGCGGGTGCGTTCGCCCTCGGCGTCGCGGCCGACCGCGCCGAAATAGAAGCTGTTATGGCCAAGCCGCGCGAGCTGGACGGCAACGTTGAGTGCGTTGCCGCCGACCAGCGAGCGGCCGATCGGCGCTCCGAGGCGATCGATGCAGTTGTCGCCGACGGCGGCAAATCGAAGGCTGCTCATATCCTGCGCTGCACGATCAAGCTGACGCCGAGGGCTAGGCTCAATAGGCAACGCGCTTATAGTAGCGGCGCGTCGTCAGCGGGTGGTTACGGATCACCTCGAGATGCGCGCTGACCCGTTCGAGCGCTGTCGCGAGCACGATCGGCGAAACCAGCGCGCGCACATCCGGCGAAATGCCGGGCAGTTCAAAATCGGCCGTGTCGAGCACCGTCAACTTGTCCGTATAGGCAGGCGCGAATTTCTCGACGCGATCGGCCAGCGGCCGGGCGCTGTCCTCGCCCTTGAAGAGCACGACGCTGACGTCCTTGTCTACCAGCTCCAGCGTGCCGTGGAAAAAGTCGGAGGCATGCACGGGGCGGGTCCGGATCCACTGCATCTCCTCCAGGATGCACATGCCGTAATACCAGGCCTGCGGCCAGACATTCCCGGCGCCGGTTATGATGTGATAGTCGGAGGCGGCCAGTTTTTGCGCGAAGCCGGCGGCTTCCTGTTCATAGCTCCGCTTCACCTCCAACAATAGTCGCGGCAACTGCTCCAGTTCGGCGAAAATCCGTTCGGATTCGGCGAGCTCGCCGCGATGCTTCAGCACTGCAAGCGCGATGAAGAGCGACTGGAGATAGAAGGACTCGCAGGACGTGTCGTCCTCGGCGAAGTTGACGAAGACATGGTCCCCGCCCTTGCCGAGCGGCGTCTCCCCATGTCCGACCAGTGTGATCACCGTCGCCCCGACGTCCTTGATCCGGGACAGCAATGCCACGCTCTCCTTCGTGGTGCCGGAGAGCGAGGGCAACACGACGATCGATTTGTCGGTCAGGTGCACGGATTGGACCAGCTGCAGTTCGGCGGTGATGTCGACGAAGGCCGGAAAGCCAGATCGGCGCTGCAGCAGTTGCGCCGCCGGATGCATCAGGATCGCTGCACCGCCGGTGCCGAGAAAGAAGATGTTTTGCGCCTCGGCGGCGAGGCACTGCGCCACAACGGCTTCAATGCGCTCGCGCAAGGCCACCGCCCCCGATTGGATGCGCACAAACCGGGCTTCATCGAAATTGAGCATCGTTCCCTCGATCAGTTAAGTTGTAAGACAACTGACATCTGCGGGAGCACATTTCAAGAGAAATTTTGCGGATAGGCTCGCCTGCGTTGCCTACACGACGTGCGGTCGCCACGGCATGCCTCCGCTTGACCCGGGCGCGATTGTCCGACAACAAAGGGAGAGTTGGCACAATGGGGAAGAGGGACGTGGACGAGCCGCTTCGGGATGCGCGCACATTGGCGGTTCAGCTGCGCGACCGCATGGCCGACCTCATCAGGACCGAAGGGCTCAAGCCCGGCGACCGGCTGCCAACGGAATCCCAGCTGACGCAGCGCTTCCGCATCTCGCGCCCTGCCCTGCGCGAAGCGCTGAAGCTTCTCGAACAGGACGGCATCATCTCCGTCACTCATGGTCTCGGCCGCTTCGTGACCGCGAACTCCGCCGTCCAGGTCGACCGTCCAATCACGGTGTTCGAAAGCGTGACCGACATGTCGCGCCACTATGGCTACAACACCGTCAACAAGGTTCTTTCCATCGCCGAGGAAACGCCCGATCCATTGATCCAGCAGCAATTGCGGTTAGCGGACGGAGAGCGCGTCATCCGGCTTGAACGGCTGCGGCTGCACAACGATCTGCCCCTCATCTATTCACTCGACTACGTACCGCGCAGCCTTTTGCCGGGGCGCCTTTTCGACATCGAATGGAGCGGCTCGCTGCTCGCCCTGCTGGAAAAGCACCGCCATCAGCCGCGTATGTCGGCCGCCTCCGTTGCAGCCGTAACGCTGCCCGACGAAATCGTGCAGCGCAACGACTTGCGCGACTTCGGGCCAGCCCTGCTCATTACGGAAACCTGTTTCGATGGGAGCGGAACCCCGGTCGTCCATGCCGCCGTCTATCACCGCGGCAGCCATTTCACCTTCAGCTTCGCACGAAAGTGAAAGCTCAAAGGGTGGCGATGACCAGTGTCAGGTGCCATGCAGATATCGAAGGCCGTGACTAGCGCGGGAGCAGCCGAGAGACCTTGAGCCGCGGCGCGAAGAAACAGCGCAGATAGGGCTGGTTGGTTATGACGTAATGGTTCTCGCAGATATGGTATCGGCCGTCCGGCGATTCCTGCACGCGGTCTGGCGGGATGTTGAAGCCATCGGGAAGATAGACATAGCCGCCGTCGGCCCCGGATTGCACGGCAGACTCGGGGATGGGGCGGCAATCCGTGCCGCCGCAGCATTTGAAGTTGGTTACCGGGTCGACCTTGTTTTCGTACCAGTCATGAGCATCGGCGCATGTCGCGGCGACAATCCACATGGCTGTGACGATGACCCTTCGCATGGCGTTCCTCGACGGTGCGGAGGCGCTGCTCATTCGAGCATCATCTATATTAGCGTTCCGCCGAAAACGCCATTGCTCGGCGAAGGTCTGGAAGGCGGCGCCCAGCCTTGCAGACGGCAATAGGTGAAGCCGGAACCTTCAAACCAAGGTCCGGCTCTGCCGCTCACACCAGCCTTTGCCCGCCGTCGATGTGGACGGTCTCGCCGGTCATGAACTCGTTCTGCATCAGGTAGAGATAGGCCGGCGCGATATCGGCGGGACTGGCGATCTTTCCGACCGGCAGTCGGGCACCCATCTGCTCGAAATAGCCTGATTTGGCGGCGCCGACGATCTCGTCCCACATTTCGGTATCCACCCAACCGGGCGAGACGATGTTGACGCGGGTTGGCGCAAGTTCCAGCGCCAGCGCCCGGGCGAAATAGGTGAAGGAGCCGGCGACGGCCGCGACGACAGAGCCGCCGGGGACCGGCGGACGGTCCTTGTTGATGCCGGAGGTGAAGATCATCGAGCCAGCCTTGTTCAGCGTGCGCACAGCGTGCTTGGCCAGCATCACTGCGCCGATCAGCTTGCCGTCGACAAATTGGCGCACGAAATCCATGTCGGTCTCGCCGATCGGATAATTGGGCGGCGGCGTGCCGGCCGTCGCCACCAAATGATCGAAAGCGCCGGCTTGCTCGAACAAGCCGGACACCTCGGCCTCATTGGCCATGTCGGCGGCGATGCCTGTCACGCGCCCTGCCCCGCCGAGCCGCTTTTCGGCGGCCTTCAGCTTTTCGGCCGAACGGCCGGCGATCACCACCTCCGCGCCGCTTTCAAGCGCCGCTGCCGCGACGCCGAAGCCGATGCCGGAGCTGCCGCCGACGACAATGATCTTCTTTCCGTTGAGCGATGTCATGGGGAGATTGGTCATGGGTCTTCTCCGTCCGCGATGGGTTCAAAATCAGGCGCGGCCGGCGTGGGCTGCTTCGATATCGGCGAGGATGATCTTCTTCATCGAATACATCGCCTGACGCGCCCGGTCGGCCTTGGCGCGGTCGGGGTCGTTCATCAGGCGCAGCGCCGGTTCGGGAATGACCTGCCAATAGACGCCGAACTTGTCCTTCAGCCAGCCGCAGGGCTGCTCCGAGCCGCCGCCGGCGGTCAGCGCGTTCCAAAAATAATCGGTTTCGGCCTGGTCCTTGGTTTCGATGTAGAGCGAAATCCGCTCGTTGAAGGGCGGCACGCCGCCGGCGTTGAGTGCGGTAAAGCACTGGCCTTCGAGCTCGAAATCGAAGATCGCATGCGGCTTGTCGGTGAACTCGATGGTCCGCAGCGCGCGGCTGTTCTTGAAAACCGAGAGATAGAAATCTCGCGCGGCTTCGGCATCGAGGTTGAACCAGAGGAAGGGATGAACGGTGGCCATGATGTCCTCGCAGATTTGATCTTAAGTGAGTATTGATCACAAATTCTGTGAGGATTTTTGATTGGAAGAGGCTCGACGGACAAACCAAAATTTGGCAAGTATTTGTTACCATAACTCACAAATGGCTTTGTCGTCATGGCCCGGAGACTGCCGCCGCTCAACGCCTTGCCGGCCTTCGAGGCCGCTGCACGGCATTTGAATTTTTCGCGGGCCGCCGACGAGCTCAACCTCACCCATGGCGCGATCAGCCGGGCGATAAAACATCTGGAGGATCAGCTCGGCGTGCAGCTCTTTGAGCGCGCGACGCGTTCGGTGCGACTCACCCCAGTCGGCGAGCCTTATGCGGTTGCCGTGCGCGAGGCGCTCGACCAGCTCGCGCTGGCGACGCAAACCGCAACCTCGCGCCATTCCGGCTCGACGCTCAACGTCAGCACCTCGGACGGCTTCGCCGGAAAATGGCTGGTGCCGAGGCTCTACCGCTTTCATCGCGCGCATGGCGATATCGACGTGCGCGTCTCGACCACCGGGCGATTGACCAATTTCCGCGGCGACGGCATCGACGTCGCCATCCGCTACGGCGCCGGCCACTATCACGGGCTGACGTCGGAGTTTCTCACCGGCGAGGAAGTCTTTCCGGTCTGCAGCCCGAAGCTTCTGGAAGGGCCGCATCCACTCAAGCAGCCGCAGGACCTCAAGCACCACACGCTAATCCGCGATGGCTACCGCATCGACTGGGCCGCGTGGCTGGCCAGCGCCGGCGTCGAAGGCGTCGACCCGAATAGCGGGCTCACTTTCGATTCAGCCACTTTCGCGGTGGAGTCGGCCGTGCAGGGCGAAGGCGTGGTGCTCGGCCGGACCATGCTCGTCTCGGCCGACCTCGCCACCGGCAGGCTAGTGCGGCCCTTCGACCATGCGCTGAAGGCGGTCTCCAGCTTCTATCTGGTCTACCCGCCGGAGGCGATCCGCCAGCGCAAGGTGAAGGCGTTTCGCGATTGGCTGTTTTCGGAGATCGAGCCGCTTTAACGGGCGAGCTCCGGGCTCGACAGCCAAAAGCCGGACGGCTTTCCGCCAGCTCGATTCGCCTTGCGAGGACCGCTGGGCGGATAATGCCGCCGCGGAGCGCCTAGCCAGTCAAAACCGAGTTGAAACTTTCGGCGGCCCTTCTAGTTCGGTTGGAAGGAGGATCTTTGATATGACTGAACCCGGTGAAGGGAGTTCCCACGGTCGAATTGACGACAAGCAGCTCGTCATTCTGCTGAAAGAGAAAACCGGCATCTCGGAGGCTCAAGCCAGAAGGCTGATAAAGGCCGTTGGGCGCGACCGACCATCGCTTCTGCGAGAAGCACGCATCATAAGGGCGCGTGTTCAGACGTCCACCTCAAGCCGCGTGTGACCGGCTGAATGCGGCGGATGCCCGCCGGACCTGGCGGCGGCATTTCGCGACCGGCTGCTTCGAAGATCGACCCGGCTGAAGCAAAGCTCGCCGGAAATTCCCTGCTTGCGAAGACGTGCTTGTTGCGCGATGCTCCGCAAAATGGCTGGCGAATATCTGGACCACAAACTGGAATGCCCGTTTTGCGGCACCATTCGTCTGCAGATCCCGGCCGATGCCCAGCCAGCAACACCGATCCATTGCGCCGAGTGCGGCGCATATCTCGGCACGTGGGACGAGCTTCAAACCGACTTCGAGCAGCAAGGCGGTACCGACGGCGTGTTCCGGCTGGATAAGGGACGTATCCAGAAGCTTAATTCCAGCCGATGATTAGCCGCAGCTGACGCAGCCGTCCGGGCTCAGAAAAGCGCCCAACAGGGCAACCGACGGCATGGGCGGGGGGGTGTTGGGGAGCCGCCGGTTACCAGGACAAGGGGCCATGGAATAAGAAAATGCGCAGGCCCTGAGACCATAATGCCAGTTCTCTGCATTCATGGGAACTGGTTTCCAGCTTAAAATTCAAACATATATGGAGAAAGCGCACACTCGTGATGATCTTCGTGCGGCTCCTCGCGACAGGAACCACATCGGCCGTGCCGCGTCATAGAGACAGGCTCTTGCCGCGATCCTGGAGTGACGTCGATGATCAGGCTGCTTGTTATCGCTGGATTGGCGCTGGTGCTCGCGTGCGGCGGGACGCTGGCAGCCAAGCTCGACCTCGCCGCTGTCAACCAGGCGCAATTCAGCGAGGGCGAGCCGAAGGGCGTCGATCCGATGGTGCTCAGAGCG
This sequence comes from Mesorhizobium sp. CA6, assembly GCF_020165035.1. Taxonomy (NCBI): domain Bacteria; kingdom Pseudomonadati; phylum Pseudomonadota; class Alphaproteobacteria; order Hyphomicrobiales; family Phyllobacteriaceae; genus Mesorhizobium; species Mesorhizobium sp. CA6. Next base: position 282,868 of record NZ_JAIUHI010000006.1, on the reverse strand, counting down.
CAGATCCTTCTCGATCGCGCCCGCTTCTCCCCCGGCCTGATCGACGGCCGCCTTTCCGACAATTTCTCCAAGGGCGTCGCAGCCTTCCAGGCGGCCAACGGACTGCCCTCCGACGGCAAGCTCACCCGCGAGACTTGGGACAAGCTCGCGGCGACTTTCGCCGGGCCGGTGCTGACAAACTACGAGGTCACGGCCAAGGATGTGCGCGGGCCGTTCACCAGGCGCATTCCCGCCCGCATGGAGCGGATGGCGCATCTGAAGCGGCTCGGCTATCGCAATGCGGGGGAAAAACTGGCGGAGCGCTTCCATGTCAGCGAACAGTTGCTGAGGCTGCTCAATCCCAAAGCCGGTTTCAGGAAGGCCGACACCACGTTGGTGGTGCCCGATGTCGGTCGTGGCGATCCTCCCGCGGCCGTCGCCAGCGTCGAGGTCGACAAAGGCGCCCGCCAGGTGCGCGCGCTCGATGCGTCGGGCAAAGCGCTCGCGGTCTATCCCGCCTCGATCGGCAGCGAGGAAAAGCCGGCGCCGAGCGGCACGGCCGAGGTCAAGCGCGTGGTGCACAATCCGACCTATCGTTACAATCCGAAATTCGCCTTCAAGGGCGTCAAGAGCAAGCGGCCCTTCACCATCGCCAAGGGGCCCAACAATCCCGTCGGATCGGTATGGATCGATCTCTCCATCGAGAGCTACGGCATCCACGGCACGCCTGACCCGGGCAAGATCGGCACCACCTTCTCGCATGGCTGCATCCGGCTGACCAACTGGGACGCCGAGGACCTCGCCGCCATGGTCAAGCCGGGCACCAAAGTCGACTTCAAGGACGAGACGGCGCAGGACGGGCAAGTGCAGTGAGATGCCGGGTCGCGATCCGCCAATCGCGATCGCTGCATAAGCTCAATTTATCGTCATCCTCAGTTTTTCAGAACGTTACACCGCCTTGCCTCGCCTGTAGCTTCGACGGCGCGGTTTGGAGAATGGTCCGGATTTGGTGGTTCGATGCAAGCACATGCGCGGGTGGTGATCGTCGGCGGCGGATGCGTTGGCGCGGGTATTCTTTATGGCCTGGCCAAGCGCGGCTGGACCGATGTCGCGCTCCTCGAGCGCACGCAGCTCACCGCCGGCTCGACCTGGCATGCAGCGGGGCTGATTCCGTCCTATTCCCGCAACATCAATGTTGGGCGGATGATCAAAAAGACGATCGAAATCTATGAGGGTCTCGAAGCAGTGACCGGGCAGCCGGTCGGATGGCACAAATGCGGACAGCTACGCATCGCCAATTCGAGAGACCGACTCGACGAGTTCAAGAGCTATATGAGCGTCGCCGAGGTGCAGGGCATGCGGGCGCAATTGCTCACGCCCGACGAGGCGCGCAAGCTCTGGCCGCTGCTCGACAACAAACAGATGCTGGGCGTGCTCTACCACCCCGATGACGGGCATATCGCGCCGGCCGACGTCACGCATGCCATGGCCAAGGGCGCGCGGGATCTCGGCGCCAAGGTCTATCTCAACACCGAGGTCACCGGGTTCAAGCGGACGCCCGGCGGCGAGTGGCTCGTCCAGACCAACAACGGTGATATCACCTGCGAGCATGTCGTCTGCGCCACCGGCAATTACGCGCGCCAGACCGGGGCGCTGCTCGGCCTCGATATCCCGGCGATCCCGATCCTGCACCAGTACTGGATCACCGAAGCGGTGCCGGAAGTCGTAGAGCGCAAGCGCGCCGGCCGGCCCGAAATGCCGATCCTGCGCGACGAGGGTTTTGAAGGATATCTGCGCGAAGAAGGCGATGGGCTGATGTTCGGGCCTTACGAACGCACCGAAAACCTGAAGCTGTTCGCCGAGGACGGCGTGCCTGCCTGGTTCGGCGCCGATCTGCTGGAAGAGGATTTCGAGGCGGTTTCATGGAACTGGGAACAGGCGCTGCATCTGGTCCCGGCGCTCGGGCGCGTCGGCATCAAGGCCAATGTGCGTGGCCCGTTCCAGATGACGGCAGACGAGCTGCCCTTGATGGGGCAGGCTTGGGGCCTGCCCAATGTCTGGCTGGCCGAAGGCGTGCCGGGCGGCATCCTGTGGGGCGGAGCGATCGGCTACTATTTGTCGGAGCGGATCGTCGAAGGCGGCAACAGTATCGATACATCCGATCTCGACCCGCGCCGCTTCGGCGACTACGCCAACAAGGAATGGACGCGCGAGAAGGTGCGCGAAGCCTGGGGCACGCATGCCGAGCAGAAATACCCGGGACAGGACATGCCCGCTGCTCGGCCGCAGAAGACCGCGCCTTCCTATGACAGGCTGACGGAACTGGGAGCGGTCTGGGGCGTGCTCAATGGCTGGGAGATGCCCAACTGGTTCGCGCGCGACGGCGTCGAGGCCAAGGACCAATATAGCTGGCGCTGGACGCCCAAGGGAAACCTCGTCGGCGAGGAAGTACAGGCGGTACGCAACGCCGTCGGCCTGGTCGAGATGACGCCGATGACCAAGTTCGAGGTATCAGGTCCCAGCGTGGCCGCCTGGCTGGACCGGATCATCGCCAACCGCCTGCCGGCCGTCGGCAAGGTGACGCTGGCGCATCACCTCACCACCAGCGGTGGCGTGCAGGCGGAATATATGGTGGCGCGGCTTGGCGAGGACCTGTTCTACCTGATCTCGACGCCGCGTGCCGAACGCTGGAACTTCGACGACCTTTCCAGACTGCTTCCCGCCGACGGCAGCGTATCCTTGAAGAACGTCACCAACGACCGCGGCTGCTTTACCGTTGTCGGACCCAAGGCGCGCGAGGTGCTTCAGCCCCTCACGGAGATCGACCTTTCCAACGAAAATTTTCCGTGGTTCGGCGTCAAGACCGGCAGCGTCGCCTTGGCAAGCGACGTGCGGCTGCTGCGGGTGAACTATGAAGGCGAGCTCGGCTGGGAGCTGTATCACCCCCTGCCCTACCAGCGGCAATTGCTCGACGCGATCCTCAAGGAAGGCGAGAAGCACGGCATGCGGCTGGTCGGGCTGCATGCGCTGGAGTCGCTCAGGCTCGAGAAATCCTATCGCGCCATGTATCGCGACATGAACCCGGAGCTCAACGCGCTGGAGAGCGGGCTGGAGCGCTTCATCCGGCTCGACAAGGGCGACTTCGTCGGGCGCGACGCGGTTCTAAAATACAAGGAGCGTAACGACCAGCGGCGATCCGTGACGCTCAGGATCGAGACCGACGGCGCCAGCACGCTTGCCAATGAAGGGCTCTATAGCGACGGCGCGCTGGTTGGGCGCATCACGTCGGGCGGCTACGGCTACGCGCTCGGACATGACGTGGCGCTGGCGCTGCTGCCTGAACCGTTTTCGAAACCCGGCACCAAGCTCGACGTCGCGATCCTGGGCGACTGGAAGGCCGCCGAGGTGATCGCGGATTCGCCTTACGATCCGACCTCGGCCAGGGCGCGGATGTAATAGGCGGGGCCTACAAAGGCCCGTTGCCGACGTGTCCTTCGGAGGGAAGCCGTATGCGTATCGATCGGATCAACGTCTATTCGGCGCAATTGCCGGTCAAAGGCGGCGTCTACCGGATGGCCAGCGCCGATGTGGAGGCGCTGGATTCGACGCTGGTCGAGATCGTTACCGATTACGGTTTTGCCGGCTGGGGCGAGACCTGCCCGATCGGCCCGGTCTACCAACCGCATCATGCGCTGGGCGCCCGCGCGGCGATCGCCGAAATCGCGCCGGGGCTGATCGGTTCGGAGATCGCCTCGATCCGGCTTCTGGCCAAGCAGATGGACGAGCGGCTCAACGGCCACGGTTATGCCAAGGCCGCCTTCGACATGGCGTTCCTCGACCTGCTCGGCCAAAAACTCGGCGTGCCGGTCTCGACGCTGCTGGGCGGCGCGCTGACCGACCGCGTACCGGCCTATTATTCGCTGATCGTCGGCGCCCCGGACGAGACGGCGAGGATCGCCGCCGACAAGGTGAAAGCCGGCTACCCCCGTCTGCAGGTGAAGATCGGCGGGCGCAATCTCGAAGAAGACGTCGCCGTCGTCCACAAGGTCTGGGAAGCGGTCGGCTACAAGGCTCGGCTAGCGGTCGACGGCAACCGGGGCCTGACGGTGGCCGCAGCGATCCATCTTGACCGGCTCTGCCAGCAAATTCCCTTCGTCTTCGAGCAGCCCTGCAACACGATGGACGAGATCGCGACGCTGAAAGGCCGCATGACGCATCCGGTCTATCTCGACGAGAGCACCGAGGATCAGAACGCGGTGCTGCGGGCGATCTCGCTGGGCATCGCCGACGGCTTCGGCTTCAAGGTGACGCGTCTGGGCGGCCTGACGAAGATGACCACGGTGCGCGACCTTTGTGCCATCCGCTCGCTACCGCACAGTTGCGACGACGCCTGGGGCGGCGACATCATCGCGGCGGCCTGCGTGCATCTGGCCGCCACCGTCGAGCCGCGCCGCATGGAGGGCGCCTGGATCGCCCAGGAATACATCAAGGGCCATTTCGACCAGAAGCAGCCGGTCGTCATCAAGCAAGGTCATATCGCCGTGCCGCAGGGGCCGGGGCTCGGCGTAAAGCCGGAGCCTGGCATGTTCGGCAAAGCGGTGGCGATATACGGGCCGTAAGGGGCAAGCGGCGGGCAGCCAGGCTTACTATTCGGATCGGAATGGCCGCGGACGTGGCCGATAATTTTCAGCGCCGTCCCCCACTCCGTCTCGGCTTCGCCGAGCAACCTCTCCCCCCTCCGGAGGGAGAGGAAATGCTGACCGGCAACGTCGCGACCTCGGCATTGCTATTTCCTCTCTACTTGGCGATTGCCATTGCTCGCCTCCGGCGATTGGCGTTTCCTCTCCCTCCGGAGGGGGGAGAGGTGGCTCGGCGCGCAGCGCCGAGACGGAGTGGGGGAACCACCTGCGCGATTGTCGCCACGCCCGGCATGTTGACCGGCAGCACAGCACCCGATCACGGATCGTTCTGCCCTGTCCTGCGTTCTTGTGACATGCAAGGAGGAACGGCGATGGACGACGATCGGACCGAAAAGATCAAGCAGCGTGCCTATGAGATCTTTCAGCGCGAGGGCGGCATCCTTGGCAATCACGAACGGCACTGGCATCAGGCGGAGTTGGAGATCGACCGCGAGGCCGCCCTGCCGATGACGGCAGACGATGCGCTGCCAGAAACGCGCGAGATCGACAGCGCGGATGTGCTGACGGTGGAGGCGCTTGCCATGCGCACCGGCATTTCGGGCGACGAGGCACAAGAGCTGCTCGACAGGCTGGGCAACGACCGCGCTGCGATCGAGCAAGCGGCGCGCGATCTGCAAGCACGCAAGCGCGGTGTCGATTAGAGGCACTGCTGAGATTTTGACCGGTCGGCTCTGTTTGTGTTGGCAGGTGGCACGCGTTGGAGATTGGCCGAAACGCCCATCGCGATCGTTTTCAGGGCAGAGCAGGAGCGAAGCTCCGTCGCGAAGACCCTGGAATCCAGCCGTTGCCTTCACCCAGGAATGCAACAGAGCAAAATTCTGCACCGTGGCGTCGCTTCCAAGTCACGGAATGGATTTCTATGGTCTGCGCCGCGTCGCTTCGCTCCTTGCTCCGCCATAGAATGACGAGGTTGGGGCGGCCTCCACCAATCCCCGGCGTTTGCGCTGATTTCACGGAAATGAACGGAAAATCTTGCACCAAGAGGCGGTTGGCCAGCCAATCGGACCGGCCACAGGTGGCACTCTCCATCCGGGTTGACAGGTCAGACGCACCGTCCTAATTTTCGCGTTAGTGGCTACTAACGCGAAATACTGGACTGCGCTCGGCGATCAGACGCGACGCACGATCTTCGAACTGCTGGTCGACCGACCCAGTTCGGTCAGCGGGCTCGCCAATGCGCTGCCCGTGACGCGGCCGGCCGTCTCGCAGCATCTGAAGGTGCTCAAGGATGCCGGGCTGGTGGCCGATACGCGCTCCGGCAAGGAGCGCATTTACCGGATCGATCCGGACGGGCTCGCGGCGTTTCGCGCGGAGATCGACCAGTTCTGGGTGAAGACGCTTGCGGCCTACAAGCTGGCCGTCGAGCAACCGACAAAGGACGAGACATGATCAAGCAACCGGCACCTGCTCCCGTTGGGCATTCCGTCGTCGTCGAGGCTCCGATCGCGCGCGCCTTCAAAGTGTTCACCGAGGATTTCGGCAACTTCAAGCCACGCGAGCACAATCTGCTTGCCGTCCCGATCGCGGAAACGATCTTCGAGCCGCGCGTCGGCGGCCACGTCTACGACCGCGGCGTCGATGGCTCAGAGTGCCGCTTCGCCCGCGTGCTGGCCTACGATCCGCCGAACCGACTGCTTCTGAGCTGGGACATCAGCCCGCGCTGGCAGATCGAAACCGACCTCGCCAGGACGAGCGAGTGGGAGGTCCGCTTCACGGCCGAGGCGGAAAACCGGACCCGGGTCGAGATCGAGCACCGCCATATCGAACGGCATGGCCAAGGCTGGGAAGGCGTACGCAGCGGGGTCGACGGCGATCAGGGTTGGCCGCTCTACCTGCAGCGGTTCCAGGCGCTTTTTTCCCGGGCGGCCTGACAGCACCTCCTTGGGGCATGGCCCCCACGGTGGCGATCGGAGGAGCACTGGAAACAATGGAAGCCTATTGGTTGAGCACCCTCGGCGTGCTTGCGCTCTGCCTCCTCTCGGTCGCGCTGGCGATCTACTCAGGCTCGTCCAAGGGTTTTGCAGGCAAGCTTTCAGGGCCGGTGATCCCGGCGGACGACGACAACTGTCTTTACCGCATCGATCGCGTCCACATGAACTCGGTCGAGGCGCTCGGGCCCTTCGTCGTGCCCGTGTTGCTGGCGATGATGGTTGGCGTCGAGCCGGTGACGCTCGCCGTGCTCGTCTGGGTTCACTTGGCGATACGTTTCGTCCACATGATCATCTACCTGCGCGGCGGCAACGCCGCCAAGGGCGGCAGCGTCAGGACGATCCTCTATGTCTCCGGAGCGGTGGTCACGCTTGTCCTCGTCCTCGTGACGGGCTGGGCAGCGCTTCGCTGAGCAGCGCTCGCTTTTCGCTCCGTCGGCGGAACCCTCGCCCCGATCAGAGGTTCATCCCTGTACAACCACAGGAGATGCGCCATGGACCACACCAGCCACGTAAGACTGACCAACGCCGAGCTGACGCCCGACATCCTCGAAGGCGCCACCATCTACGGCCCGGATGACGAGAAGATCGGCTCGGTCGACCACCTGCACGGCAGCCAAGTCGTCATCGATGTCGGCGGCTTTCTCGGCATCGGCGCCAAGCCGGTGGCCGTCACAGCCAGCCAGCTCGATTTCATGCGCGACGAGGACGGCGACGTGCATGCAGTCACCAGCTGGACGAAGGATCAGCTCAAGGCGATGCCGGAGCATCGCGACTGAACAGGGACGCTTCGCGACTGTGAATCAATCAAGAGAATCCGGCCCGGCAATTGCCGGGTCGGGTTTTTTGCGCGGCGCGGTACTCGTTTGTCGCCTGACGAGCGTCACGCGGATTGCCGTCGCGTCAAAAATGTGTGGCGGGTTCCCTCTGGAGCGGCGAGAAAGCCCGGGACAGGTCGGCGATTTCGTGGGGCGATGAACCGCTTCAAGGATCAGCGGCGCATGCTCGCAAGCAGGCAAATACACAGCCCCGCGTTGAGCGTTGCCGCGAGCGCCAGCGTGGCCAGGACAAGATTGGCGCCGCCCGTGCCAAGAAGCAGCGCTCCAACGGACGGAGCCGCCGCCTGGACGATGAGGCTGGGCGTCGCGAGCTTGCCCATCAGCACCGCGTATTGCTGCGGGTCGAACAGCACCAGCGGCAGCGCGCCGCGCGCGATCGTATGGATGCCGTTACCCGCGCCATAAAGGATCAAGGCGAGAGCAACAAAAGTCTGGCTCGTCAGCAGCAGCCAGATTCCGGCGGCAAGCAGCGTTACGGATGTCAGCATCGTCCAGATCGGATGGTGCCGGTTGCGGCCGATCAGCAGCTCCGCCACCCTAGCGCCGACTTGTGAAGGGCCGACCAGCGCGCCAAGTCCGACAGCGGCTGCCAGGCTCGCGCCGCGCAATTGCAGCAGCGTCAGCAGATGCACGGAGAGCATGGACGCGACCAGTGCGGCCAAGGTCTGAATGGAGGCCAGCAGAATGAAGCGCGCCCGCGCTCTGCCGGTGGCCGATGCCTCTTTCGACCTGTCTTTGACCGGCGCAGGCGCGGCGGCCGGAGGCGACGGTATTTTCCACAGATGGAGCGGCAAGCAGATTGCCAAATGGATCGCGGCATAGGCAAGGCAGGCGGTGCGCCAGCCGCCATGCTCGACAAGGAAGGCGCTGATCGGCCAGCAGACGGTGCTGGCAAAGCCGCCGAAAAGCGTCAGGTTGGTGATGGCGCCGCGCGCGCCCTGTCCATAGAGGCGGCCGAGTGTGGCGAAGCCGGCATCGTAGAGGCCGCTCGACATGCCCAAGCCCATGAGCAGCCATGCAGCCAGATAAAGAGGATAGTCGGTCGCCGTCGCCAACAGCGAATGCGCGGCCGCCAGCAGCAACGAGCTGGCGGCAAGCACCGGCCGCCCACCGTGGCGCTGGATCAGCCGCCCGGTGACGGGGGACACCAGCCCGGCAAGCAGGAGCCCGCAGGATAGCCCGGCAACGACCGAGGCGAACGACCAACCGGTATCTCTAGCAATCGGCGCGGCAAGCACCGCGGGCAGGTAGTAGGATGATCCCCAGGCGAGAATCTGCGTGATGCCAAGAGCCGTAACGAGGACGCGGCGGTTGTGTGCGATGGGCGCGGTGGCTTCCAATCAGGCTTGCCCTGGCGGATAGGCGACCTTCTCGCCATCCTCCTTGACGAACTCCCGCACCGGATTGTCGAGCAGCGGCAGCACAGCTTCCGACGGCCGGCACAGTTTTGTCCCTTTCGGCGTCTCGACGATCGGCCGGTTGATGAGGATCGGATGGGCGAGCATGAAATCGATCAGCTCATCGTCGCTCCATTTTGGATCGGCGAGGCCGAGTTCGGCGTAAGGCGTGCCCTTCTCCCGCAACAACTCGCGCGCAGAAATCCCCATCGCGGCGATCAGTTCGAGCAGCCTTTCGCGGCCCGGCGGCGTCTTGAGGTATTCGATCACGACAGGGTCTTCGCCGCTGGCGCGGATCATGGCGAGCGTGTTGCGGGAGGTGCCGCAGTCGGGGTTGTGATAGATCGTGACCGTCATGGCTCTGCTTTCAAGGGTTGCGGAATGGCCGCGGGCCGCAGCAGCCAGCCCATCAACGCGAGCGCGATCAGGGCGCCGAGCAATTCGGCGACGACGAAGCCGGGCAGATCGAGCGGCCTGATGCCGGAAAAAGTGTTGGTGAGTGAGCGCGCCACGGCGACGGCGGGATTGGCGAAGGAAGTGGATGCCGTGAACCAATAGGCCGCTGTGATATAGAGCCCGACCAGCCACGGCACGGCCCGCCGCTCGAAGCGGAGGCCAGCGAGAATGACGGCGACAAGGCCGAATGTCGCGACCACTTCCGAGAACCATTGCGCCGGCCCGGCACGCAGTTTCGTCGCGACCTCCAGCGCCGGTAGGGCGAACATGAGATGCGCGGCGATCGTGCCGGCGATTCCACCGACGACCTGCGCGAACAGATAGGCAGGGAGATCGCGAGCAGGCAGCGACCGGTTGAGACAAAACACCAGCGAAACGGCCGGATTGAGATGCGCGCCGGAGATCGGCCCGAGCACGGTGACCAACACCACCAGCATGGCGCCGGTTGCTAGCGTGTTGCCAAGCAGCGCCAGCGCGGTGTCATGCGTCAGCGTCTCGGCCATGATGCCGGAGCCAACGACGGTCGCCACCAGCAGACCGGTGCCGAGGGCTTCAGCCGCGAACCGGCGCGGCAGATCGAAAGTGTTCATCGGTCGACCCTGGATTGGACAATGGGAGTTGGGTAGCGGGCGTGACGGTCATTGCCGGCTCTCCTCGCCCGGCTGGCAGCAAGATGCCGCAAGCGCCGGCGCGCAGATTTCCGGCCGGCCCGAGCAGCAATCCTCCATCAGGAAGCGGATCAATCCGGACAGCGCGTCGAACTCGGCGCTGTAGACGATCGAGCGGGCATCACGCCGCGCGGTCACGAGACCGGCGCGCTCAAGTTCTTTGAGGTGGAAGCTGACATTGGACGGCGAGACCTCGACCTGCTCGGCGAGCGAGCCGGCGGCAATGCCTTCCGGGCCGGCAACGACCAGCAGCCGCAGCAGGCGCAGCCGTGTTTCCTGCGACAGCGCGCCAAAGGCGGTCAGGGCTTGACGTTCATCCACGTTTCAACAATCCTTGAAATATTGAAATGAGGAATAGTCGACATGCTCTCTTCTGACAATCTGAAAAACATCGCTCCTATGGACCCCTCCGACCTGACCATCGGCGAACTGCTGGTGGCGCTGGCCGATTACAAGGACAAGCCGCTGGTTTTCCGCTACGGCGGGCGGCCGGTAAAGCCAGGGTACCATGTCACCGAGGTGAAGGCTGGACAGTTCGCAGCGCTGGATTGCGAAGCAAATCCGGAATCATGGTCGGAGATATTCGTCCAGCTGTGGGACGTGGACGAAGGCGGACGGGTCCATATGCCAGCCGGCAAATTCGCCGCGATCATCCGCAAGGTTTCGGACTATGTCGCTCTCGATCAGGCGGCGAAGCTGACCTTCGAGGTCAGCGACGGCGTTCGCCCGATGGAATTGCACCGGGCAGCCCAGCCGAGCCTTGTTGGCGGGACGGTTGAGGTCGAGCTGTCGCCACGGCCGTCAAGCTGCAAGCCGCGCGACCGCTGGCTGGAAGAACAGAAGGCAGCGAGCGGGTGCGGAGGGAGTCGCTGCTATTGAGCCCGCTAATGGCGACGCGCCGTCCTGATCAGAACCGGATCATGCCATTGGCCTGCAACAAATAGAGGCCCACGAGAACGATGGCGATCAGCGCCACCCAAACGGCTGTCTTGCTCATCCGCGCAATCCCTGTCGATCGGCGATAGTGAACGCGCGCGCCACGGTTGTGTTCCCGATATGTCGGGCTGCACATCGCCTAGGCAGGATCAAGTCACGAATTGCTGGACGATGCGCGTCCGTGCATAGTGGCGGCAATGGCGCCTGGTCGATGAAGATGGCTATGGATGACAAAGCGGACAATCCGGGCGTGGCGGTGTTTCCGCCGCTGCTCTTTCTCGTGGCGCTGATCGCGATGCTGGCGCTGCGCTATGTCTGGCCGCTGGCGATCGGCGGCCGCCCGCTGACCATCGTGCTCGGCGTAGTGCTGGCAGCACTGGCGGTTGCGATCATCGCCTGGGGACGCTCGACGATGTTGCGCGGCGGCACCAATGTGAACCCAACGCTGCCGACCACCGCGATCATCACCGGCGGCCCGTTCGGCTTCACCCGCAACCCGCTCTATGTCGGCTTGATGGGACTGCTTCTCGGAATCGGGCTGCTCTTTGACAGCTGGTGGGCCGTCATCGCGACCATCGCGAGCTTCCCCATCCTGCATTACGGCGTGGTGCTGCGCGAGGAGGCCTATCTGGAACGCAAGTTCGGCGAACCCTACCGCGCCTATAGGGCGAGCGTGCGCCGCTATTTTTGAGCATCAGTCCTTTGGCGCGTTGCTGTAGAGCGCCACGCCGACGCGGTCGTTGCGCCGCCACCGCACCAAAGCGCGATAGGCCGTATCGTCGGCCGGGACTTCGAGCAGAAAGCGGTCCGGAATCTCCACATTGGCACCGACGCGCAATTCCGCGCCCTGCTCGTGCTGATTTCTGACCGAGCAGCCGATCCTGACGCCGGCGGCGATGATCGTGGCTTCCTTGAGCACGAATTCGCGCGCATGAAGACGGCGTTCGATCTCGGGAAAATTGGCCATATCCGGCGGGCTCCTCAGGCAAGGTCCTCCTTGCCATGGGGCAGCACGATAGCAGCGAGGCGTTTCCGTTCCGTTAGCGATCACTGAAACAGTGGTGTGCCGGCTTGATATGCCGGCCGGGTTCACGGATGGAGCGTTCACGCCTGGGCGTTCAGCCGGCGACAGTGACGCCGCTCGCGCGCAGCACCCAGCGGCGGCCATCACAGCGGAACTCGGTGAGCGACAGCGGCTCGATGTCGATCTTCCAGACCGAGGAAAGCGGTGCGCCGAGCACATGCGCCATGGCGGCGCGGACCGGCACGGCATGCGTCACCGCGACGGTGTGACCGCTTTCGCCGGCCAGCCGCTCCATCAGCGCAGCACCCCGCCGGGCGACAGCGGCGAGCGATTCGCCACCGTGGGGCGCGGCGCCGGGATCGGAAATCCAGGCCGCCATGCCTTCCGGATCCTCGGCCTGCACCTCCTCGAAACTTTTGCCGGCCCAGCGTGCGAAATCCTGCTCGGCAAGTAGCGGCTCGATCGCCGCGTCAAGGCCGAGCGCCTCGGCCGTCCGCCGCGCGGCCAGCGCCGGACTTATCAAGATACGGTCGGCGCGACGCAGCGAAGCGGCCAGCGCGCCGGCGCGATCGAGGGCGCGCGGCTCCGGCGGCTCATCGTTCGGAAAGCGGCCCTTGCGCATGCCGGCCGTCGCTCCGCTTGCGATCATCGTCAGGCGGACAAGCATGAAAAACTCCGTGGCCCAGCGAAAAACAGGCCTCACGAAGCCGTGCCGCCATTACATGTCGTTGACAGGCGAACGAAGTGCTGACAAGTGTCTTAGTGCTATACGGGATTGGAAGCCGGTGCGAGTCCGGCACGGTCGCGCCACTGTGATCGGCACCAGCCGAAAGTCAGGCCTTATTCCGCAGCACTCGATCAACGGGACGCAGTATCCCAAGGGAGGTCAATATGTCCGACACCACCTTCGCCCCCAGCTACGGCCCGGTTGCGATTCCGGTCCGCGAGCTTCTGCCCTGGGCCATCCTCGGCGGGCTGCTTTTGATGCTGGCGATCTATTTCGTCGGCGCGGAAGAAGGCGCCACCTCGCTGATCCGCGGCACCTATGTGCACGAATTCGTGCATGACGGCCGCCACCTGCTCGGCTTCCCCTGCCACTAAAGCGGTTCAGCATCGCTGAACCCGCTTTCGATTCTGATCCAACGCAATTCCGGACGGAAGACCGCTGCGCACTTTTCCTGGAATTGCTTGGTTGGCTTAACGCAATTCCGGACGGAAAACCGCTACGCACTTTTCCTGGAATTGCTTGGAGGGATTGGTGACATGGTTGGAAAACTTTTGCTGCGCGGCATGCTTGTCGGGCTGGTCGCCGGGATCCTGGCGTTCGCCCTCGCCCGCGTCTATGGCGAGCCGCAGGTCGACAAGGCGATCGCCTTCGAGGAACAGCAGGTCCAGGCCGCCGGCGAGGCGCCGGAGCCCGAGATGGTCAGCCGCGCCACGCAGGCCGGCATCGGCCTGGCGACCGGCGTGCTGATCTATGGCGCCGCGCTTGGCGGGCTGTTCTCGCTGGTCTTCGCCTACGCCTATGGCCGGCTAGGCTCGCTCGGACCGCGCGGCACCTCGGCGCTGCTGGCGTTGCTCGGCTTCCTGGCCGTGATCGTCGTCCCCGGCCTCAAATACCCGGCCAGCCCGCCGGCGGTGGGCAACGCCGAGACCATCGGCTACCGCACCGAGTTGTTCTTCATCATGATCGTCGTCTCGATCGCGGCTATGATAGCGGCGGTCGGCCTGGCGCAGCGGCTGTGGAACCGGCTCGGCGCCTGGAACGCCTCGATCGTCGCGGGCCTCGCCTTCCTCGTCGTCTTCGCGCTGGTGAAGGCGGCGCTGCCCGACATCAACGAAGTGCCGGAGAACTTCTCGGCGACCGTGCTGTGGCAATTCCGCGTCGCCTCGCTCGGCATCCAGCTGGTGCTGTGGACCGTCGTCGGGCTCGGCTTCGGCGCGGTTGCCGAACGCGTGGTCGCGGTGCGCGACCAGCGCAGCCCGGCACGCCGCTACGCCTGAAATCCGATGCGTTGGCCGCCACGGTTCTGCGCCCTGGCGGCCAAAGCGGCTCAACGGTCGGTACGACCGCAGAGCCACTTTGGTCTTTCGTTTTCTCGCAATTCCGGACGGAAAACCGCCGCACACTTTTCCTGGAATTGCTCGGTTGCGGCGCTGCTCGTATTTCTGGCCGCCACATCCGCGCAGGCGCATGGCGGATCCTCGGCCCCGCCTCCTCCCGGCATCCAGATCCCCAGCCTGACCCACGGCCAGATGGCCGTCATCGCGCGCTATCGCGGCGAGATCCTCGACCTCGCCCAGCGCCAGACCGCGACCGACCCGACCTTCCGGCGGCTCTACAATCACGGCAATCTGCAATTCACTTATTGCCTCTGGGGCCTGATGCCGGGCAGCCTCGGCGACGAGGAAAGCCCGTTCAACGAATGCAGCCACGCCTATCTCGCCGCCGCCAAGGCGCTGCTCGCCCATATGGCGATGATGCCCGCGGCCGGGCGCGAGGCGAAGGCGCTAATCTCGGACATCGATGCCGAGATGGTGCGTAGCGGCGCGTCGTGGATCCTGTGCCAGTATAGCGGCGAGGCCTTCAGCACCGGCGCGATCGTCGAGCCCAGATGGCGCGACATCTTCTTCCACTTGCCGAGCCTTGCGGTGATCCTCGCCACGGTGGCGGCGCTCGGCGCCGCTGCATGGTCGATTTTCCGTTCACCCGCTCCGCGAGCCGGCGCTGCTTAGAACGGTTCAGCGTTTCACGGAATCACCGAACCGCTCCCGGTCTTGCGTGCGATCGTTTTCAGGAAAGCCTGAACGCGCAACCATGTCAGCTCGGCTGCGGACGCATCGTAATCCGGCAGCGCTTGATCGGTGTAGAAATGGCCGATCCCCGGATAGGTGAAAATTTCTGCCCTGACGTGGCAGCGCTTCGCCGACGCCGACCAGTCGGCAACTTGTTCTGGCTGAGCAAATGCATCTGGGTCGGCGACGTGGACCGCGACCGGGATGTGTCGGCGAACATTGCTGGGAATATCAGCAAGGCCATGCAGCAGCACAATGCCGGCGGCAGCGACTCGTTCTGACCAAACGGCACTGATCACGCCAGCTCCCATTGAATGGCCAGCGAGCACCGCGTCTGGAGAAGTCTGGAGGAGCGCCACCCTGGCGCGGTCGCAGATGGTTTCCCACCCAACATTGCTCATCAAGTCAAGCCCGTCGTCGACCGATGCCGCAGTCAGCCCTGCGTAGAGGTCCGGCATCACAACATCGTACCCCGCGCTTCGCATGCGCTCAGCAGCTTGATGCTCCACCGCCCGAAGGCCCAGCGCCGAGTGAAAGAGTACAATAGCAGCCATCCGCTTTCCCTCCGGCGTCGCCTGGCCGATCGCGTTGAGCTCGGGCAATGATCGTCTTTTATCCGGCTTATCGAATCCCCACCACCAGCCATGCCCTTTCCGAAGCCTTCGCCGTCACATCATCCATGCGCGCGCTCATGATGGTGACCTTTCGGTTCGGCCATGGCGAAGGGCAAATCCTCGGTGTCGGGACCGGCCGCCAATTGCAGCCTGGCGCTGAATTCGTGCGGTTCGGCAGGTCCGATCAGGCTCTGCAGATAATGATGGTCGCCGCCGACCGGAGACAGCGGCAGGCTTTCGACCGCACCGTCCGCCCTTTCAATGGCGACGTTCGCCCGCAGGCCCTCGGCGTGACGCGACAGGCGCAGCCGCATGCGCTCGCCCTGCGGCGTGTCGACGATTTCGAGCAGCCCGCTGGCTAGCTTGCCGTCGACAAGGAACGGATCCGGCGCATGATGGTGGCCGGCTTCCGTCTCCAGCTCGGCAAAGCGCACCGTGGCGACGTCGAGTGCCGGGATGTGCGCGAAGAGCTCGGCTTTGAGCGATGCGGCGATGTTGTTCGCGGCGGCAAGCAACAGGCCGTCATTGACCGCGATCGTAAACATCGACATGCAGCTTGTGGCCGAGCCAACGGGCCTTGACGTCGGCCACCTTTTCGATCCCGGCGACATGATCGGCGGCGTGGTGAATCTCGTCAACGAGGCCGGGCTCGACGCCGTCCAGCATGCGGGTCAGCACCGAGCGCGCCGATTGCCAGACG
Source organism: Mesorhizobium sp. CA6 (assembly GCF_020165035.1). Classification (NCBI taxonomy): domain Bacteria; kingdom Pseudomonadati; phylum Pseudomonadota; class Alphaproteobacteria; order Hyphomicrobiales; family Phyllobacteriaceae; genus Mesorhizobium; species Mesorhizobium sp. CA6. The sequence goes on along the minus strand of NZ_JAIUHI010000006.1, from coordinate 266,831 downwards.
ATACCGAAGATGGCGACGGTGATGAGCAGGCCGATGATTGGATCGGCGAGCGGAAGACCGAGCCAGACGCCGGCCGCGCCTGCGACCACGGCAAGGCTGGTGAGGCCGTCGGTGCGGGCGTGATAGCCGTCGGCAACCAGCGCCGCGCTGTTGATCTGGCGACCGACGCGGATGCGAAAAACCGCCACCGCTTCATTGCCGAGGAAACCGATGATGCCGGCGACGGCCAACCAGCCAAGGAAATGCACCGGCTGCGGGTTGAACAGGCGATTGATCGCCTCGTATCCGGCCACCAGCGCGCTGGCCAGGATGATGAGCACGATGATGATGCCAGCGAGATCCTCGACCCGGCCGAGGCCGTAGGTGAAGGTCCTGGTCGGTTTGCGGCGCACGAGCACAAAAGCGATCCAAAGCGGGATGGCGGTGGTCGCGTCGGCGACGTTGTGGATGGTGTCGGCAAGCAGGGCCACGCTGCCCGAGAGCATCACGACGACGATCTGCAGCGCGGCCGTGACCGCGAGAATCACGAACGACCACTTGATCGCCCAGATGCCGCGGTCTGTGGTGGCGATGGTCGCGTCGATCACGCCATGAGTATGGCCATGCGGCCCATGATGGTCGTGGCCGTGGCCGCCATGATGTCCGTGCGCACCGAAGCCGAACCAGTCGAGCGCTTTTTCCCACATCGCCGCCTCACAGATATTTGGTGAGCTGCTTCAGCTCTTTGAGCGTGTCCCTGGTCGGTTCGCCGCCTTCGACAAGGCAATGCTCCATATGGTCGTGGATCAGCTCGCGCTTGGCATTGCCGACCGCGCTTTCGACGGCGTGGAGCTGTTGCGCGAGGTCAAGGCAGGACCGACCCTGCTCGAACATGGTGAGCACGGCGGCGAGATGGCCATGCGCTCGCTTGAGCCGGGCGATGATATTGGGATGGGAGCTGTGTATCGTCATGGCAATATCCTATCCCCCAGGGTGGGATATTGCCATGACGATACGCCTCGAACTCTCGAGGCTAGCCCGCGGCAGGGCTGGACTCGCCGCCCAGCCGAGCGTGCCCGCTGGCAGATGCTCGCCGACGCAGCAGGTCCTTGGCCCGCGGAGCAGTCTCTGCCGCGAAATCCCGATTTCATGTGATCAACCGGCTGCGGCGAGCGGCAGCCCGCGGCAACCAAATGCTTGGTTTGCCGTTTATTTTAGCGGCTGCCGCCACCTATCGTGGGGCCAGGCGGCTCCGGCGGCGAGAGACCGCGCGAAAGGAGGCCGCAATGACACGGCCCGCAGTGGAGATAGGCGACCGGGTGGCTGTCATCGCCACCGTAATCGAGCGCATCAAGGACCGCGTGATGCTGAAGCTCGACGGCGATGGTCATAATTATTCGATGGCCGAGCCCAATGCGAAGCCAGGCGACAAGCTCAGACTCGAAGGCGACGTCGTGCATGTCGATGAGGATCTCGGACGCACGACCGTGCAGGTGCTGGGACGCGTGACGGTCGACACCAACTCGGTCGAAATGGTGACGAGGCGTTGCGACCTCGACCATATCGGCTCGAACGTGCCCGGCCACCCTCGCCCGCGCACCCCGCCGAGACCACACGGGTCAAACCGGTAGCAGAGGCGCGATCCTCCTCGCCGTGAAGCGGTGGCCTGCCTTAGTGACGCTTGAAATACTGCACCTCGCGTTCGTGCTTTTCTGCCGCTTCGCGGGACTTGAAGGTGCCCAGGTTGCGGCGCTTGCCGGTTCTGGGATCGACTTTGCGCGAATAGAGCCGGTATTCACCGGATTTCAGCTTGCGGATCATGGCGGTCTCCTTGTGAACCAGGACTCTAATCCGCCTGGGGCCCTCGCGGTTCCGAGCAGGGCCTTGCCGCCCAGTCACGGCCCGCCGGCAAAAAAAGCGCTGCTGTCGGTGAACCATTTCACGGACGCAAACGACCCAATGTCGGAAGCGACACCGTAACGACACGATTGAGTCGGATTATTTGTATTCAAATGACTTTCGCGACGTTATGCCGATGTCGCTGAAGTGCCGGATCTGAGGAGGGTGAGATGGTTACGGCGAAGCTTCACGGCGTTGAACTCGTCAGGGGCCAGAAGTGGACGGTGCGCGTCACCGCCTACGGCACAACGCTCATCTTTCCATTCGAAGCCGAGCAATATGCGCGCTCCTATGCCGATGGCCAGGCCTTCCGCCTCGGCGTCGAGGTTGTCGAACTGAAGGATTGCGCCTGAGGGGCCGAGCCGGCCATCGCTGAATGGCCTCAAGACCCGCACAGCTATAGAATAGGCGCATGTCGGCTTTCGACTCGGCAAAGCAATGGGCGCGAGGGATCAAGCGCGATGTGATGGCGCTGTGGATTGCGGCCCGCGATCCGCGTGTCCCCTGGTATGCAAAAGCCACAGCGGGTGCGGTCGCGGCCTATGCGCTGAGCCCCGTCGATCTTATCCCGGACTTCATCCCCATAATCGGCTACCTGGACGACTTGGTGATCGTGCCTGTCGGCATCATGCTGGCGGTCAAGCTGGTCCCGGCCGATCTGATGCAGGAATTCCGCGAAGAGGCGGTGAGACGCGAGAAGCCGGTGAGCAAGGCCGGGCTCGCCTTCATGATCGCGCTCTGGGTGCTGGCGGCGCTGGCGCTCACTTGGCTGTTCTGGCCAAAGCCAGCCTGAATGCTTCGGGGCCCGACCAGACGGCGTCGATTGCATTGGCCTGGCGCGGCCATCTTTAGATTAGCGACATCTTGTATTTGTTGTAAATCAGGGTCATGCTTTTGGCGCGCGCGAAACCACATGCGCAGTGTGTAGGCTCAAAAGGTCAAGCGTGATGCAATTCGCAGTTTGCTACGACCACAGCGGGTTCGATTTGGCGCGGTCGATCCTCTTCGATGTCACGGCGTTCTTTGCGCTGATGGCGCCATTGGCGATCGCGCGACTGATCGAGATATCCCGACAGGACGCCGTCCGGCTACAGCCCGCCTGAAGCCTGAAAGGCACGGAATTCCTAATCGTCGAGGGCGACCTTTCGGGTCGGCAAGTCGCCGAGCAATGCCGAACAGTCGATCACCTCCTGGAAGTGAGCCTGCGGATCGAGCACGAGCCATGAAGCGTGGGTGCGAAGATCCTTCAGCCTGGCATTCTTTTGCGCACGCGCCAGGCGCTCCGCCTCGGAAGCCTGAAAAGGGCTTTCGGCCTTGTGATGGTGAGGAGTCCTCGACATCGCGGCGGAAAACGCGCCGACTCCCCTTTTCGTTCCGCGAAAGCGGATGACCCTCTGCGCATTGCAATGACCCGTGGGGCCAAGGCTGCCAGTTGCTCCCGATGCGACAAACGAGCGGAAAGTGCCGGACCGGCGGTTGGGGTAGCCCGGCTTGCCTTGGCGGTAAAAGAGTACGGCTCTTTGACTGGCAAGCCGGGCTGAAGCGCCGACCTTTGGGTTTCCTTGGGGGGAGCCGGCGCAGGGATAGAGTGTCGGTTTCCCGCTGCGCCCGCAATTGTTGCTGAGGTCCTACGCGCCGGCGCAATGGTCCGACCGGTTGGAAGCCGCGGTGCCGCAATTCCAAGGCTGAAAACCGCGCAGACCTTCCTGGAATTGCTTCAGGCGCCCGAGCGCTCAAACTCGTGTAAGACGGCCGTCTTCTTGAAGCGCTCTTTTGACGAAAAGCTCGGCGTGTTGCGCCCATTCCGCTTCCGCGACGTCATTCTCGCGAACGGACTGCCTGAAAGCTTCCCGCAGCGCCTCGAGCTCAAAAATCGACAACCGCTGGTTTCTTTTTTGCTTTTTTTCGCCGACGTCCATACTGCGTTGCCAACAGCGTGATGAAGCCCATTGTATATGCGGCGGTTGTTCGACCCATCAACAGCTTGATCCTGACTTCTTTTGGGGGCAAATTTTTGCCGCGACGTCCGCAGTTCATGTCGGGAAAGAGGGCCAGCCCGCCGATATGGACGGTTGCAAGCCGGGCCGCCCGCGAGAGGTCGCCGCTATATGTCTACATCCACAACGATCGATGAAGAAACCGCACCAGGCCAAGGCATCAGCGGTGTGGCGCTTTATCCCGCGGGGCATATGCCGTTGGTCCGGAGCCGGGGCTTGATTGGTGGTTGCGGCATTGCAAAAGAACCCGCGATTTCAGGTGGCAGCCGGCCCGCGTCTCCTCCGTCAACAGGAATGGCGCTGGCTTTGCCGCCCGGCGGAGCAAGCAGCCTCCTTGCTTGCGAATCAAAGCCCACCCGTCGGCGTGCGCCCAAACCTGCTCTGCCATTAACCTTCCCCACGGGCACGGACCAAGGTCGGTGTCGCAATTGCCTCCCCTCACCTATACTGTCGCGGACGGGTGGGTGAATGGTGCCGATGTTTGGGAGGTATTTAACACGACCTGCACGAATCTGGAGCGGGCTCTCTCTGGCCTGGCAGTTCGTGATCGCGGGCGGTATCGGCCTTCTGGCGGTGATGCTCGTGGTTGGGCTGTGGGTGACATCGCAGATCCGTGACGGGGTCCTGCACAATTCCGCCGCCACCACCGCGCTCTATGTCGACAGCGTGATCGCACCCTTGCTGCCCGATATGCGCAAGAGCCAGGAACTCGACGACACCGTCAAGCGCGCGCTGGACGAGACGCTGGGCCAGGGCGCGCTCGGGAAAAGGCTGGTCTCGTTCAAGCTGTGGCGGCGCGACGGAACGATTCTCTACTCCAAGGATGCCAGCCTGATCGGCAAGCAGATCAGGCCCAACGCCAACCTCATCGCCGCTTTCGCCGGCAACGTCATGGTCAAATACAACAGGCTCGAGGACGAGGAAGACGACAAGGAGCGGTCGATGGGCGTTCCGCTGCTCGAAATCTACAACCCGGTGCGCGAGCCGTGGTCCGGCGAGGTCGTGGCGGTCAGCGAATTCTACGAATTATCCGGCGACTTCGAGGAATCGCTCCACTCAGCTCTGCTGTGGACATGGCTGGTGGTGGCGGCCGCCACCGCCGCGGCGCTTGCCCTGCTCTCCGGCATCGTTTTCCGCGGCAGCCGCACCATCGTCACGCAGCAGGCTGCGCTCGAGGCCAAGGTTTCCGAATTGCAGACGGCCCTGGCGCAGAACTCGTCGCTGCGCCAGCGCGTTCAACGCGCCTCGCGCCGCGCCACAGCGATCAACGAGCGGTATCTAAGGCGCATCGGCGCCGACCTGCATGACGGACCGGCGCAACTGGTGGCGCTTGCCGCGCTGAGGATGGACAGCCCGGCGCTGGTCGACCCGGCCACGTCCAGCCAGCTGCGCGAAGCCGAGATCGCCGGCATACACAAGACGCTCGGCGAAGCGATGCGCGAGATACGCGGCATCTGCAACGGGCTGGTGCTGCCGCAGATCGAGGCGCAGGCCATCGCAGACATTTTGCGGCTGGCGGTAGCCGAGCATGAGCGCCGCACCAGCACCAAGGTGTTGCTAACCCTGCCTGAGCGCTTGCCGGAACTCGGCACCTCGGAAAAGATAAGCGTCTATCGCTTCGTGCAGGAAGGCCTGAACAACGCCTTCCGGCATGGCAAGGGCAAGGGCCAGCAGGTCAGAGCCACGACGAAAGGCGGCAAGCTTTTGGTCGAGGTGATGGATTCGGGTCCCGGCTTCGACCCGGCCCGAAGCGAGGGCCTTGGGCTTGCGGGCCTCAGGGAACGCATCGAAAGCATAGGCGGGCAGTTCGAGACGCTGTCCGGCCCGGAAGGAACAAGACTGGTGATTGCCTTGTCTGTCGAGGAGCAACCGTGAGCACATCCATCCGCATCGCAATAGTGGACGACCACCCCCTGTTTCGCGAGGGCGTGGCGCGCAGCCTCGGCGAAATCGGCGGCTTCGAGCTTGTCGGCGAAGGCGCCAGCGCCGAGGACGCCGAAAGGCTGGCGCGCGCCAGCGCGCCCGATATTCTCCTGCTCGACATCAGCATGCCCGGCGGCGGTCTCAACGCGCTCGCCAGTATCCTTTCAGCGATGCCCGAACAGAAGATCGTCATGCTCACGGTATCGGAGACCAATGCCGATGTCGCCCAGGCGCTGAAGGCCGGCGCGCGCGGCTATGTACTGAAAGGCGTGGGCTCCAAGGCGCTGGCCGAGATCCTGCGCGATGTCGCCAACGGCCAGAGCTACGTATCGCCGAGCCTTTCGGCCAGGCTGCTCTCCGACCTTTTGCAACCCACCGGCAGCAAGCCCGATCCGCTCAGTCAGCTCACCGGCCGCGAGGCCGAGATCCTGAAACTGGTCGCCGAAGGGCTGAGCAACAAGGAGGTAGCCGCCCGGCTGTCGCTGCAGGAGAAGACGGTCAAGCATCACATGACCAGGGTGCTCGCCAAGCTCAACGTGCGCAACCGCACCGAGGCGGCGCTGCTGATGCATGAGGCGAGGGAAAGGCACTAAGGTACTGGGGAATTTAAGAATTGAGGAATTGAGGAATTGAGGAATCGGGGGAACTGGATAAGAGAGGACTCTTCAGTTCTTCAATTCCCCAGTTCTTCAACTCTCAACGCTCACAAGTTCAGCAGGCGCGACAGGTCCTCCTCCGTCGCCTGCCGTTCGATGATGGTGCGGCCTTGCGCATCCGTCATCTCGAAACGGCCGTTCTGGACCTGCTCCTTCATACCGTTGCGATGAATGACGGTGACCTTATCGCCGTCGATCGAAAGCGTGTCGCCGGTCGCGGCATTGGTGTAGCTATTCTTGCCGCCGGGATTGGTATTGCCCTTGCCGCTGTTGTTGCCCGGCCCGGCATTGGGGTTGCTCGCGCCGGCATTGCTATTGCCGTTGTCGCCCTGGCCATTGCTGTTGCCGTTGTCGCCACTATTGCCGGAATTCGAGCCGCCGGCCGAGCCGGAATTACCGCTGCCGCCGCCTCCACCACCGCCGTTCCCCCCGTTGCCGCCATTGCCGTTACCGGCGGCGGTGGCTGCGGCAATCCTCGGCGCGCCGTCAAAGGTGATGTGCCAGGGCGCAAAGATCAGCACCAGCGCGCTAAACACACGCAGCGCGAGCCAGGCGAGCCTGCTGAAGGGGCGGTTTCGCATATCTTCTCTTCGTTCCGGTCCCACTTCCGCATGGCTGAAGCTCCGCTCACGGCACAGACGAGGCGGAACCGGTGTGTTGATCCGGGCGAGAATTCACATTCCGGCGGGGCGACGAAAGCGGCCCACGACCCTTGCCCCCACCCGTCGGACCATTTCCGGCGCCATAGCTGACCAATGTCGCAACGGACAGGCTTTCCCGGCGCAAAAAATTACCCCCGCACGAAGGCGGGGGCAAGGTGAGTAGCCAAGTTCCATCGCAAGACGATCAGGACCGCAGAGACGAAGCAAAAGGTGGCAACCTGATTTTGCAGCGCTGACCTTCGGTCCCTTAAGATCTAATCCGGATAAAACCTCACTCCCACAAACTCTGTCTCACAAGTTCTTCAGGCGATTGAGATCGGCCATGGTAGCCCTGCGGTCGACGATGGTGCGTCCGTACTTGTCTTCCATCCTGAACCGGCCGTTCTCGATCGTCTCCTTCATTCCATTGCGGTGCGTGACCTGGATGCTGCTGCTAGTGGCCTCGACCTTGTCGCCGGTAACGGCGTTCACATGACTATCGACATCCGCGGTGCCTGCCGCGCTGCTGCTCGCGCCGTTATTGCTCTTGCCGTTGTTGCTGCCGCTATTGCTGTTTCCGTTGTTGCCGCCGCTATTGCCGTTTCCACTGTTGCCGCCGCTATTTCCGCCACCGTTCCCGCTGTTGCCGCCGCCGCTTCCGTTTCCACCACCGCTGCCGCCATGACCACCGCCGCCTTTGTCGGCATAGGCCTTGGTCACGACGAGACCATCGACGGAGAGACTGACAGGCGCGACGACAAGCGCCAACGCAGCCAGCGCTGGCAAGACTAGCCTGCAGCCCCCGCGCGATGTGCGCATTCGGTTCTCCCCATGCCAGCCCTTCAGCCCGTCGGCCGAACTACCCCACCGGCAATATCGCAGCATAAGCATCCCCAATCAGCAGTGCATAAGGAAGTGGCCCACGACCCATGTCTTGTCCATTCGGACCTATTGCAATTTTGTTATAGGACTTAGGTCTTATTTCAACCACCGGATGCGGTCGGATGTTGCCGCCACGGGGGTGTTTTTCCAAAGCCAACCAACCCCTTAACGAGCTGCGGGTGCCGAAGCGGTTCACCGTTTCACGGAAACGGCAAACCATCGCACGTCCTTGTTTCGAAGCAGCTCAGGATGGATTACCGCCGCGAGGCGCCGAGCCTGCCGTTTTGCGCATTGTCCGGGATTGCCCCGGTCCGAAAGATGGATTCAGGCCGGCAAAGGCACCGGCCGCCGCGCCGCGACCGCCGTGCCGAAGGCGGCAGCAATGACGGCAGCGACGCCCGCGCATTGCAAAAGGTTGAGCTTCTCATGCAGAAACAGGAAGCCGGTCAGCGCGCCGCCCGCCGGCTCCAGGCAAACCAGCATGCCGTAGACCTTGGCCGGCATGCGCGCCAGCACCAGCATTTCCAGATAGAAGGGGAGCGCGCTGGAGAACAGGCCGACCACGGCCGCGCCCGCCATGATGTGCGGGTCGGCGAGATAGGGTTGAGCGGCGCTGAAGCCGAAAGGCAGCGCCAACACAGCGGCGATCGCCATGCCATAGGCGGAGGTGCGCACGCCGACCTCGGCGCCGGCCTTCTGCGCGAAGATGATGTAGAGCCCCCAGCAGGCGCCCGCTGCGAGCGCCAGCACCACCCCCAGCGGATCGAGCCCGCTTCTGGCATCGGCAAAGGGCGAGAGCAACACGATGCCGGTTATCGCGAGCGCCACCCAGACGAGGTCGAGCATGCGCCGGGAGCCGAGCATAGCGACGAGCAGCGGCCCGGTGAATTCGAGCGCCACGCAGATGCCGAGCGGAATGCGCTGGAGCGCTGCGTAGAACAGCATGTTCATGGCACAGACCGTGATGCCGTAGGCGGCGAGCCAAGGCAGGGTTTTCCGCGAGGGCAGCACCTTCCAGGGCCTCAGCACCGCCGCCAGCATCAGCGCGCCGATGGCGAGCCTCAGCATGGTCGTGCCTTCCGAGCCCAGCACCGGGAACAGCCCCTTGGCAAAGGCGGCGCCGACCTGAACCGACAGGATGGCGCCGAGCAGCCCCAGAACGGGCATTGCGCCGACATGGGTTTCCGGCTTCGCGGTCTGCGTCGAGATCAATCCTGGCTCCATCCCTGGTTCGGGAATGGAGATAGGGCGCGGGCACCACGCTGTCGTGAGGCAGTGCGGGGCGGATGGTGGGACAAGAGAGTGAGGTTTACGCCTTCGTCATCCTGGCGCGGAGCAAGGAGCGAAGCGACGCGCGCAGACCCAGGGTCATGCCATGGCGCTAAAGCGTTGCAACGCGCACGGAATTCCGGACCGCCGCGCTCCAAGTCGAAGGTAACGGCGTGAATCCTGGGATCAAGCCGAGGACGAAGCGTTGGCGCAGGCCCCCACTCCGGCCGCAGCACGGCAACCTCTCCCCCGCCTTTGGCGAGGGAGAGAAAATGCGCCGGCGTTATCCCGCCATGGCGAGCGGCGCGGCGCTCTTGTTGGGGATCTGGATGTCGATCTCCAGCGTCGACATGGTCGCGCCGCGGTCCATAGAGACCTGGAGGTAGTCCTGGTCGATCTGCACATGCTTGGCGATGACCGCCATGATCTCCTCGCGCAGGATGGAGACGAGATCCGGCTGGCCGCGGCTCTGGCGCTCATAGGCGAGCAGCAGCTGCAGCCGCTCGCGCGCCACGGGCGCGCTGGTGCGCCGCTTGAAGAGATCGAGGATGCTCATGCGGCCCTCCTTCCGAGAAGCCGGTCGAGGAAGCCCTTGCGTTCGAAGGGGACGACCACCGGCAGGTCCTCACCTTCCAGGCGTCTTGCCGCTTCGAGGTAAGCCTTTGCGGCACCATTGAGCGGTTCCGAGAGCGTGACGGGCGAGCCAAGATTGGAGGCCCGCAGCACATCCTGGCTTTCCGGGATGATGCCGAGCAGCGGCGTCGAGAGGATCTCCAGCACGTCGTCGATCGACAGCATCTCGCCGCGCGCGGCGCGCGCCGCGTCATAGCGCGTGACCAGCACGTGTTTTTGCACCAGCTCGCCCTGCTCGGCCTTCATGGTGCGAGCGTCGAGCAGGCCGATGATGCGGTCGGAGTCGCGCACCGACGAGACTTCCGGATTGGTGACGATGACCGCCTCGTCGGCGAAGCGCATGGCGAGCTGGGCGCCGCGCTCGATGCCGGCCGGGCTGTCGCAGAAGACATAGTCGAATACCGATCGCAGCCGGGCGATGACTTCCGCCACACCCTCTTCGGTCAGCGCGTCCTTGTCGCGCGTCTGCGAGGCGGGCAGCAGGTAGAGAGTCTCCAGCCGCTTGTCGCGGATCAGCGCCTGCGAAAGCTTCGCCGTCCCCTGGATAACGTTGACGAGGTCGAACACCACGCGGCGCTCGGCGCCCATGATGAGGTCGAGGTTTCTCAGGCCGACGTCGAAATCGACCAGCGCCACCTTCTTGCCTGTCCTGGCCACGGCGGCGCCGAGCGCGGCCGTCGAGGTTGTCTTGCCGACGCCCCCCTTGCCCGATGTGACCACGACTACCTTGCCCATATATCCAGCCTCCATTGGCGGTTTTTATTCTCTGGCCGTGCCAGGCACGGCGGGATCTTTCGCTTTTGGTGCACATCGTTCTCCCAAGACCGCTGCAACTGGGGGCGACATGCACTGATAACCTTCGCACGCGAAACCGGTCCGAAGCTTGCGGCCAAGAACTCAGCCGAGCGGCACCACGCACAACGCATCATTGTCGAGGAAGGCCTGCACGGCCTTGCCGCGCGACACCCCTTCCATCTCCTCGGCCGTGGTGTACCAGCCGTCGACGGCGAGCAGCTCGGCCTCGTTCTTGCGGCAGAAAATGCGCGCCGAAATATTGCCTTCCGAGCCGGCGATCGCCCGGCCGCGCAACGTGCCATAGACATGGATCGAACCGCCGGCGACGATTTCCGAGCCGGACGCGACCGAGCCCAGCACGACCACGTCGCCATGCGGATGGAAGACCGACTGCCCGGAGCGGATCGGCGCCTTGATCATCAGCGTGCCGGCGGCAGGCGCCGGCACGGCGCCCTGCCCTGGCTTTTCCGGTTCGGCCTGAGCCGGCTCGATCCTGACCGCTTCCAGCCTTGCCAGTTCGGGATCCACCGGCTCATCACCGGCCGCTTGCAGAACCTCGGCGGGCGCCGCCGCCTGGATCGTTTCCCGGGTCACTTCGGCCCGCTCCCCGGCGACGGCCATTTCCAGCTCTTCCGCCCGCGCCTTGCGCGCGGCCCGGCCAAGCAGCCCCTCGGCGGTCGCCTCCTTGGCGCCGGCCAAGAGCGGGGGCAATTCAGACCCGAGCTCGGCGCCTTCGAGCTCGATGGCATAGACGCGGATGCCGCGCGAACCGAGCACGCCGACAAGCGCTGCGATCTCCTCCGGCCCCGGCTGCAAGGTGTTCAAATCCAGCACCACCGGGCGGCCGTTGAAATAGCCGGGCGAATTGGCGATCCAGTGATCCAACCCCTCCAGCCAGTCGGCGATCGGCGCTTCCGGCGTCAGCGTGAAAGCGACGAAGGAACGGGCGCGAAAGCGGATCGATTTGTTGTGCAAAGGGGCGGCGAAGGTCACGTCCGGGCGAATCCTTACTCAATGGTTAAAGGGTGCCGGGCTAATGGTTAACAAAAGGTTAATTTTGGGGATTGGAGCCGTTAATAGCTGACGCGGCTAACTGCTGTGGCCGGGCGGTCACAAGACCAGCCGCCGCCCCGCAATTCGCCGAAGATCGAGGCTCCGACGAGCCAGGCGTGTGAAGCGCCTAATATACGAAGCGACGCGCGCGGACCATCTTCTTACCCGGAACTTTCCACTCTCTTCAGGGAGGAGACGGGCATGGGCATTGACCGGCTAGACAGCAAGCGAGCAGGCAAGACAGGTGCCGCAATGGCAGTCCTGATGGTGTTTGCAGGATGCATGACACACCAGCCGAGCGGAATAGACGTATACCAGACGAGCAGCACAGACCAATGGCTGACGACCGCCGACGCTGACAAGGTCGTCAGCGCGATGAGCGCCAAGGGAATGATGCCGGCAACCATCGACTGCCGGTTCGACAACACCGCGCAAGGCCAGGTGGCCTACCGCTCGAAATTCACCTGGAAGCAGGCGCCTGCCAACACGCGCTACCACTGGGAAGTCGGCGACCCAACCTACCTCGCAAGCAAGGACGTCGCATCCAACAGGGCGGGTCTGAGGCCGGTTTTCGCAAAGACCGCGCGGGACCCGGCGACGGGGCAGAAGGTCGGCTGCTCGATCTGGGCGAGCAGCAGCTAGAGAAGCGAATTGCCGATCGGCGATCGAACCTCTGCACAAGTCGCGGTCGGCAGCTCAACGGCTCTCATTTGCTGCGGTTTTGCTGGCCAGACAGGAAACAAAGGCGCACGATACGATCTCGCTGGTGCGGCGAGGACAGTCCGGCTTGATCTCTTGCTGAGTAGGTCGGGCTGTCCAGGAGCCTCTCCTTGGTCTTGCATGCGAGCGGGGCCTTTGCGGCTGGTTTCCCGCCGACTGCCTAGCGTCGTATCACTCAAGCCTATCTTTGCGTTCGCCCACCCGTTCGCTCACAACAAACAGTGCTTGCCATGTTGCGCGCCGCGGCCTAAGCGCAGTGATGGCAAATGAAAAATTCGACCAGTCGGTGACGATCATCGTTGATCCGGCCGGCGGACGGGAGGCAATCGGCGATGCCGCCGCCTGCCTGGACTTCCTGCTTCGAAGATGGCGCGGCAAGCGAAGCGACAAGCACCGCGCAGCCATTCAGGCCTGCACGGATGTAAACAGCGGGCGCCGACCGGCTTCATTCGCGCGCAAGGCGTTCATAGCAGCCGCCCGCGAGGCGGCTATTCTTGTGACGCCTTAAGGCTGCTCGCGCGGTCTGAAATTCTTACTTTCGATGTCGATGATCTCGCCGCAATTTTCACACTCCATCTGGGTGTGAGCGCGTATCCAGCCCACACGCGTTTTCGCCTGGTGATGGCACCGCGGGCACTCCACATCGATTTCGAAGTGATCGGACTCTCGTTGTGTCATTGCGGTTCCAAGGCCGGCCTGCCTAACGACATTATCGGTTGTCAGTGCTCCCCTCCCGCTCGTCTTCCGGATCCACCACTTTCTCTTTCGCCACCTTGGCCGCGAGCTTCGCCTCTTTCTTTGCCGCCTTCGCCTGATCGCGTTTGCTGCGCTCGTATCGGTAGTTGGGTTTCATCGCCATGGTGTTTTTTTCCGGTTTAGGCAATTTGCGCCTTGGGATTTGGACATGCCCAGGAGCGGGAAAGACAGTTCGCGAGACATAAGGCCCAAGCAAGAGGCACTTGTCAGGCGGCCATCATGTCAAATCAGGCGATTGCGTTCTGCGATCTGACGTGCCCGCCGCAAGGTGCCGTCAGTGTCGGCGAGCTTGCGCCTTGCTGCCTCGTCCTTCCTGACCGTCAGCCGCGCGGACATGATGCTTGAGGGACTGACGGTCGGCTTGATCGCGGCGGGCGGCGCCTCGGGGGTTTTCATGGAACGCATCGGCATTATCCTTTCTTGTAGCAGCCAGGGCTAAGGCTATTCGCGGCTGCGCGCTTTTGCCTGCGACATTGGCTTCCTGCCTATCGGAAGCCGGAGGCCGTGAGCGTGTAGGAGTTTCGGCGCTCGCGCGCATATGCTTTGCTGGCGGCATCCTGGATGGAACTGCGCAAGGCGTCGAATGCCGAAAGATATGCCATCTCGGCCGTTTCCTTGCCCCCAGCATCGCCAAATGTCCCAAGGACCTCGACCTCGACGAAGAAGCGGACCTGCAACATACCATCATGGCCCATGAAGCAGACGGCGCGGCGCGTTTGATCGAAACTCCGGCTGGGATTTGGAAAGGCGAGCGTCATGGGTTGCCCACCCGTGTTTCAGCGTGTTCAGCTGCTGCCGGCCGGGTTCTATTCCATTCCTTTCGAGCCTCGACGTTGCGACGGTTGAGATCCAGCATGCTCGTCGTCGCATGCGCACGCGTCAGCCCGACCATCGGAGCGCCGTCGACATGCGCCGGAATCCCGGTGAAGACATGGTAGACGGTCCAGGAATGATCCGCTTCGACGCGGCGGCCGTATTGATGATCCCTGAAGGCGTGACCCGACAAGCCTCTGTTGTTTGGCGAACAGCCGGATACCGCCTTGTGGCCCGCCTCGGTCTCGCCCTTGGCCATGGACCTGTTCATACCTGTCTTTCCTCGCCTTCCTGCGCGGCGATAATCTCCGAATAAAGCGCCGCGCCGTCAGCTTCGGAGATCGTGACCGCATCCGGCCACTGCGGCATGTTCAGCGTCCTCGCCAGAAGCCGCGCGATCTCGATTGCATCCTCGAGACCCGTTGCAAGCACCGTCTCGCGGCCGATGACGGCATGCGCGTCATCGCTGACGCGCGTGCGATAGAATTCAATCACGACCTTCATCGAGACCCGCCGCGCGATGGCATCGAGCCCTTCGCGCCGAGGCCGGCGCCTTGATTGAACGGGCTCTCAGGCCTGGTCGGAATTCTTCCCTGCTTCGGCGTCCTCATCTCGCGATTGGAGCGTTGCCGTCCCTTGACCATGTCCGAACGTCCTTTCGATCAGCATCAGGCCGGGATCCGAGGCCGGGGTTCCGGCCGATTCCAGCCTATCCTCGGTCACCACGCGCTCATGCGGTTCGGTGTCGCTGCGGATGCGGTATTGCGGCGAGTTTTCTTTTGGCGGCAGCGTGCCGGTGACGTGGTAGACTTCCGCGGTCAATGTCCGGAAATCTCCCTTCAGACGGACCGCTTGTCCGATGTCGAACAAGCGCGGCGGGGCGCCGTGCCGTATCGGCCGTGTGTTGCGCTGCATAAGGCTTGTCATGATGGTCTCCGGTCGTCTTCGAGCGCCGCCTCGAGAGAGGCCGGTTGATCGATGCTTTTACCGTGCGAACCCCATTGTGCGGAGGATCGCCGGCAGGTGAATGAAAGAGGCCGCGTTGCGTCGCGGGAAAGACCCTTCCGGGCCTCCTCGTCGAGATCGGTAGATACTCTGCGGTCGCGGCGCGTCTGAAGCGCGGCAGCACCAAGGAGAGCCGAAGCAGACGACGACGGTGGACGCGATGCGAATGGCCACGATTGCAGCTTTCCCGTGAAAACATGCTAGGATGGACTTCCGCGTTATTCAGTCGAACCGCTGGAACGATTTGCGGTGCTGCCAGTACATCCGTGGTCAGCGCCCTGCGTCGTTCCAGGGTTCAAACGAGCAAGCTGCCGCGCCGGACCGGCGCAACGCTTCGCTGTCGAAAATTCGGAAAGGATTGGCGCGGCTCCGACGGGGCGAAAGCCAAACTCAACCAAATCAACACTTTTTGTATGCGCCTCAATTGCGCTCAAAGCAAGACTTACACGTCTATTATTTTTTTCCCGGGCAAATAGAAATCTCGGATCCGAGCCTGAAACAGCGGTAAATCGATTTCTAGGCGCTCGCCTAAAATCTTCGGATTATTTCACCCAAACATTTTTGAGCTTCCCTGGAATTATTTTTTCACTCCTATCCGCCACAACCAAAGCCATCTACAAGGCGATAGGCTTGGCCCAGAAAAAGGCCACCGAAATCCGGGCACATAGCGGCTATATGGTCGTCCGGGCATCGCTTCCTCCGAGGCGTTTGCGTTAAACGGTGAACCGCCATAGGTCACTCTCCGGACGCCACCTTGGGCTCCGCGCGAGATCCGCGCCCCTCCGACCGGGCCAAGCCGCGGATAGCCGGGCCGTTGAGCACCGTACCGTCCGGCGCGAACTGCGAGCCGTGGCAGGGGCAATCCCAGCATTGCTCGGTCGAATTCCAGTGCACGATGCAGCCGAGATGCGTGCAACTGGCCGAATGCCGGTGCAGCTTGCCGTCGCGGTCGCGGCACACGGCGAACTTGCTCAAGCCGTCCTGAAGGATGCCGCCTTCGCCAGGCTTGAGGTCGCCGGCCGACTTGACCTCACCGGGCAGCAAGTAGCCGGCGAGGTTCTTCACTGTTGTAAGGTTCTCATTGACGTAGTGCGCGAGCGCGGCGGGCGGCTTCCGGTCGGGGGCGTAGACGGCTTCCCAGGGGTTCGATCCGTCCACGATCAGATCGCGGATCAGCAGTCCGGCCAATGCACCATGCGTCATGCCCTGGCCGGAGTCGCCGGTGGCCATGAAGACATTGCCGTTGCCGGGGCTTCGGCCGATGAAGCCGCAATAATCGATCGTTTCGAGAACCTGACCGGACCACCGCGCTCTTTCTCCGCCAAGATCGGGCACCAATGCCCTGATCCATGCTTCAAGCGCGGCAAAGCGTGCCTCGCCGTCATCCGCTTCGCCCGATTTGTGATCGCGGCCGCCGGCGATGAGACAGTCCGTCTTGCCGGGGCCGGGATTGAGGCGGACGTAGTAATAGGGATCGTCCATGTCCCAGTAGAGGGCATCCGGGAGGGTTCCCCTGGCGATCTCGAAAGCCATGGCATAGGTGCGGTAAGGCGCCATCTTGCTATGGATCTTGACCCATGTGTTGATCGGGGAATTGGTGGCAAACACCGCGTTCGAAGCCGTGACGGTGTAGTCGCCGTCGCATTTCAGGCGAATCTGCTCCCCCTCCTCGATCTCGATGACGGCGCTGTCGGCGAATGCCTTGCCGCCTCGCTTCTCGAAATCAGCCAGCAGGGCGCGCAAATATTTCAGCGGGTGGAAGGTGGCCTGTCCGGGGTAGCGCAGGATGGGCGCCGATTCATGACCCTTGAGAGGCACGCCTTTGCCATGTTCAGCCTCGGCGCCGATCTTAGCCGCAGCCGCATACTCCTTATTGCATTCTCTGGCGGCCTGCTTCTCGTCCATCCATGCGGCCGGGAAAAGGAAGCCGTCCAGCCGCCGGAAATCGCAGTCGATCTCCAGGCTGGCAACGTGCCGCTCGATGCGGTTGACGGCGGCTTGCTGGCTCTCCTGAAATCCGCGCGCCAGAGCCTCGCCGCGCATGTCGATCAGCGCGCTCAAGCCATCGTCGCAGATCGGCGCCAGATGGGCGGTCGTGCGCGATGTCATGCCTCCGAGCAACGGGCCGCGATCCACGAGCACCACCTTGCGTCCTGCCAGCGCCAGTTCATAGGCAATCGAAACCCCGGCGATGCCGGCACCAACGACGGCCACATCGCAATGTTCGTGCCGATCGAGGCGGGGCGCGCCGGGCACGCTGGCGTCGAGCATCCAAAACGATCTGGTCGCTTCGCTGCTGACGTTCATCGCGTGCCCCGTCGAGACGATATCGGACGGCCGGCGGCCAATGCTGCGCAGCGCGGGTTGTAGGTCATCATGACCGGCTCCATCCTCGCGGCTAGGTGCTCTTGAGCGTTCCGTTCATCCCGTTCGGGTAAAAGCCGCCCTTGCTCACACCCGATTGGTCGGTCAGATAAACAATGCGCAGCACCTCCTGCGGGGTCCTTGTGAAGGCAATCGCATCCGGCGTCGAAGGAACGAAGTTGGCCTTGCCGTCGACGTGAATGCCCTGGTCCTTGTCATCGGGCCCGTCGATCTTGTCGCGTGCGTCGGAAATCGCATTCGCCGCCTTCCAGGCCTTCTCGCCCATGCGATAGAGCGACGACCGCGCCATCCCCATGTGGTAGGCCTCGACCGCGAGAATTCCAGCCGCGGCTGCCAGGAATTCCTTGTTCTTCAGGACGGTTGCCGCACCGGCGTAGGCGGTGACGCCGACATCCTCGAACAGCATGCCGCCAAGCACGAAGTTCATCTGGTTGCCGAAGGGGTCGAAGTCGGCACCCAACCCGGCCGCCTTGGCGACCGCGGCAAAGCCGGCATCAAAATCGATCGCCGGCCGGTCCACCGCATTCGACGCCAGGGTCTTGCGGTAGAACCTGACATGGGCAAGTTCATTTTCCGCGACTTCCCGCAAAAATTCAGCCAGTGCGGGTGTTTCGAAGGTAACCTTCTTGCCGCCGACGACGTCGCCGGGCTTGGAACCGGCATCTGAATCGTCGATGCCTTTTCCTGTGGTGCCCCGCAGGTAGTATTCGGCCTCCATATATTCCAGGTTCAGCGCGAACCGGAAAATGTCTTCGTCCTTAATGTCATCCTGTGCGAAAGCAGGCGAAACGGGGACGACGCCGGTCGCTGAAGCGAGCGTCGCTCCGAGACCAATTTGCAATGCGTCGCGGCGAGAAACATGAATTGAGGGCGTGGCACGGATCATAGCTTCCTCCCGAAGCCCGCCATGAACCGGTGTGGCCTCAAACGAGCGGGCCGTTCCGTCAACTCCGCTAAACGCGGAATGTTCCTGAACTGAGCCGGTATGGTTGTGGACCCGGGCGATTCGATGGGCGTGCCGGCGTGACTCCTGGGCTGCGGTTCCTCTATAGGACGAGCTTCTTGTCCGACGCCGGATCCATTTCATGGCCCTCCTCCCCTCTCTCCGCGCCGCCCTCCCCACCGCCACCATCTGGGATGCCGCCGAGCTCGCCTCGCGCGATCCCGGCTTCGACACCCGCAATTTCGGCGCCTCGGCTCTGGTGCGTCCGCGCGATGTCGAAGAGGTCGCGGCGCTGGTGAAATTCTGTTCGGCGCATGGCATCAGCCTTGTCGCGCAGGGCGGCCGCACCGGGCTGGCGGGCGGAGCAGCCACTTCCCAAGGGCAGGTGATCTGCGACCTTGGCGGGCTTAACAGAATAGAGGATATCGATCCGTTCACGCGCGTGGCGATCGTGCAGGCGGGCGTGACGCTAGGCGCGCTGCAGGAGGCGGCAGCCCAGCATGGGCTCGACCCCGGCATCGACCTTGCCGCGCGCGGCAGCGCCACTATCGGCGGCATGGTTTCCACCAACGCCGGCGGCATCATGGCGTTTCGCAACGGCACGATGCGCCACCGCGTGCTTGGCTTGGAGGCCGTGCTGCCGGACGGGCGGTTGTTTTGCGATCTCACCCGGGTGCTGAAAACCAGCGCAGGCTACGATCTGAAGCATCTCTTCATCGGCGCGGAAGGCACGCTCGGCATCGTCACCCGCGTGGCGCTGCGGCTCGATCCGGTGGCCGGGGCGAGTGCCACCGCGCTTGTCGGCGTGCCGAATGTGGCCAGCGCCCAGCACATCGTGCGGCATTTTTTGACCTCGACCAGCGCGAGGCTCACGGCCGCCGAGATCCTGTGGCGTAATTTTGCGTCCCTCATGCAGCGGTCGCTGAACTATGCCTCGGGCAGCCTGCCGCTCGATGCGCCCTGTCTGCTGGTGCTGGGCCTAGGCGCCGACTCGATCGAGGCGGCGAGAAGCGCGCTCGAGGGCGGGCTGGCGGCGATCTGGGAAGAGGTCGGCATCGTCGACGGGCTTGTCGCGAGCTCCGAGGGCCAAGCAGCAGCGATGTGGCGGCTGCGCGAGGAGACCGTTGAGATCGAGCGCGCGCACCCTATGGCGCCCTCGTTCGACGTCTCCGTGCCGGCCGGCGCGCTGGACGCCTATGTGGCGCGCATTGAGGCCGGGCTGAAGAAGATCGACGCCTCATACGCACCCTATGTCTACGGCCATCTCGCCGACGGCAATCTGCACATCTCCATCAATTGCGAAGGGCCGGTTCCACATGAGCGGCATGAGGCGATCGAGGACGTGCTCTATGAGGGGCTGCGCGAGGCCGGCGGTTCGTTCTCAGCTGAGCATGGGGTGGGGCTGGAGAAACGCGAGGCCTATGAGCGGCATGCTGATCCGGTGAAGCGGGATTTGGCGAAGGCAATCAAAGAGTTGATCGATCCGGGCAATGTGATGAATCCGGGGAAGGTCGTGGGCTGAGTTTGGCGGGGGAGCGCGAGAGGCTAGAGCGAACCTGCCTGAGTCGCAGCCCCTCTCCGGTCGCTTCGCGATCACCCTCTTCCCGCCGCTGTCGCGGGCCAGAAACACTACTCGCACTGGCGGCGCGGGCCGCCGTCGAAGGGCTGGTAGGTGTTGTCCTGCGGATCGTAGGAGCGGTAGCGGCTGAAGCAATCGTCGATATGGGCGGCCGAGATCTGCCGGCCCTGTGCCCGCACGGCCCCGGCCTCGGGCGAGATCTCTTCCGGCGGGCCGCCATAGGTGGTGACGTAGCCGTCGCCCGACGGGGCGTAACCTTCCATCTCGGCCTGGTCGTCGCTCGTCTGATCATCGGCCGCGGCGGTTTGCCGATCGGTCCCGACGGCTTGGCCACCCCGGCCTTGCCGATCGTTTGAGCCGGTCGAGGCGGTGCGGTCGCCCATCGGGTCGTAATAGGGTGAGATGCAAGGGCGCAGCTCGCCGCTGTAGGAGCGGTAGCTGTTTTCCGCCGGACGGTAGCTGCGATAGCGGGCCGAGCACCATTGCAGATGAGCCACGGGCAATTGCTGCTCGGCCTGCTGATCGGCCGAAGCCGGCTGGGAAGGCTGGGTCGCGTCAGGCTCGGCTGCGGGCTGGTTCGGCTGAGCGGTCGTGGGCTGCAACTGCTGCGGCTGCGCGGGTGCTGTCGGCGCCGCGAGCGTCGCCGTCTGCACTGCGCTGTCGGTCTTGGCCGGCTCGCCCCCTGGGGCGGGCGCGACGGCAGCCTGCTGGGCGGGAATGCGCTGAAGATTCTGCTTTTGCGGATCGACCGGCTGAGCGTCCTTGGTCCAGAGCTCGGAAACGCCGATCGCCGGGGTCGCCTGGCGCACTGGCTTGGCGGCGAGCAGCCAGGTGGCGAAGGCGAGCCCGCTGGTGAACACGGCAAGGGTCAGCACGAAGCCGCCGACAATTCCCAACAAAGCCTTCATGCCGAACTCCTTTAGTCCCCGCTGATAGAATGCGAGGCGCGGAATCCGGTTCCCACAGCACGAGGGCGATGTTGCGACCCGGCGGTAACAAACGAAGGGCCCCGCGGGCTCCGGGAGGAGCACGCGGGGCTTCGAGAGGATCGCTAGGTGAACCCAGCTGGGGACTAGGCAGCTAAGGGACTTTACGATGATCCAAACGGATCGATGACAGTGTCGCGCCTTTGGTACGACGCCGCATCGTGCAAACAGAGGAATAAAAGCAGGTCGTTCACATGGCAGTCCCACGCCTCGGAGTCGCAGCCGGCGGCGGCCGGTCAGGCCCGGCAGAATGCCCCAACGAGGCGGCCGGGCCGCGCCCGAGCGGCACGCGGGCACTCAGCAGTCCGCCACCACCTCGCTGTAGCTCCTCGCCTTCCCGTCCTGGCCGCGAATGCGCCACGTTTCGCCGTCTCGCCCTTCGATATGGCTCTCCGCCAGCGGCACCTTGCCGCCGCCCTCCGGCAGGTCGATGACGTAGGTCGGGTTGCAGATGCCGGAGAGCCGCCGGCGCAGCTCCGCGACCAGCGCCTGGCCTTGGGCAATCGTCGTGCGGCGGTGCGCCATGCCGCGCGCGAGGTCGCCGTGGTGCAGGTAATAGGGTTTTACGCCGAGACGGTACATCAGCTCGCGGCAGAGCTCCTCCAGCACCTCGACCTTGTCGTTGACGTCTTTGAGGAGAACGCTCTGGTTGAGCAGCACGAAACCTGCCTGGCGCATCGTGCGGCAGGCCGCCTCGGCTTCGGCGGTGAGCTCGCGCGGATGGTTGAAGTGGGTCACCACCGTCACCATCAGCCGTCCCTGCAGCGCCTCGACCAGGCCGGCCGTTATGCGCGACGGCAGCGCCACGGGCACGCGGGTGTGGATGCGCAGAAGCCTGAGATGCGGGATCGCCTCAAGCCGGGCGCGGATTTCAGCCAGCGCCTTGTCCGGCAGCGACAGCGGATCGCCACCGGTCAGGATCACCTCGCGGATTTCCGGGTGCCCGGCGATGTAGGCCAGCGCCGGCTCCAGCGCTTCGCTTGTGTAGCCGCGGCCGATCGAGGTCAGCGATTCCTTGCGGAAGCAGAAGCGGCAATAGACCGCGCATTGATAGGTCGGGAACAAAAGCACGCGGTCGGCGTGGCGGTGCGTCAGGCGCGGCACCGGGCTGAAGGCATGATCGCCGATCGGGTCGTCGAGCTCGCCTTCGGTAGCGACGAGCTCGCCCGGCGACGGGATCACCTGTGCGCGGATCGGGTCATCAGGGTCGTTCCAGTCGATCAGGTCGAGATAGGGTTTGGGCACGCGCACCTTGTGCGCGGCGGCGGCTTGCTGCGCGGCTTCGCGCTCGGCGGGCGAGAGTGGCAGTGATGCAAGGTCGCGGACTTGGCGCACGCCGGCGCGGACTTCGGCTTGCCAGGCGGCGTCGGGGGCGGCCAGTTGTTTGAGATCGGTGGTCATTGCGGTTCTCTGGTTCGCCGTCCCTATCGGCCGGATGGTCGATGTGGTCAACCGCATACCGCCTTACGCCGTTTTGGGAAATTGGAACTCTCACCGCTTGAGCTTCGCAATCGCCTCCGCCGTCACCGGCGTGAAGCAAGCAGCTCGGCGAAATCCTCGGTGTAGACCGTGAGCTTGATGCCCGTGACTGTTCTCGTAGAAGTCGACGAGCCGCTTGACGCAAGGCATTCAACTGCCGCAAGGCTAGATATCGGCGTAGATCTCCAGCACATTGCCGTCGGGGTCGCGAAAGAACAGCGTGCGGTGACCCCAGGGCCGGTCGGTCGGCCCACTTTCGATCGCCACGCCCTTCTCACGCAACGTCTCGGCGCATTGGTCAACCTGACTGGGCGTCACCCGGAAGGCGAGCTGCATGGAGAGCGCGCCCGCCGGGGTCGGCAAGTCGTTGAACATCACGCCGCGCTCAGTGAGCGCCAGCAGGCACGAGCCGACCTGGTAGGCGATCCAGCTCTCGCCCAGGCTGGAATGGACGCGAAAGCCCATCACGTCCTCATAGAAACGCCGCATCTCCTTCATGTCGCGGGCGAAGAGGACGGTGTAGTCGATATTCCTGATGTTTTTCAGCGCATTCATTTGCGGAATCCTTTGTCGGGCGCCGCGTTCCGACGCGGCGTGATTGTCGATGCGCTGGCCTCATTATACTGGTAGCAAGGTGGTACAAGATGAGCGGCGCTGCTAGTAGCGTCGCCACCCCCTTCGAGGCACGAGCATGCTGGAACAGACCACCGAGATGGACAGGCGTAAGGAACTCGGCCGCTTCCTGCGCGCCATGCGCGAACGCGTCGAGCCGTCACGGCATGGCATCCGCACTGGCACGCGACGGCGCGCAAGCGGGCTGCTGCGTGAGGAAGTCGCGCTGCTCGCAGGGATCAGCGCCACCTGGTATACGTGGCTAGAACAGGGCCGCGAGGCCAATCCTTCCGCGCAGGTGCTCAATGCGCTCGCCGACGTGCTGGACCTCGTGCCTGTGGAACACCAGCACCTGTTCAAGCTCGCAAAGCCGGAATGGCGGCCTGAGGCGACGCCGCTCGAAGGCCCCTCGCCCGATCCGCGCATTGTCGGATTGCTCGCCACGCTCTCGCCCAACCCGGCCTATGCGCTCAACCGCGCCTGGGACTTCATTGCCTGGAACGACGAGGCGGCGGATTTGTTCGGCGGCTTCGATCAGGACGATCCCGCAAGGCGCAACCTGCTGGCGCGGTTCTTCCTCGATCCCGCCTGGCGCGGCCTGTTCGCCGACTGGGAAGTGGTAGCTCGCTCGGCGATCGCGCAATTCCGCGCCGCGACCGTCGAATACGCGTCTGCTGCCGACATCCGCGCCGTGCTCGATCCACTCAAGGCGCTGAGCCCCGACTTCGCGCGCCAATGGGCCGAGATGCGGGTCGAGGAAGCGCCGATCTGGTCGAAGCGGATGGTCGGTCCGAGCGGCGAAATCGTGGTCTATGATTATTTCATGCTGACGCCCGTGGGCGTGGGCAAGGAGATAACGCTGAGCCTTTATCGGAAGCGTGGATAAGGAGCTCCCCGGCACTACACGGGGAGAAAGACGCTGCCGCAATCGACCAGCGCCCTCCTTTCATGCAATCTCCTCCGGCGGCGATCATGGGAGATGATCCGCCGCCGAGGGAGGATTGCCATGACCGACACGCCAGCGGCGGTGCCGCGCTATGAGGATGCCGTTGCGCAATTCCGCATCGAGGACGAGATCGCGCGCCTCCACGGCGATCCGGCGACCGGCATCAACGCCTATGTCGAATGCTGCGGCCGCTATACCGGCGAAAACCGGCTGGCGCTGCGCGCGATCTCGGCTGCCGGTGAATTGCGCGAATACTCCTTCGACGATCTGGCCGACATGGCGGGCCGCGTCGGCACCCTGCTCAAAAGTCTCGGCGTGCGCCCTGGCGACGTCGTCGCCGGCATGCTGCCGCGCATCCCTGAGTTGGTGGCGCTGATCCTCGGCACATGGCGCGTCGGCGCGGTCTACCAGCCGCTGTTCACCGCTTTCGGGCCGAAGGCTATCGAGCATCGCCTGAGCTACAGCAAGGCGAAGCTGGTGGTGACCAACCCCGCAAACCGCGCCAAGCTCGACGAGGTGGAAAACCACCCGCGCATCGCCACAATTATTGGCCCCGGCGATGCAATTGCAGCAGGCGACGTCGATTTCCGCGCGGCGCTCGCGGCTGCCTCCTCCGATAGCGAGCCGGTCATGCGCAAGGGCACCGACCTGTTCATGATGATGTCGACCTCCGGCACGACCGGGCACCCAAAGGGCGTGCCGGTGCCGCTCAGCGCGCTGCTTGCCTTCGGGGCCTATATGCGTGACGCGATCGGGCTTCGGCCCGACGACATCTTCTGGAACATCGCCGATCCCGGCTGGGCCTATGGGCTCTACTACGCCATCACCGGGCCTTTGCAGCTCGGCATCGCCACCACCTTCTACGAAGGCGCCTTCAACGCCAAATCGACCTACGACATCATCGAGCATCTGGGCGTCACCAGCCTGGCCGGCTCGCCGACAGCCTATCGCCTGCTAATGGCGGAGGGGCCCGAGGCCGCGGCCCGCGTCAAGGGCAGGCTGCGCGTGGTGAGCAGCGCCGGCGAGCCGCTCAATCCGGAGGTGATCCGCTGGTTCGACGCGCATCTTGCAGCGCCGATCCACGATCATTACGGCCAGACCGAGAACGGCATGATGGTCAACAACCATCATGGTCTGGCGCATACGGTCCGCGCCGGCTCGGCCGGCTTTGCCATGCCCGGCTACCGCATGGTGGTGCTGGACGAGGCAGGCAACGAACTCGGCCCCAACCAACCCGGCGTGCTGGCGGTCGATATCGCCAACTCGCCGCTGCGCTGGTTCGACGGCTACCACCAAGCGGAAACGCCGGCGATCGCGGGCGGCTACTACCGCACCGGCGACACGGTGGAATATGAGACGGACGGCTCCGTCTCCTTCATCGGGCGGGCCGACGATGTCATCACCTCATCCGGCTACCGCATCGGACCGTTCGATGTCGAAAGCGCGCTGATCGAGCATCCGGCGGTCAACGAGGCGGCCGTCGTCGGCGTGCCCGATCCGCAGCGCACGGAGATCGTCAAGGCGTTCGTAGTGCTGGCGCCCGCCTTCAAGGGCAGCGAGGCGCTGGCCGAGGAACTCGCCCAGCATGTGAAGACGCGACTGTCGGCGCACTCCTATCCGCGCGAGGTCGAGTTCGTCAGCGAACTGCCGAAGACACCGAGCGGCAAGATCCAGCGGTTCTTGCTGAGGAAGGCCGAGGTGGAGAAGCGCAAGGCGGAATAAAGATTTGGCTCTACCATGATTTCCGCCACGCAAAAGCCGCCAAGTCGGGCGATGGCTGCCAAGGGCTTTGATCGCTAATTTGGGGTTGCAGCATGCGGTTGGTCTTGACGCTTCTCATTGCGCTGGCGGGCAGCGCGGCATATGCCGCCTCGGCGGAAGACGATTATATCGCCGCGCGCGACAAGGCGATCGCCGATATCACCGCGCAGGAAAGCGCCAATACAGCGATCGAAACCATCGATGCCCAGAACGAGAAGGCGCTGGCCGACCTCCAGCAGCGCCTCGCCGGCATTCTCGGGCCCCTTTCCGTCAAGGGTTTCCCGGCGACCGGCACCATCAATGTTCAAAGCCTCAACGCTTCCGATATCGGCTACGGCATGCTGGACGGGCTGCGATATGCGCAGAGCGACGACGGCCCAAGCATCGTCGCCTCGACGCGCGGGTTGACCGAGCGCTGGCTCAAGTCCAAATCGTCCGAAGCGGAAGCGGATTTCAAGCTGCCCGCCGACATCGGCGCGGCGTTGAAGCTCGACAGTTTTTACACCCAGGCCATCGGCAGCGACGCGGCATTCTCGGGCACGCTCGACTTTTCGTTGAAGAAGCCCGACGGCGCCGATGCGGTGGTCGCGCGGCTCGGCGGCTGGACCCAGGATGTCGGACCGATCTACGACCAGCACGTCGTCGTGGCGGTCGTCAAAGGCGACCGCGTGCTGATTGCCGAGGCACCCGCCTCGCCCGCCGTGCCGAAGATCGCGGCCTGCGATTCAATCTGGGCAGCCGCCGACGCCGCCGCGCAGAAAGCCCAGCAGGCCGACCAGGGTTCGGACCAGGACGATCCGCAGGTCTCCGATCCCGCCAACGCCGCCTGGGAAAAGGGCGACGCCGACTACCGCGCCTGCATGGCCCAGCGCCTGCCCGGCGACCCGTCCTTCCCGGCGCTGCTCAAGCAGGCGCAGGACCTTGCCGACGACATGGCTGGAAAATAGTCCGCCAGGGCAATTCCAGGAAAGCGCAGCGGCTCTCGACGTGGAGCGGTTTCAAACCATAGAGATAGAGCGGGCCGGCGCTGTCGAAGCCGAGCCGCTCGAAACCCTCAGCCTCCGTTCGCCCGCATGTTGCGCCGAGAAACGCGCCGCGCGACGGGGCGCGCCGCTTCCGCGATGATCCCGTTGGTTTGAGGCGCAGCATCCATGCGCGACCTTGCGTCGGTCACCCGATGCAGGCGCTCGTAAGGCAGCAATTCCCGGATGCGGGCGTTGAGCGCTTCGACTTCGGCGCGCAAATCCTCGCATTCCTGCTTCTGGATATCGAGCTGGATCTGCTCCGACGCCTGCTGCAGCGAAAGCCGTGAGAAATTGGTGCTGACCTCGGACAGGTTCTTCTTGTCGGCTTCGCTCTCGTCCTTGAGAACGGCGAGCCTTTTCTCCGCAATCTGGCGTTCGGTGACGGCGTCGTTCAGCTGCGCCTTTAGCCTGGTGATCTCGTCCGTGGCTTCGCCATTGTCTGTCGAGACCTTGTCCAGACGCGACTGCAGTTCCTGGATCTCGGCACGCAAACCGCGCATTTCCGCGTGGCTGCGTGCCAATTCGGCGGTGCTGTCGCTCTCGGCGATCCGCGCCGCCTCGATTGTTTCGGCAAGCCTGGCCTGCGCTGCCTCGAGCGCTTTCTGCAGCCGGGTTTCTTCCTTTTCGTGGTTGCCGATTTGAGCCATCAGCTCGGCGATGTGGGCGGTTTCGCTGGCGTGGGTTGCCGCGAACTCGTCGAACTTGTGCCGGGCCTCCGCCTCGCGCTTTTGCGCCTGCTCCAGATCGACCGAAAGGCCGACCTGCTTTTCGCGCAGCAGCTTGTTCTCGGCGCTGCGCCTGTCGACTTCGACGGTCTTGGCCGTCAGGGCTTTGACGATCTCGCCGAACTCCGTCTCGCGCCTGGCGGTCTCATTGCCCATCTCCACCAGCTCCAGGCGCACCGCCGCAAGCGCCGAGCGCAGCTGCTCCCGGTCCTGGACGAGGCTCGCCTCGCGCTGCTGCCACGCTTCGGCCGCGCCGTCGCGTTCGCGCTGCCGGCGGGCGGCGTCAAGCAATTGTTCCGACAATGTCTTGTGTTCGGCGGTGAGAGCGAGGTTTGCCAGCTCCAGCTCGTTGGAGCGCAACACGTCGCGATGGAAGACGTTGAGGACTTCGCGCGTCATATGATGCGCAGTGGCGATCTCCGCCAGCTTTGCCTCGATCTCCTGCAGATGGCCCTGCCCGTCCCGGAAAAGCCCGGTGACGGCCTCCAGGGCGGCCAGCCGCGTCTGGGTATGCGGTGTCAGCCGCGATGGCGATGCGTCGGACGGCTCTTCGGCCGGCGGATTCTCGTCGCTTGCAACCAGTTCCCGACCGGCGACGGCGTCGTCTTCCGACGGCGGCTGTTCGTCATCTTTGAGAACGTCCTCGAACGCCTCCGCCAGATCCGATTGGAGTTCCTGAAATTCCTTATCGACGTCCTCGGCCCGCTTGATCAGAGACTTGAAATTCATCACGGCACATCCCTTACGCTCGACGACACATCTTTTACGCTCGCCCCCGGGCGTACTTAACGAATTACTAATCTATCGCGTTACCTTCCGTTCGGGAAGCCTGTGCAAAGGAAACCAAAATTAAGGTTATCGCCGGTCCCAATCTGATGCGGATCCGCGCTAGGTGAGCCCCTCTCCCGTTCCTAACATATGTTAGCTTTCTCTCCGGATAGGTGCTGAAAGCATGCGCAGCAGAAGGGAAAGACAGCGAGCTGCTTGTCATCATTCAGATGAGCGATGCGAAGACTTCTGGACGGAAAAAAGAAGCTCCCGCCGTATAAATTTTCTCTTCCTCGGCCGCCCATGATCGATCGAGTGGAGTTGCTTGCGCGAGCATCCGGTTGCCGTGGCTCTATGGGAGTCGACGCGGGAGGCGGATGGGCCGACCTCCCGCGTCGGTGCATCAACTCTTGATGTCGATGCGCTTGACCTGCGACTGCGCCTTCTCGCTCTTCGGCAAGGTGACGGTCAGCACGCCGTTCTTGAAGCGGGCATCCACCTCGTCTTCCTTGACCTCGTAGCCGACCGGGATGCGGCGCTCGAAGCGGCCGTAATAGCGCTCGGAGAACTGCCTATCCTTGTCCTCCGTCTCGGAGCGCTTCTCGCCTCTCAGCGTCAGCACGCCGTCGTCGAGCAGGACCTCGATGTCTCTCTGTTCGAGGCCAGGCACCTCGGCCATCACCTTGATCTCCTTCTCGCCGTTGGAGATCTCGACGCTCGGCCAACCGGCGCCGAGGGCGGAGACACCGCCAAAAGACGGCAACCGGCTGTCGAAGCCGCGGAAAACGTCGTCAAACAGGCGGTTCACCTCGCGATGCAGCGACAGGAACGGATCGCGCTCACCGTCGCGGAATATGCTTGGAAGCTGGTTGCCGTTGCTCCGGCCCCAGGGGATCAGATCACGGACACTCATGGTTTGCTCCTTTCTGTTCATCGGCTCGAAAAGCTCCTACGCGCCGGGCAGTGCCCGGCGCGTAGCGCGGATGCGCTCACAGAAGCCCTCAGGCGGCGTGCTTCTCGGCTTCGATCTTCTTTGTCGTGCCTTTGAGCGTTGCCTTGTCGGCTGCGATCTCGATCCGCCGCGGTTTCATCTCTTCTGGAATTTCGCGCTTCAGATCGATCGTCAGCAGCCCATTGACCAAGCTGGCGCCAACGACCTTGACGTGGTCGGCAAGCTCGAAGCGGCGCTGGAATGCACGGCCGGCGATGCCACGATGCAGGTACTCGCCCTTGTCCTCGCCGGCTTTCTGGCCAGAGACCATGAGCATGTTCTGCTCCTGGGTAATGGCCAGTTCGTCCTGCGAGAACCCAGCCACCGCCATACTGATGCGGTAGTCGTCTTCTGCGGTCTTGGCGATGTCGTAGGGTGGCCAATTGTCGACGGTCTCGATCCGGCTCGCCGTCTCGAGCGCGTTCAGCATTCGATCGAAGCCGATGCTCGACCGGAACAGGGGACTGAAGTCAAACGTGGTTCTCATAGCTACATCCTCCATTGAGCAACATAGATACGAGGGGCGCCAAGGAAGCGGCGCCCCTTGACCTTGCCGGTCTCTCTCAAGCACCGGCGTAATCGATCTGGGAATTCAACACGGGCACGTCAAGGCCCCACTCCGAAGCCGCCTTCAAGGTCGTGAAAGTCAGTCCCTTCGTCTGCATGCAGGCGGGCAAATCATGAGTTGGAGGCGGCCGCACAACCACGACCGCCTCGCGGAGCTGATCTTCAATGGATCGCGATGATCCCGTCGACGGCCCGCCATTCCGATGCCCTGATGAGCCGATGGTGAGCGACACGGACAGAATGCAAGGCGCCAGCCAGCTCGCGCTGCCAAAAGCCCAGAAAGCCCCTCAGCGCCGGGAAATCCGGGGCAAGATCATAGTCCTGCCAGACGTAAAGCTGGAGCAGGCTGGGATGGTCGGGCAGATGATAATGGATCTCGGCAGTGGTCAAGCCATACCCATTCATCTGCAAGCGGAATTCCCTGCTGACCGCCATCGCCTTCGGCCTTCACGCGCTCAGCCGGTCGACCACCTGCCGGTGGTCGTCATCGGCAGGGCCGCTGGGCGGCGGAGCCAGCGCATCAAGCCGGCGCAGCGCATCCATGATGTCGTCGAAGGAGACCGGCCGCTCGGTGCCCGGCGGCTGGCGCAGCGCCGGCATCGATTCTACGGCGCAAGCATCGGACGCCCAGGACGAAAGGATCGCCCGCTTTTCCCATATATCGAGCGAGCCGTCCTCCAGCACATCCCGCGGGTGCTGAAAATGCCTGGCCGGCGACAGCAGCCGGTCGAGCGAAAGGTCTGATAGTTCGGGAGCTAGGGAAGGAATGATCGGCGAAAGC
Organism: Mesorhizobium sp. CA6; assembly: GCF_020165035.1. NCBI lineage: Bacteria > Pseudomonadati > Pseudomonadota > Alphaproteobacteria > Hyphomicrobiales > Phyllobacteriaceae > Mesorhizobium > Mesorhizobium sp. CA6. The sequence continues at coordinate 236,262 of NZ_JAIUHI010000006.1, read as the reverse complement.
GTCTGTCGGTCCATTTCTGTCCTCCGTCTCCAAAAACTCCTTGCTTCGGGTTCCAATTTCTCAGCGGTCCCGGCGCTGCCGGGCGCCGATAATCTTGTTCAACTCAATCGCGAATTCAAGCCTCTCTGCTATCGGAGCGGGCCAATTTACCGCATGTTTTCAGCGCGCTAGCACTCAACAGTCGAGAGTGCCAAAAAATTTGCGGTAACCCCTTGAAAGTAGATGAAGGCAAAATTAGTTCGACATGCGCGCGATGCCGAAAGGGTCGCGCGAGCCCCGCTCCGGTCCTGCCGGTCCGGAGCGGAGGAACTGCTCGCAATCTGTTTGTCCTGAAGGAGAACGATATGACGTTCCGTCCATTGCATGACCGCGTGCTCGTGCGCCGCATCGAGGCCGAAGAGAAGACGGCCGGCGGCATCATCATCCCCGACACTGCCAAGGAAAAGCCGCAGGAAGGCGAAGTCATCGCCGTCGGGCCAGGCGCCCGCGACGATAGCGGCAAGCTCGCGCCCCTCGACGTGAAGGTCGGCGACCGCATCCTGTTCGGCAAGTGGTCCGGGACCGAGATCAAGCTCGATGGTGAGGACCTGCTCATCATGAAGGAAAGCGACGTGATGGGTGTGATCGAGCAGGTCGAGACGCTGAAGAAAGCCGCCTGACCGGGGCTTCGATCGAACCGCAACCCAGTCAATGAAAGCTGCCTAAACAAGGAGTGATCCAATGGCTGCCAAGGAAGTCAAATTCCATTCCGACGCCCGCGAGCGCATGCTGCGCGGCGTCAACATCCTCGCCGACGCGGTGAAGGTGACGCTCGGTCCGAAGGGTCGCAACGTCGTCATCGACAAGTCGTTCGGCGCGCCGCGCATCACCAAGGACGGCGTCACCGTCGCCAAGGAGATCGAGCTCGAGGACAAGTTCGAGAACATGGGCGCCCAGATGGTTCGCGAAGTCGCTTCGAAGACCAGCGACCTCGCGGGCGACGGCACCACCACGGCCACCGTGCTTGCCCAGGCGATCGTTCGCGAAGGGGCCAAGGCCGTTGCGTCGGGCATGAACCCGATGGATCTCAAGCGCGGTATCGACAAGGCGGTGGATGCCGTCGTCGCCGAACTCAAGGTCAACGCCCGCAAGATCACCAGCAACGACGAGATCGCCCAGGTCGGCACCATCTCGGCCAATGGCGATGCCGAGATCGGCCGCTTCCTGGCCGAGGCTATGGAAAAAGTCGGCAACGAAGGCGTCATCACCGTCGAGGAGGCCAAGACCGCCGAGACCGAGCTGGAAGTCGTTGAAGGCATGCAGTTCGACCGCGGCTATCTCTCGCCCTATTTCATCACCAACCAGGACAAGATGCGCGTCGAGCTCGAAGAGCCCTATGTGCTGATCCACGAGAAGAAGCTCGGCAATCTGCAGGCCCTGCTTCCCGTGCTCGAAGCCGTGGTCCAGTCCGGCAAGCCGCTCCTGATCATCGCCGAGGATGTCGAGGGCGAGGCTTTGGCCACACTGGTGGTCAACAAGCTGCGCGGCGGGCTGAAAGTCGCCGCCGTCAAGGCGCCGGGCTTCGGCGACCGGCGCAAGGCCATGCTGGAGGACATCGCCATCCTCACCGGCGGCACGGCCATCAGCGAGGATCTCGGCATCAAACTGGAGAACGTCACGCTGGAGATGCTCGGCCGCGCCAAGAAGGTCGCGATCGAGAAGGAAAACACCACCATCGTCGACGGCGCCGGCAAGAAGGACGAGATCCAGGGCCGCATCACGCAAATCAAGGCCCAGATCGAGGAGACCACCTCCGACTATGATCGCGAAAAGCTGCAGGAGCGGCTGGCCAAGCTCGCCGGCGGCGTTGCCGTGATCCGCGTCGGCGGCGCGACGGAAGTCGAGGTCAAGGAGAAGAAGGATCGCGTCGACGACGCGCTGCACGCCACGCGCGCGGCGGTCGAGGAAGGTATCCTGCCCGGCGGCGGCGTTGCCCTGCTCAGGGCGGCCAAGGCGCTCGACACAGTCGCCGTCGACAACCCGGACCAGAGATACGGCGTCGACATCGTGCGGCGCGCGATCGAGGCTCCGGCGCGCCAGATCGCCGAGAACAGCGGGTCGGAAGGTTCGATCATCGTCGGCAAGCTGCGCGAGAAGACCGAATTCGCCTATGGCTGGAACGCCCAGACCGGCGAATATGGCGACCTCTACAAACAGGGCGTCATCGATCCCGCCAAGGTCGTGCGCACCGCGCTGCAGGATGCGGCCTCGGTTGCCGGACTGCTCGTCACCACCGAGGCCATGGTGGCCGAGAAGCCGAAGAAGGAGGCCGCTCCGGCCATGCCGGCCGGCGCCGGCATGGACTTCTGAGACGCCGACGGGAGCCCGCTTCTGGCAACGGGAGCGGGCGTTTCGAAACGCACGATGGGAGGCCCTTATGGATATGATGAGCGGCAATGGCTCGGTTCCGGCACCGACGCGCCCGGCAAGCGAATTCCTCGCTTATGAAGCCGAATGCCGAAGCGCATTGAAGCCGCTGCTGGCAGGCTTGCTCGACACGGCCGAATCCGCCGGGTGGAACCGGCGGACCGTTGCCTCAACGCTGATGTTTCTTGCCGCACAGCACGTGTCGGCCACCGAAACATCCAGGGGCGGCTAGCGAAGGTCGGGCCTCGCCTCCAAGGCGGGGCCCATGTGACTGCGAACGGACGAGGATTGCCATGATTGCAGGACGATTGCGCGAATGCCTGAGAATCTTGCGATGGGAAGCTGCCGACGTCGCCGAGGAACTTGGCTGGCCCAGAAACGACGTGACGCGCTGGCTCGAGGGGCGCGCGCCGGTGCCGCTGGCGGTCGCCGCCTGGATCGAGGCCCTCGCCAAGGCACACAAGGCGCTGCCCCCGCCGGGCCTTAACCGGCAGAATTCAGCGACGCACACGCCGGCAGGCCCGGTGGTTGTGCAGACGTTCAACGGCATAGGCCAGCCGCGGCCGCACGGCGTCGTCCTGCAACCGCCCTACCCGCGCCGACATGTGCTGGCCGGGACGACCGGCCATCGTCCCGGCGCCATGAGCATCCACCCGAATGAGGGTTCTGACCATGAACCACGACCGCTTTGAAGAGCCTGTCACCATCCTTGTCGGAATGGGTTTGCCGGTCCGGCTCGAGACCGTGATGGAAGCCTATGCCCTGCTGCAGGATTGGCCGGCCGCGAGCAGGAGCAGCGCGCATGCGATCGCGCTCAATTCCTGCAAAGCCGGCATTGCCGGCGAGATCGACGCGGAAACGGTGCGGGCAACCCTTGTTGCTTTCGCCCGCCGCCACGATATCCTGGCGCCGGACCTGGTTTCTCTGGCGCCTGCGGCGCTGGCAGGGAGCGCATCCACAAGCAACAATGGCTGAAAATTTGAAACCCGGCGCGTGCTGGCGCGGCGGCCAAAATAACCGAACCCAGGAATTCTGAATGACGACGGACACCAAGGCGAAGGAAACCAGGACATTCGAGGCGGACGTCTCGCGGCTGCTGCATATGATGGTGCACTCGGTCTATTCGGACCGAGACGTTTTCCTGCGCGAGCTGATCTCCAACGCGGCGGATGCCTGCGAGAGGCTCCGCTTCGAGGCGGTGAGCCGGCCAGAGCTTCTGGGCGACGATGCCAAGCCACGCATCACGATTGCCGCCAATCCGGACAACAAGGAGCTTTCGGTCGAGGACAACGGCATCGGCATGAGCCGCGACGAGATGGCGGAGGCGCTGGGCACGATCGCGCGCTCCGGCACCCGCGCCTTCATGGAGCGCGTCGAAGCCGGCAAGGCGGCGGAAGACACGCAGCTCATCGGCCAGTTCGGCGTCGGGTTTTATTCGGCCTTCATGGTCGCAGACCGTGTCGACGTCATCAGCCGCCAGGCCGGCAGCGACGAGGCCTTCCGCTGGTCGTCCGACGGCAAGGGCACCTACGAGATCGCGCCGGCGCCGCTCGAGGCAGCACCCAAGCGCGGCACGCGCGTGGTGCTGCATCTGATGGAGGACGCCTCGTCCTACACCACGCCCTATCGGCTCGAGGGCTTGGCGAAGTCGCAGTCCGGGCATGTGCCGGTGCCAATCACATTTGTCGAAAAGCCCGGCGCCGAACCGCGCGACATCGCCGACGGCACGGCGCTTTGGGTGCGGCAAAAGAGCGAGATCAAGCCGGAGGAATATACCGACTTCTACCGCAGCATCGCCGGCCAGTATGACGAGCCAGCCTCGACCATCCATTTCCGCGCCGAGGGCCGGCAGGAATACAGTGTACTCGCCTTCGTGCCGGGATCGCGGCCGTTCGACCTGTTCGACCAGGACCGCAAGGGCCGCATGAAGCTCTATGTGCGGCGCGTCTTCATCACCGACGAAGCCGATCTGCTGCCGCGCTACCTGCGCTTCGTGCGCGGCCTGGTCGATTCCGCCGACCTGCCGCTCAATGTCTCGCGCGAGATGATCCAAGAAAGCCCGTTGCTCGCAGCGATCCGCAAGGGCGTGACCAACCGCGTTCTCGGCGACCTCGCCAAGACGGCCGAAAACGATGCCGAAGCCTACGCCAAAATCTGGGAAAATTTCGGCGTCGTCCTCAAGGAAGGTCTCTATGAGGATTACGAGCGACGGGAGCAGCTGCTGAAGCTTGCCCGCTTCCGTTCGACGACCTCAGGCGAAGGCTGGCGCAGCCTTGCCGACTATGTCGCAGCGATGAAGGAAGGACAAAAAGCGATCTTCTTCATGGCCGGTGACGATCGCGCCCGGCTCGAAGCCTCGCCCCAGCTCGAAGGTTTTCGCGCACGCGGCATCGAGGTGCTGCTCCTCACCGATCCCGTCGACAGCTTCTGGGTGACGATGGCGTCGGAATTCGACGGCAAGCCGTTCAAGTCGGTGACGCAGGGCGCGGCCGAGCTCGCCGATATCGCGCTGCCCGAAGATGCGGCGAAGCCCGACGCGGAGACGTCGTCGGATATCGCCGCCTTCCTGGCTTTCGTGAAAACGACGCTTGGCGAGGAGGTTTCGGACGTGAAGTCCTCGGACCGGCTGACCGAAAGCGCCGTGTGCCTTGTAGCGCCGGAGCATGGCCCGGACCGCCAGTTCGAGCGCCTGCTCAACGCCGCCGGCCGGCTCGACAAGGCGGCCAAGCCAATCCTCGAGATCAACCCGCGCCACGAGCGCGTGGCGGCGCTGGCAAAGCTCGGCGACGACGAGAAGGCGTTCAAGGAAGACGCCGCGCATCTGCTTTACGACGAGGCACGTGTGCTCGACGGCGACAAGCCGGCCGACGCCAAGGCGTTCTCGGCGCGGCTTGCGCGGCTGATCGATCGCGGGCTGGCGAGGGGGTAAGCGCCGGCGCTCGCCCCGACAGGGGGAATGCGCCGCCGCCAATTGCGTAGGGTCTCGCCCTACCCCCTCAGTCCCGGCGCCTCCTGGCCGGTGCGGGCGACATATTCGGTGTAGCCGCCGCCATAGGTGTGGACGCCGTCGGGCGTCAGCTCGAGCACGCGGTTCGACAGCGCCGCCAGGAAATGGCGGTCGTGCGAGACGAACAGCATCGTGCCTTCATATTGCGACAGCGCCTCGATCAGCATCTGCTTGGTGGTTATGTCGAGGTGGTTGGTCGGCTCGTCGAGCACCAGCAGGTTTGGCGGATCGAACAGCATCAGCGCCATCACCAGCCGGGCCTTCTCGCCTCCGGAAAGCACGCGGCACTTCTTTTCGATCTCGTCGCCGGAAAAACCGAAGCAGCCGGCCAAAGCCCTGAGCGGCGCCTGGCCTGCCTGCGGAAACGAGTCCTCCAGCGTCTGGAAGACGGTGCGCTCGCCATCGAGCAGTTCCATGGCGTGCTGGGCGAAATAGCCCATCTTGACGCTCGGGCCGCGCGCGACGGAGCCCTCGTCCGGCTCGGAGGCGCCGGCGACCAGCTTCAGAAGCGTCGACTTGCCGGCGCCGTTGACGCCCATCACACACCAGCGCTCGCGGCGGCGGATCTGGAAGTCGAGGCCCGAATAGATATTGCGGCTGCCATAGGCCTTGTGGATGCCCTTCAGCGTCGCCACGTCCTCGCCGCAGCGCGGCGCCGGCTGGAATTCGAAAGTCACCGTCTGGCGGCGCTTCGGCGGTTCGACACGGTCGATCTTGTCGAGCTTCTTCACCCGGCTCTGCACCTGGGCCGCATGGGAAGCACGCGCCTTGAAGCGCTCGATGAAGGCAATCTCCTTGGCCAGCATCGCCTGCTGGCGCTCGAACTGCGCCTGCAGCTGCTTGTCGGCCAGCGCGCGCTGCTCCTGGTAGAATTCGTAATTGCCGGAATAGGAGGTGAGCGCACCGGCGTCGATCTCGATGATCTTGGTGACGATGCGGTTCATGAACTCGCGGTCGTGCGAGGTCATCAGCAGCGCGCCGTCATAATCCTTGAGGAATTTCTCCAGCCAGATCAGGCTTTCGAGGTCGAGATGGTTCGACGGCTCGTCGAGCAGCATGACGTCGGGCCGCATCAGGAGGATGCGGGCGAGTGCCACGCGCATCTTCCAGCCGCCGGAGAGTTTTGAGACGTCGCCGTCCATCATCTCCTGGCTGAAGCCGAGGCCGTCCAACACCTCGCGCGCCCGACCGTCCAGCGCATAGCCGTCAAGCTCCTCGAAGCGGTGCTGCAATTCGCCGTAGCGCTCGATGATCTGATCCATGTCGTCGGCGCGGTCGGGATCGCCCATGGCGTGCTCGAGCTCGCGCATTTCGGCGGCGACCGCGCTGACCGGCCCGGCGCCTTCCATGACTTCGGCGACGGCGCTCAAGCCGCCCATATCGCCGACATCCTGGCTGAAATAGCCGATGGTGACGCCGCGATCGACCGAGACCTGGCCTTCATCGGGCTGCTCCTGGCCAATGATCATGCGAAACAGGGTCGTCTTGCCGGCGCCGTTCGGGCCGACCAGCCCGATCTTCTCGCCCTTCTGCAAGGCGGCGGAAGCTTCGATGAAGACGATCTGTCGGCCGTTCTGCTTGCCGATATTTTCGAGACGGATCATGGGACGGTCCGGGAAACTTCGCTGACGTGGCGGGGATTTGCCCGGGGCATTACGCGAATGCGGGCACGAGGGGAAGAGGCAGAAGCGCCGCATTCCGCGCTCGGCCTATTCCCTTTGGGGCAGAACCCAGCCGAGGTAAAATTGATTCGCGTCGCCGACAGATCGAGCGCTTAGTGCTGGAGCCAACCACTTGATGGGCTCTGGCAAGGGAGGTCAACCATGGCCATGTACCTGACGCGCTTCAGCTACACGCCCGAGACATGGGCGCGAATGATCGAAAACCCCGAAGATCGCCGCAAGGCAGCCAGCTCATACATAGAATCGGTGGGCGGAAAGCTGCACGGGTTCTGGTACGCGTTCGGCGAACACGACGGCTGGAACCTGTGGGAGGCGCCGGACAATGTTTCGATGGCGTCCGTCGTGCTCGCCATCGGTGCCGGAGGGGCGCTCAGCTCCTGCGAGACCACCGTCCTCCTCAGCGTCGAGGAGACGATGGACGCGCTGGGCAGGGCGAAATCGATCCGTTATCGGCGGCCGGGAGCGTAGAAAAAAACGCCGCCTCGGGGAGTGTCACCTCGCGTCATGGAAGATGATGCCGAGCGTATGTCGCCCGCCTGAGCGCAGGCGGCTAACGCCGTGGCGCAGGTTGACGCGATAGTAACCTCGCGTGCCCTCCACCGGCCGGTTGTGCACGGCGAAGATTACCGCATCGCCGCGCTTGAGCGGCACCACCTCGGCGCGGCTTTGCATGCGCGGGCGCTGCTCGGTGAGCACGAATTCGCCGCCGGTGAAATCCTCGCCGGGCTCGGACAGCAGGATCGCCACCTGCAGCGGAAAGGCAAGCTCGCCGTAGAGATCCTGGTGCAGGCAGTTGAAATCGCCGGGGCCGTATTGCAGCAGAAGCGGCGTCGGCTTTACCTGGCCCTCGTCGTGGCAGCGTTTCAGGAAGGCGGCGTGCTCGGCCGGATAGCGCTGGGCAACACCCATCTTCTCGTTCCAGTCATTGGCGGCCGTGGCGAGGCGCGGGTAGAGCGTGGTGCGCAGGCCCTCGATCAGGTCCGGCAGCGGATATTTGAAATACCGATATTCGCCCTTGCCGAAGCCGTGGCGCGCCATCACGACATGGCTGCGGAAATGCTCTTCATGCGGGTAGAGCGCGGCGATATCGGCGCATTCTTCCGCCGACAGCATGCCGGGCATGACGGCACAGCCATGGGCGTTGAGTTCAGAGACCAGCGCGCGCCAATCTTGTGCTGCGACGCGGGATTCGGCGGAGCGGCTGGCGCGCTTGGTGTTGAGGGAATGGATGGTCATGAGTTGGCTCCTTCGCTTGGTGTCAAAGTGGGGCGAAGGATGAGCATCGGCCACCCGATTCCTGCGGGGGTGGGCGCCGGCTTTCCCTTCTCCCCTTGCGGGAGAAGGTGGCCTCGCGCAGCGAGGTCGGATGAGGGGTGCTGGAAGGAATGAGGCGGCGGCGATTTCAATCTTATCGCCAAGCTGGAACACCCCTCATCCGTCTCGGCGCTAACGCGCCGATCCACCTTCTCCCACAGGGGGAGAAGGAGAAGTCGCGCCTCACTGCCTCCGATACATCTCCAGCTCCGGATCGAGATCCACCTTCACCGCATTGGTGAACACGCAGGTCGCCACCATGATGCCGGCGAAGGCGGTGAGGTTGACCAGCAGCGTCTCGTCGTAGCGCGCCTTGAGCGCGGCCCAGGTTTCTTCCGGGACGGCATTGGCATCGGCGGCGACCGCGATGCCGAAGGAAATCAGCAGCGTCTCGTCGGCGGTCGGTTCGATCGCTTCGGGGTCGAGCCCGTTCTCGATTAAGGCGCGGCGAAAGAAAGTCACGGGAATCTCGGCGCGCATCGTTTCGGCGACCGCTTTCGACAACAGCCAGATGGCGCGGTCGTCGAGTGTGGGCTCGAGAAGGTCGCGCAGCGTGAACCATTCGGCGTAGATGCGGTGGGCGGCCGGCGAGTGGAGCAGGATGCGCTTCATGTTGGTCATGCGGCCGCGCAGCGCGAGCTCGCGGTCGTGCTCGGCGCGGATGTCGTCCGAGGCGGTCGCGTAGTCGATCGGCGAAAGATACGCCATTGCGCTCACCCCCGCGTGGAACGAAGCGCCGGCGCGCCGCGCAGCGTGTTGGAGACGGTGCAGATGTTTTCCGCGTCCGCCAGGATTCGCTCTTTCGTCGCGTCATCGAGGTCGCCGGCGATCTCCAGTTTGACGATGAATGTCTCGACCCGCGAGGGCTCGTCCGTCGCCTTCTCGCCGCTGACATCCGCCCTCACCTCGCCGAGCCGGTCGGCGACGCCGAGGCGGGTGGCGGCGATGCGGGCGCTGAGCACCATGCAGGCGGCCAAAGAGGCATGGAGCAGGTCGAGCGGGCTGAAGCCGGGCGCGCTGACCTGCGTGACCACATCGACCGTGCCACCGGTCGGCGTCGTGATCACCGGCAGCCCGCCCGGCGGCAGGACGGCGAGCGCGCCGGCATTGCGGGTTCTGATCTTGAGGTCCGTCATCGTGCTTCCTTCGTTCTGCTCAGCAGCTCGGTTGGTCTGCTTGGCTCAGCTGGCTCAGAGATGTTGCCAGATCACCTTGAGCGGCGAGCCAATCGCCTGCTCAATCCTTCGCAGTTCCTCGGCGCCGAGGGTGGTCGCGCCAGGATTGACGACTGTAAGCGAGCACATACCGAACGCGGCAGGCCATACGTAGCGGAGATCGTTGAGCGACGTGGATTTGCTACAACAAGGCGTCACGATAGCGAGGTCGCTAAAATCCGAAACGGCTGCCTGATCCATGGCATTGCCCCACCAATCCTCCAGTTCGCTCCCGCAGAAGGCGCAGTGGACGCTTTCCGTATTCGCGCCTGCATCGAAGAAGGTCACTGCTTCCTTGTATTCGATTCCGACATGCTCGGCTTGGGGGAACAGTCCGCGCACCAAGTTGGCAGCCTCTTCCGCCGCCGTCTTATCGGGACGCCAGTATGGATCGTCAGGAACCATGTGCAGATAATTGTCGGACATAGCACCTTGTGTGGCAGGGGGACCGATCGTGGCAAGTACCCTTGCGATGCCGCAACAAAAAAAGGCCCGCCGGAGCGGGCCTTTTGCAAGAAGGGCTTCGACGATTACTTCGTCAGATCGAGCGCTGCCGTCAGATCGCCCATCGGCGGCTGGTCGTGGTTGCGCAGCGCCTTGTCGCGGGCGACGATGCCGGGCAGCACAGGCAGGTCGTAGCGGGCGGTGATGAAACGCAGGATCGAGGTCGTGTCGTACTGCGTGTGATCGACCATCCCCATCTTCGCATAGGGCGAGATGATGAAGGCCGGGATGCGGTTGCCCGGGCCCCAGCGATCGGCCTTGGGCGGCGCGACATGATCCCAGAAGCCGCCATTCTCGTCATAGGTGACGACCACCAGCATATGCGCCCATTGCGGGCTCTTCTCCAGATGCGCGACGAGGTCGGCCAGGTGCTGGTCGCCGGAGGTCACGTCGGCATAGCCGGCATGTTCGTTGAGGTTGCCCTGCGGCTTGTAGAAAGAGACCGCCGGCAGCTTGCCGTCATCGATCGCCTTGATGAACTCAGTGCCGCCGAGCCCGCCGTCTTTGAGGTGCTCGGCCCGCGCGGCCGTGCCCGGCGCATAAGCCGCGAAATAGTTGAAGGGCTGGTGGTGGAACTGGAAGTTCGGCACGGGCGTCGCGTTCTTGCCGTCGAGCGCCGCCTGCCAGGCGCCCGAATACCACGCCCAGGAAATGCCCTTGAGCGACAGCAGATCGCCGATGGTGATCTCGTGCTGCGGCGGCAGCGTGGTCGGCTGTGCCGGATCGGCCAGCGCCTTGTCGCCACCCTCGGCCGGCTTGTTGGCGCTTGGCTGGTAAGGCGGCTGCATGGTGTTGACGGCGTAGAAGTCGGGCGTGATGGCGCCGTCATTGGCGAATTTCGGCACGCCGCCCAGCGCCGAGGGCGGCGAATTGTCGGCCGGTTTCAGCGTCACGCCATCCGGCTCTACGACGGCAATCTGGGCCTTCACCGGGCTGGTGTCGGCATTCGGATAGTAAGGCACGCAGGCGCAGGCCAGCATGAAATGGTTGAGGAAAGAGCCGCCGAAGGCGCCCTGGAAGAAATTGTCCGCCAGCACGTGTTTTTTGGCGATCGCCCACATCGGCAGGATCGAGCCGTCATAATGGCCCATCACCAGCGCGCCGGAATCGGCCCAGGCGACGAACTTGTCGTTCCGGCCGCCGTCGATCTGCATCTGCTCCTGATAGAAACGATGCCACAGATCATGGGTGATGACGCCGGTATTCTCGTTGAAGCCCTTGGGATCGTCGATGGCGAATGTCGCATTGGGCAGATGCGCGCTCTGCGCCTCCGTCACCGCCGGCGTGACGCCCTTGCCGGTCAGTCCGCCCCAGGCCGGCGGCAGTTCGGCAAGCGGCTTGCCGTCGCGGTCGAGCTGGCGCGCCTGGTCGGGCGAAACGTTGGCCAGACCGTTGGCGCCGGGGAAGCCGCCATAAAGGTTATCGAAGCTGCGGTTCTCGGCGTAGATGACGACGACGGTGTCGATCTTGTCGTAACCGGCAGGCGCCGCTTGGGCAGCGGCAGAGAGCGATGCCAGCGCCGTGGAGGCGAGGCAAAGGGAGAGAAAGGACCGGATCATTGGAAAATGCCTCGTGGCTGGGAATGGCTGGAGGACGGCAATGCAGGAACGCAACTGCATCAATGCCCAGCTACTTCGACGCCTTGTCACCTTTGTGACAGTTCGGCCCCGGCCGAACACGGTTTCGTGAGCGGGAAGACCGGTCATCAATCCGTTGCACTCGATCCTTACGCCGCCAAAGAAACCGGGCGAACAAATCAGGGATATCGCCGAAGACGATGGGACGTCGGAAAAATCACGCGATCGCCATTGCAGCGGCCATGATCGTGGCCTCCACCGCGCCCGCCAACACCGAGGAGCCATCCGGTGTCCATCCCGGCCCGATGACGCGCCAGGAAGCCTTCGCCCGCGCCGAGGCGCTGACGGCGCTGGGGCGACAGATGTTCTTCGACCCGTCGCTCTCGGCCTCGGGCAAGCAGGCCTGCTCATCCTGCCACGATCCCAACCATGCTTTCGGGCCGGCCTCGGCGGCGCCGGTCGAAATGGGCGGAGCCAATCTTGACCAGCCCGGCGTTCGCGCCGTGCCGTCGCTGCGCTACCTGCAGGCGGCGCCCGCCTTCACCGAGCATTTCTATGACTCCGAGGATGAAGGCGACGAAAGCGTCGACAATGGCCCGACCGGCGGCCTGACCTGGGACGGCCGCGCCGACCACGGCAAGGACCAGGCGAGAATCCCGCTGCTGTCGTCCTTGGAGATGGGCAACAAGGACGCGGCCCAGGTGGTCGCCAGCCTGCGCAACTCGCCTTATGCCGGCGCCTTCAAGGCAGCCTTCGGCGCCGATGTCTTCGACCATCCGCAAGACGCCTTCGACGCCGCTGTGGAAGCGCTCGGCACCTTCGAGCAGAGCAGCGCCGATTTCTATCCCTATTCCAGCCGCTACGACGCCTTCCTTGCCGGCAAGGCGCAGCTCTCCGCGCAGGAATTGCGCGGCCGCATGCTGTTCGAGGACGCAGCGAAGGGCAATTGCGCGAGCTGTCATCTCAGCGAACCGGCCAATGACGGCGAGCCGCCGCAATTCACCGATTACGGCCTGATCGCGATTGCCGTGCCGCGCAACCCGGCGATCCCCGCCAATGCCGATCCCAATTATGTCGACCTCGGCCTGTGCGGACCGCTGCGCACCGATTTCAAAGGCCGCGCCGAATATTGCGGCCTGTTCAAGACGCCGACGCTGCGCAACGTTGCCTTGCGGAAAAGCTTCTTCCACAACGGCTATTTCCACACGCTGCGCGACGCGGTCGCCTTCTACGCCAGCCGCGATACGGATCCCGGGCGCTGGTATCCGAAGAAGACCGACGGCACGGTCGACAAATTCAACGACCTGCCAAAGGCTTACTGGGGAAACCTCAACACAGATCCGCCCTTCAACGGCAAAAAGCCCGGCGACAAGCCGGCGCTGACCGACGCCGAGATCGACGACATCGTCGCCTTCCTCGGCACGCTGACCGACGCCGACCAGGCCGGGCAGTAGGAAAAGCCGCCAAGGAGATTGGTGGCTTGCAGCCGCAGCGGTGCTATCCACCGTAAATGTGTGCCAATGTGAACCACGTCATAGGAACGCCAAGTCGCGCCTGCTATATTGCCCATCTCTTCACAGATGGAGTCTCCGATGAGGTTCGTCCCGGTGCAGGAGCCGCCTGGCAGCAGCTGGACGGTGTTCGATGCGGCCAATGGCGCGCCGGCCGAATATGCCGGCCGGGTGCTTATCGGCCTGACATCGTACGAAGCCCGCTGGTTTGCCGCCGTGGGCAACGGCCGCGCCGCTTGGCAGCGGTCCATCACGCCAGGCGTGCAGCTGCGGCTGGTCAGCGGGGGCGGTTGCCAACCCACCCGGGAAAGGCATGGCCAGACAGGTAGTTAGGACGCCGCGCTGCCAGATTGATTCAGGCAGAGCGATCTCCCATCGATTGCCTTCTCACCTCGCTGGCGCATAGCGGCTCACCACCATGCCACAGGCATAGGGTTTGGAGCCGAGGAGCCTCAGCCTGCCAAAGCCGCCCTTGTCGAAAATGCGGCGGCCACTGCCCAGAACGGCCGGATTGATGAAGAGCTGGAACTCGTCGACAAGGCCGGCGGCGATCAGCGCCGAGGCGAAGCCGGCGCCGCCGAACACGGCGATGTCGCCGCCCTCGCCTTGCTTCAGCGCGTTGACCTCACGCGGCAAGTCGCCGCTTACGACGCGCGTTCGTTCCCAGCCCGAGGCCCCGAGCTTATCGCTCGCCACCACCTTTTCGGCCTCGACGATGCGCTGGGCGAAGGCAAAGAAGCGGTCCTTCGGATATTTCCTCGCCGCGTTGCCCCAATGGGTCATATACCCTTCCTCAGCCATCTTGCGGCTCAACAGGATGGTGTCGATGGTCGTGAAAACGGCGTTGAAGTCCCGCTTGAGCTCCTCGTCCCAGGCGCTGTCGTCGCCCCACTCCCAGAGTTGCCAGCGACGGTCCTCGTCGGCGCCGACAAAACCGTCGACCGACATCTGCATCTGCAGGATGAGCTTCCTCATGTCCGGTCTCCGTTGTCAGGAATTGCTGCCTGTGAAGGCTCGGGCGGCGGCGGGCGAACGGGCGAAAGCCTGCGCCCAGGCTTCGAAACTGGTCGGGGTGGCATTTTCGGCTGAGGGTGCTTCCAGCGCCCAGTGCTCGCCTCTGTTGAAGCTTGCCGCCGTCTCGCCCAGCGCATCGGCAAAACTCGCCGATATGCCATTGGCGACCATACCGGCCCGCGCATCGGCAAACGGCACTTCATGGTAGGCGACCTCCTTGCCGATCGCCCTGCCCAGGATCTCGGTGGCCTGTTCGAGCGTATAGGAGCCGCCGCCGTGCAATTCGACAACGCGCTGGATCGGAAAGTGTTCGGCACTCAATAGAGCGGCGGCGCGTTCGCCAACGTCCTTGGCGGCAATCAGCGGCATCGGCAGGTCGCCGCGGAATGGCGAGGCGAAGACGCCGGACGCCGCCTGCTCGACGAAGCCCATGCCCTTGATGAAATTCTCCATGAAGAAGGAGGCGCGCAGATAGACGAGTTCCTCAAGGCCCAGTGCGGCAAGTCGCTCTTCCATCAGCGCGGCGCCAAGCGACGTACCCATTCTGAGATGGGCATTGAGGCCGCTGAGCAGCACGATCCGGCGCAGGCCCGCCTTGGCGGTGGAGGATGCCAGCCGTGCGCCGACCTCGCCCTCAAAACGATGCAGATCGGGCGCGGTGACATCGAAGGGGATCATCACGTAAGCGCTGTCGGCACCCGAGAAGGCGGCGTCGAGCGCCGTCTGATCGTCGAGTGCGACGCCGAGGCTACGGGCGATGCCGCGCACCTTGTGCCCTGCGCCGGTCAGTCTGGCCGAGACCTCGGCGCCCACTTCGCTGGTTGCGCCGACGACCACCATCGTACGCTTGGCTTGCCGGCTCATATCGATCTCCTCTCGTCAAATGATTTACTTCTGGAACCATTTGACGCAAGGCAAGAACGATGTCAATAGTAAAGTGATTTAAAAATGGAACCATACTGATGTCGACCAAGGAACGATCCGGCTGCCCGATCAGCCTCTCGCTCGAACTGCTCGGCGACCGCTGGACGCTGCTCATCATTCGCGACCTGGCCTTCGCCGGGAAAAGGCACTTTCGCGAGTTCCTGCAATCCGACGAAGGCATCTCGTCGCGCACGCTGGCCGAGCGGCTGCAGACGCTGGTCGACGAAGGCATCCTCACCCGCAGCGACGACCCGAGCCACGGGCTGAAGGCGATCTACCGGCTGACCGACGCCGGCATCGACCTTTTGCCGGTTCTGGCAACGCTCGGCGCCTGGGGCAGCAAATACCGCAAGGCCGACGATAAGCTGGCCCGGGTCGCCAACGATCTGGCGGCCGGCGGTCCGCCGGCGCTTGAACGGATGAAAGAGAGGCTCAGAGCCGAGCACCAGGGATAGGTCTGTTCCGACCTCGGCGATTGGCGGTCCGGCTACCCCTCGCCCGTCAGCGAGCCCGCCCGTGTGGGAGCGGTCGGACCGGCTCTTCGGCCGGCGGCTCGCCCGGCAGCCCCAGTCGCAGCCGCTCCTCCTCGGCGAAGATCTCGGCCTGCGCGTGAATGTCGAACACTTGCTGCTTCAGCCTGCCGCCGTCGACGACGCGCACGATCCATTGGCCATTAACGGTTTTTACGCGGACACTGTCTGGCTCGCTTGTTACCATATACAGCTCCTGCTCTTCATTTCGAAGAACTGCCTATCTCCTATCCACAATACAATCTAGCGCGCTTGGAATTGCCGAAAAGCGTGGCTTATTATTCTTTAGTGCAAGAGCACCCGCCGTTATTCGACATATTTGCGACGTTTCACGAATAAAAGCGAGCATGGCGGCGAAGGCATGCCCTTGCGCCTAGGTGCAGCCGAGTTCGACTTCGACATGGCGTTCGGTCTGCGAGACGATGCAGTAACGGAATTCGAAGGCATCCGAGCGGTACTGCAGATTTAGGCAGTGCGGCAGTTGGCGGTGCGCGAGCGCGGAAGAATTCGCCGCATAGGCGGCGGCCCGGCAGCCTTTGGGGGGGTGATACTGGGTTCGGCGGCCGGGCCTGACCGGAGTTTGCGAGGCCGCCGGCTGCCACCAGCATGCGCTTGGGCCCGGCCAAGGACAAGAACGACCTAGGCCCTAGGACCAAAGCTGCAAGGAGGATAGTCGAGACGACAATTGCGCTTGGACCGACTGGAAATAGTGTGCCGAACGCCGCCGCGTCAAAAGCCGAAGAAATGCCGGCCAATGAGATAGCCAAGCGCCGCGACGAGCAGCGGAAACAATGCCGGCGCGGCCTTGCCGAACAGCGAGGGGTTCATCTCCTTGGCAGGAGCGCTGGGTTTGGCATTGCCGAGGTTCTTGGTCATGGGCTCATTACCGGTTGGGGCTAGGGTAATTCCGGACGGAAAACCGTGACACACTTTTTCCTGGAATTGGCTCCAGCTGCCGGCTAAGCCATTAAATTAGAGGCCGCTTATTAAATTTCCGGCAAGCCCAAAACTACAATTCGCGGCAATTTATTCCGATTGCTGGGTACGCTCGGCAAGCGCGAAGGCCTGAAGGTTGCGCGACTTGCCGGGATCCTGGTCGGCGTTGGCGATAATGGCGTGGAAGGCCGCACGGGCAATATCCCTCTTCTTGGCGTCCGGGTGCAGTTTTCGCACCGCCTTGAGCAGGTCTTTCGGTTTCATATCGGGGGTGACGACGCGCATCAGCGTATCGCCTATGGCCTGCAATTCGCTGGCATCCATAATGATGAACCCTGCTTTAGCGCATCCAGCCTGGCATATAACGGTGAGAGCGCGTCATTTTTGTGATGCCCCTCGCGGACTCGGAGCCGCCTCTCTCAGAATCGCGAGGCGGCGCCACGCCGCCGGCAGACGCTACGCGGCGGCCTGGAGGGGATTGTTCACAATGCGCGTCCATGTCGCCGCGGTCATCGCCCGGCTGGCCCTTGGCCCCGCCGGCGCCGCCTTGATAGAGGCGGCGCTCCGCAATTGTCTCGCAAGCGCTGACCTTGGGCGCACAACTCAGCGGCAAGACGAGGTTGGTCCCTGGTTCGGCTAAGGCGCGCCTCGCGCATCGTCTTCCGCGCGAATTTTCCCAAGCCTCGGCTGGACTGGCGATGGCAACCGATCGTCCGGCCGGATGGCCGGCCTGCTAGGCAGGTATCAAGACGGCGATGCGATGCACGCCCACCTCCTTGCTTGTATTCGTCGCCTCGTCGGTCTTGCCCTTGGAACAGGTGTACATGTCGCCTTCCTTGAGCTTGAATTCCTTGTCCTTTTTCTTGATCGTGAAAGCGCCCGACGTAATCGTGCATACCATGTCGTTGTCCATCACCATTGCGGGCGCGTGCGCTCCGGGCTGGAAGACCACGTCGACAATTGAAATGCTCTTGTAGGCGGGAATGTCGGAATTGCCGGTGCCTACCTCAACCACTCTGATGCCGGGCGCTATCTCCTTGCCATCCTTCGGACCGTATTTCTTGGTCTTTGCGGATGCCATCAGGGTGAACAAGGGCGTGACCGCGGCGGCCGTCATGCTGAGAGCAATTGCAGACCTGCGATTCATGGTTTTCATCGCATCCTCCCAATATGTTGGCTACGCACGAAAGTGCGTAATCGTTATATATTAGCACAGACGCAAGTATGATGCTGGGAATTCGGAAGCGCAGGCCCGCACCGTATTGGTTAGGAACATTCCGCTAAAAGCCGCGTCCTGACGTGGTTCGGCCAGTCCGTTGGTCGGCGCGGCGTTGGGAACCCCGGCATTGTCGCCGAGTTTAGAGTCCGAGGCGAATTGCCATGGAAGACAGACCGCCAGCCGAAAACCCGAGAAGGACCCTCGTCACGGTGCTGGCAATCTGCGTTCTCATCATCGTCCTGTTTTTTATCGGCTTCAAATTTTCGGGACCTGACCAGGGCGCTCTGATCGTGCCCGGGGCAGTACAGCAAGGCAGCAAGTGAATGACTGACTGTTCTGTGCCGCACCGAGGTCCCCCCGCCCGCCTGGCAGGGTGACTTCCTAGGGCAATCGTCGCGAATGTGGCGGCAAGCCAACTGCCACCGAACTCCTCTTCGCCTCGCCCACAGGTCTTGCAACTGAACGCATCCGGCCTCATTCGATTTTCCGCCGGAACTTCGAATGGCAGCTCGTGCAGTCCTGCAGAATGAGGTGCAGGAGATGCTCCGCCGGCATTTTTGCGGGATCGGCCTCGGCGACGCCCGGGCGCTTGCCAAGCAGGCTGCCGCCGTCTACGGGCGGTCCCGTCATTCGCATGTCGGCAGTAATCTCGGCGGGCGCGTTCCCGGCCTTGGCGGCGAGCGCATTGGCAAGCCGGCCGATATGGCGGGCGAGCGCCTCGAACTCCGGCCGGGCCTGGTCGATCTCCCGTTTGGCGGCCGACGGCGCGCCAACTGTGCCCCGCGGGAATTCTGCAATCAGAGCACCGCCGGTGCGGGCGCTGAGTGTGCCCGCCGCTGCCTTGAAGGCCGCCCGCTCATAGGCGCGCTTGCCGTCGAACATCTCTGCGATGGCCTTGGCTGCGGTCGCCATCTCCTTCATCGCGGCCTGGCGCGTCGTAACGATCGCGTTGTCCGGGTCCCGAGCCAGCGACGGTGCGGCTACCGGCAACACGGCGAAGGCCAGCACTGCGGCCGCGCAAACGATGCCAGACCTCATGCCTGCACGTCGACGACGCCCATCATACCCAGCTGCTCATGCTCGAGGATGTGGCAGTGATACATGCGCGTCCCTGGCCGCTCCTGGCGCGCGACGAGCCGCACCGTCTCCCCGCGCGCCACGTTGACCGTGTCCTTCCATGCCAGATAGGGCGGCTTCGAGACCTTGCCGTCGCGCTCGCGCTCGATGAGCTGGAACTGCGTGCCGTGGAGATGGAAAGGATGGTCCATGTCGGCCTGGTTGACGATCTCCCAGAGCTCGGTGTCACCGGCTCTGGCGATGATATCGACGCGCCCCATGTCGAACGCCATGCCGTTGATCAGAAAACCCATCTCCATACCGGTGGGCTTCATCGCCATGGTCTCGGTGAAGACGAGACGGCGGCTAACCGTCGGCTGGCCAAATCGCGCTATCGGCCGCAG
Source organism: Mesorhizobium sp. CA6 (assembly GCF_020165035.1). Taxonomy (NCBI): domain Bacteria; kingdom Pseudomonadati; phylum Pseudomonadota; class Alphaproteobacteria; order Hyphomicrobiales; family Phyllobacteriaceae; genus Mesorhizobium; species Mesorhizobium sp. CA6. The sequence continues at coordinate 216,964 of NZ_JAIUHI010000006.1, read as the reverse complement.
CCGCTCGGGCAGCGGCGGCATCGGCCCGGCCTGCGTGTCCGAGACGTCGGCCGTCAGCAGGGCGAGCCCCTTGTCCTCGGGCCGGCCCGGCCCCATCCAGCCGCGGTCGTAGTCGAGCGTGGTGAGGATTGCTGTCCCCGGCTTGTCGAAAGCGACGACCAGCTCGACGCGCTCGGCCGGGCTGAGCAGGATCTCGTCGGCCGCCACCGGCGCCTCAATCAGGCCGCCGTCGCTGCCGATCACCGTCATTGCCGCGTTGACGAAAGCAAGCCTCAGGAAGCGCGCATTGGTGGCATTGTAGAGCCGCAAGCGCCGTTTCGTGCCCATTGCCACGGCGAGCCGCGGGTTCTTCTGGCCGTTGACCAGCACGTGATCGCCGACCCGGCCGTTCATCATGTCGGTCATGGTGTTTTCGGGCATTGAACCGTCGGCGGCGAGGCGAAGGTCGGTTAGGAAGAGCGTGGTGTCTCCATAGGCGGCCGGGATCGGATCGGCCTTGGCCTTGACGACGAACGCACCGGCAAGGCCGCGATAAACCTGCTCGGCCGTCCGACCATGCGGATGCGGATGATACCAGTAGGAGCCGGCCGAGCCTTCGGGCAGTTCGAAGGCGTAGACACGGTCGGCGCCCGCCGCCACCGGGTCCATCGGATTGCCATCTTGGTCCCCCGGCACCGGCATGCCATGCCAGTGGATGGTGCTTGGCTCGCCCTCGATCCGGTTCGCGAAGGTGATCTCGACGCGGTCGCCCTCCTGGGTCTCGATCAGCGGTCCTGGGCTGATCCCGTTATAAGCAAGAATTGGCGTGTCCCGGTCGGCGGCAAAGCGCGCCGTGGCCGACTCTGCTGTCAGCCTCGCCTTGAACAGGCCGGCCCGGCCGCTTCATTCGCCAGCAGCGGCAATTCGCGCAAGGGCTGGTTCTGGGGCAGCGCCACGGGGCCTTGACCCATCGCGCCCATGTCATGGCCGGCATGGTTCATACCGGGCATGTTCGACATGTCGTCCATCTTCATCTGCGCCAGCGCGCGCGGGCTGGCCAGAACCGTCGCCAGGCTTGCCGCCAGAAAACCGCGTCGATGCATTTCCTCTCCTCGATCTCGATTGAGAGCCCGCCGCAGGCCTCGCCGCCAACGCTAAGGGTTCCAGTTGCTGGAAGGTCAAGCTCGATCGAAGGCTTGGAGCCGCAAATTCCGCAAGATGGATCGTAGTGGCCCCCGGCCACGTTCATCCGCGGGGATGCAACCAGCCGTTTCATCGAGCAGAGGCCACATCATGCTCATCCAACCGATCGATTATTTCCTCGCTGCCTGGTTTGTGTTCGCGGCCGCTTCGACGCTCTATGTCGGGTTCGACCAATATCGCAACAATCCCGAGCCGGTGGTGATGAAATGGGGCTTCATCCTGGTGACGCTCTATAAGGGCCCGCTCGGCCTGCTGCTTTATGTGCTGGCCGACAAGGAACCGCGCCCCGGCGAGCATGAGGCCTTCACAAAGCCTCTTTGGAAGCAGGGCGTCGGCTCGACCATCCACTGTGTCGCCGGCGACGCCACCGGGATCATCCTTGCCGCGGTCGTCACCGCCATGCTCGGCCTGCCGATGTGGCTCGACCTCATCGTCGAATATCTCGCCGGCTTTGCCTTCGGCCTGTTCATCTTCCAATCGCTGTTCATGAAATCGATGATGGGCGGCAGCTATTGGGAAAATGTGAAGAAGAGCTTCCTGCCCGAGTTCATCTCCATGAACTTCATGATGGCCGGCATGGCGCCGGTCATGAGCTTTCTGATGATGGGCCGCGACATGCGCGCCATGGAGCCCACCGAACTTCTGTTCTGGGGCGTGATGTCGCTGGGCGTCATCGCCGGCTTCACGCTGGCCTATCCCGCCAATGTCTGGCTGGTCGCGCGCGGCCTCAAGCACGGGCTGACGACCGAGCGCCCGCAACCGGCCGAAGCGAGCGGGCACGGCCATGCCCGGCAGGGCCACGAACCGGCGGGCGAACAGCGCGCCGCCGGCCATCACATGGGCTCCGACGCGACCACACCGCAAATCGCGGCGCTCGGTGCGGTGTCTGCGCTCGCCCTGGCGATCGGCGTGGCGGCGCCTGCGAACTGGCTGAATCTCAGGCTCTCGGCCCGCGACGTCGGAGGAGTGATCATGCCCCAGGGCATGATCATGGACCGCAACACGCCGGCCGATGCCATGCGCGACATGGCGGCGGCCGATCCTCGGCTGGTGAGCGCATCTTACGATCTGGCTGCGAAGGGCGACCAAGACCTGCCGTTCCGCATGGAAAACGGCGTGAAGGTGTTCGAGCTGAGGCCGTCGGTGATCCGCTGGCACATCCTGCCGGACGTGACTGTCGACGCCTATGCCTATAACGGTCAGATTCCGGGCCCGCGCATCCATATCCGTCAGGGCAACCGGGTGCGCATCAACGTCACCAACGCCTTGCCGGAGGAAACAACGGTGCACTGGCATGGCCTGATCCTGCCCAATCAGATGGACGGACCGGCCGAGATCACCCAGGCGCCGATCGAGCCCGGGCAGACCTATTCCTACGAGTTTACCGCCACCCAGCACGGCACTTACTTCTATCATCCGCACGCCAAGCCCGACCGCACCCAGGCACTCGGCTTCTATGGCGCGCTGATCATCGATCCCGCCAATCCCGCCGACGAGGTCGCCGCCGACCACGACTATGTCATCGAGCTGCAGGAATGGCTGGTCCGCGAAGGCCTGACCTATCCATCGATGCCGATGGACGGCGGCATGCCGAACTTCTTCACCATCAACGGCAAGGCCTATCCGTCGACCGATACGATTCATATGAAGGTCGGCGAGACGCTAAAGGTCCGCTTCATCGGCACCAACAACGGCTTCATACACCCGATGCACATCCATGGCGGCCCGTTCGAAGTGGTCGCCCGCGACGGCGAGACGATTCCCGCCGCCGCACGTTTTCTTGCCGATACGGTCAATGTCGGACCGGGCCAGCGATATGACGTCGTCTGGACAGCGAGGCGTCCGGGCAAGTGGCTGATTCACTGCCACATCCCGCATCACACCACGAATAACAATGCCGAGGAGAAGGGCGGCGGCGGTCTGATGGTCGTCATCGACGTTCGCTGATGAAGACCGAACCGTCGGTCGGCTACATTGGGACCGAACCGAGCACCGAAAAGCTTCTGCCGACAAACAGCCGAGCTTCGCGGTTCATTGGCGCAAAGACGTCGGCGCGGCGCCGCGAGCGGCCGGCGCGCAATGGAACATTCCACCGCCGCCGGGGTTTCATGTTCTCTGTCGCGGCTGGCCAGCTCCGTTGGGCAGGGTCGGTCGGCCCAGCTAGCTTGGAGGCGTCGCCATGACCCACTATCCGCGCAGCACGGCAAGCATCGGCGGCCATCCGATCCATCCGATGCTGATCCCCTTTCCCATCGCGTTTTTCGTCGCCACCTTGGTATGCGACCTGATCTTCTGGCGAACGGGCAATCCCGGTTGGGTGACAGGCTCGCTCTGGCTTCTCGGGGCCGGCCTGATCATGGCGGCCCTGGCTGCTGTTGCCGGCCTGACGGATGTGTTGGGCGATGACCAGATCCGCAATCTTCGGGATACATGGCTTCACGCCGGCGGCAATGTGCTTGTCGTTCTCATACAGCTCTACAATTGGTATTCGCGCTATGCCCATGGCGATGCAGCCGTAATTCCGGTCGGCCTCGCGCTGTCCCTGCTCGTGGTTCTCATCCTTCTGTTTACCGGATGGAAGGGCTGGGAGATGGTCTATCGGCACCATGTCGGTGTCGCCGACAGCCCTGACGAACGGCGCTGACGTTTCCGGCTTTGTCGCTGCTCGGTCGGCAACCAACCCACGCACGGTAACGGCAAGGCCGCGAGAGTCGGTTGGCGTTCAGATCGCCCGCAGTCAGCGGGTGGCTTTTTAGGGCGATCCTCGCAATAAGGAGACCGCGCCGGCCGCCGGCACTCCCAAAACCTGGTCCAAAGGTTTGCGACCGGCTCGTTCCGCGATTCTTCAGACCGTCGCATTTTGACCCCAATCGGCCTCTAGCCGGCTGGAGATGCTGCGGTTCCAGCCTTCACGTTTTCTTGACAGAGGCCGGAAAAACGGGCAGCAAAGCGGGTGAGGAAGAGCATTTTTACCGTGGCATAGATCATGGAGGGCTCTTTTTTCGTATGGACCGTCGCCAAATCGGCGATTGGTGGAGGGATTGGTTAACCGACTTTGTCCATCTTTTGAATCAATCGGCAACAGACGCGTGAAGGTGCAGGGGGCACCAGCGAACTGTGATCGTGACGGGTGCCAGGTCCGCAAACCGGCATGCCGATTGAGAGTGGTCGTATGGCGTTTTTGCGTTTGAAGAACCGGGGTGACGCTCCTCATGGGGGGGTAACTTCGCAAAAGTCTGGTCATCGTTGGGTCGTGGTGCCTGCTGTCGGCGCCGCCCTCGTGCTGTGGTCCGCCGCCACCTTGGCGGGGCTCCATTCGGTGAGCGCCTCGCTGACCGCCGCTTCCAACGGATTGCCGCAAGGCCTGCTTTCGCCGCGCAACATCGCGCTTGGCGACCAGCGCCGGCAGATCGCCAACGCCTGGGCGCCGCACCTTGCCGTCAATGGCGGCTACAACGCAGGCTCGCTCACCGGCGGCTGCGACTCCGGCTGCTTCAGCCTCGCGACAAGCTTCAGGCATGACGGCCAAGCTCCTGAAAAATTGAAGAAAGAAGGCCACGCCGGCAAGACGGCGCGCCTCAAGCTGCCGGCGCCGGATAGCGTCGCGCATGAAAACGTCGTGGTGGCTTCGGCCGCCGGGGCCGTCGACCGCTTCGACGGCGTTGTAAAGCGCGCCGCGCTTTCGCCGCAAAAGCTTGCCGATGCCTTTGCCCGCGCCGAGAAGGCGCCGTTCCTGCTGGCCAGCCTGCCTACGGCGAGCCGCTTCGGCGGCGCGCTGCCGGGAGCCCCGGCGGAAGCCCGCTTCGGTTCGCGGCCGGCCGAAATCGCCGGCGCTTCCGACTTGGCGCTGGCGCTTGCCAACATAGCGCCGGAGGACACGGCCGACCTTCCGACCGCCGTCGCGCTCGAAAACGCCGACGCGCCCGATGTCGCCGCCAAACCGGACAACGGCAAGGATGGCGCCTACCAGGTCGCCTCGCTGCCGCCGCAGGACGATCTGCCCGACACCATTGCCGTGCCCGGCCTTCGCCCGCGCGCCACGCTCGAACGCGCCACCGAAGCGCCCGAAGAAAACGCCGCCAGGACGCAGAAGCCCGAAGCCGCGAAGCCGCCGGTTGCCAAGGCCAAGCCGCGGCCGGCCGCTGCCGATATCGCGCAAGGCGCACCGACGGCGGTCTCGCCGAGGAACGGCGACCAGGCCCTGCCGGGCGTGACAGACTCGAAACCGCTCGTGACCGACTCCAAGCCAGGCAAGCGCAAGGCGCAGGCGTCCGAGATGCTCGCCTATGCCAAGCCGGACACGCCGGAGCGCGGAGGACTCGGCAGCGCGTTCCGCAACCTTTTCAATGGACCCACGACGGGCAATGGCGTTGCCGTCTACGATATTTCGGCGAGGACCGTTTACATGCCCGACGGCTCGAAACTGGAAGCGCATTCAGGGCTAGGCTCGATGGTCGACCAGCCGCGCTTCGTCAACCGCAAGAATGTCGGCCCGACGCCGCCCGACACCTACAATCTGTCGATGCGCGAGTCGCGCTTTCACGGGGTCGAGGCAATCAGGCTCACGCCGACCAGCGGCAACAACAAATACGGCCGCAACGGCCTGCTCGCGCACACCTATATGCTGCGCGGCGGCCGCGCGGAATCCAATGGCTGCGTCGTCTTCAAGGACTATCACCGCTTCCTTGCCGCCTACAAAAACGGCAAGATCAAGCGTCTCGTCGTCGTCCCGCGCCTCACAAGCTCCCCCACCCGGGTCGCCCAGGAAGGCCGCCAGGGTTAAACCCTATCCGGCCGGCGAGCCTGTCGCCGGCACTGGCCGATCCCCACTTGCCGATCCGAAGGGCTTCGCGCTGATCCGCGCGGATGCTTGGTATGTCGTCGCCGCTTCGAATAGCGACGCGACCGAGGACGCAGCAACGACCCTTCCCAGAAGGTAGATATGGCGCAGCCCGGGGCTTGCGGCAAGCCCCCGGCCATGGCGTATCAACGCTGCTCCGAAAAACGACACGGAGCATGGAATGCGTATCTTGTTATCGACTTACGGCTCGCGCGGCGACGTCGAGCCTTTGGCGGCGTTGGGCGCGGCTTTGCAGGCGCATGGCGTCGAGGCCAGGGTCAGCGCACCGGGCGACGAGGAGTTTGCCGCCCTTCTGGCCCGCGCCGGCGTGCCGCTGGCACCGGCCTTCGCGCCGGTGCGCGAATGGGCGAAGGAAATGGTCAATCGGTCGCGATCGGCCTCGCCCGAAGACCGGGCCCGGCTCATTTCCGGCCAGGCGGCCGAGATCGTCGCCAGGCAATATGAGGCGCTGAGCGCGGCCGCCGAAGGCTGCGATGCGGTGGTGGCGTTCGGCCTCTTCCCGTCCTGCGCCGCCGCGCGGCTGGTCGCGGAGCAGTGCGGCATGCGCTACATGTTGGGCACGTTCTGCCCTATCTGGCTGCCATCGCCGCACAACCGGCCGCATGAATATCCGGGCCATCCGCTGCCGGCCGGCGTGACCGACAACCGGCTGCTGTGGGAGCTGGACATCCGGACCAAGAACGCCCTCTTCGGCGAGGCGATCAACGGCCATCGCGCATCGCTCGGACTGCCCCCGATGGAAAATGTCCGGGACTATGTCTACGGCAATCCCGTCCTGCTCGCCTGCGACCCGACGCTGGGACCTTGGCCAGGCTCGGACCTGATCGACGCCGTGCAGACCGGCGCCTTCATCCTGCCGGACGAGCGGCCCCTCCCCGACCGGCTCAAAGCCTTCCTCGATGCCGGCCCGCGGCCGGTCTATGTCGGCTTCGGTTCCATATCGGTCGCGAGCGAAGCCGGCCCCGCCGCCATCGAGGCGATCCGCGCCAAGGGCCTCCGTACGGTGCTCGCGCATGGCTGGGCAGAGTTGGGCCCCGTCGACGATCGCGACGACTGCTTTGCCGTCGGCGAGGTCAACCAGCAGGCGCTGTTCGGCCGCGTCGCCGCCGTCATCCATCACGGCGGCGCCGGCACGACCGTCGCCGCCGCACGGGCGGGAGCGCCGCAGGTGATCGTGCCGCAGATCGGAGACCAGCCCTATTGGGCAAGACGGGCGGCCGAGCTGGGCATCGGGGCCGCGCATGACGGCCAGGTGCCGACGGCGCAGTCGCTGTCGGCGGCGCTGGAGACGGCGCTGGCGGCCGGCGCCCGCGCGAGCACTATCGCTGGCATGATCCGCACCGACGGCGCCAAGGCAGCGGCGAGACTGCTGGTCGAATTGCTCGGCCAGCCCGGCCGGTAAACTCATTGCGTCGTCAGTTCAGCCAGCGCCCGTTGCAGGGGCGCCGGCGAGACCTGGATCGGGCCTGAGAACGGGCTGTCCATGTCGACGATCAGATAGATCGCCGCGGCGGCCAGCGCCCCGGAAACGAGGCAGGTGAAGACGATGGTGCCGTTGCGCGGCGCCCGGAAGCCGAAGCTGGCGAAGATCAGCGTCAGCCAGGCGACGAGCAGAACGATCAGCGGCGCGGGTATGGCGCCCTCGGACTGTTCGGCCAGTATCCAGCGCTGCTCGATCAGCTTCTGCAGTTGCTGTGTCGCGGCCTGTTGTGCGGCGGTCTGCCTGGCATCCGCCGGCGTCAATCCCGCCAGAATGTCGCCGACCTGATTGAGCAGCAGTTCCGCCAGCCTGTTCGGGACGACGGTCGTGTCGCTGTCGGCGGCAGAGGTGTCGACGACGCGCTGGACGTATGCGGTCAGCGATTGCCGGGCGCTGTCCGCTTCCGGTCCGTAACGTCGAAGCGTACGATCAAGCAGGATGAGATCGGTGGCGAAGGTGTGGACGTTGCCGTTGATGGCCTCGAATGTGTTCTTGGCTGAATTGATCATCAGGCCGAGCATAAGCGACGACATCACCACGAACAGGTTCGCGGCAAGCCGCACCACTGCGCTGGTGTCGTCCTGAAGGTGGTGAGCAGGGAAACGCTCGTGCACCATCAGGCTGACCAGCGAGGCCCCGGCCAGACAAGCAAAGATCGCTGCGCCTACAAGCACTTCGCCCATGGCCAATATTGCGCACGGGAAGGGAAGCTTGCCAATCGGCCTCGCGAACTCATCATCCAGCGCGAAGCAAGGAGCGTGGCGGCGCAGACCACAGGATGATGACTCCGCCGGCATTCACCGCATTGCGAAAACCGCTTCCAATGCCGGGCGAAGGCGCTATCTATGGCGCGGGGCGGCTCCCAATCACTCACGAGGCAATCCATGACAATTCGCGCTGTCGTCTGGGGCGAGAACATCCATGAGCGGACCAATGAGGTGGTGGCCTCGATCTATCCGGAAGGCATGCACGCGACCATTGCCACGGCGTTGAACACCGACGCAGGCATATCAGCCTCGACCGCGACGCTGGAGCAGCCGGAGCACGGCCTGCCGGAATCCCGCCTCGCGGAAACCGACGTGCTGGTCTGGTGGGGCCACAAGGACCATGGCGCGGTGGCCGACGAAGTGGTCGAACGCGTTGCGAAGCGCGTCTTCCAAGGCATGGGGCTGATTATCCTCCATTCCGGCCATTTCTCGAAAATCTTCAAACGGCTGATGGGTACGCCCTGCACTTTGAAATGGCGCGAGGCCGGCGAGCGCGAGCGGCTCTGGGTGACGAGCCCCAGCCACCCCATCGCCGAAGGCGTCGGCGAGTTCTTCGAGCTCGAGAACGAGGAGATGTATGGCGAGCAGTTCGCCGTGCCCGAGCCGCTGGAAACCGTCTTCATCTCCTGGTTCCAGGGCGGCGAGGTGTTCCGCTCGGGCCTGACCTACCGGCGCGGCGCCGGCAATGTCTTCTACTTCCGCCCCGGACACGAAACCTATCCGTCCTATCACGACGCCACCGTGCAGAAGGTCCTGCGCAATGCGGTGAAGTGGGCGCACAACCCGCAAGGGGCGAAGCCCGCCATCCTCGACGCGCCGAACGTGCCGGTGGAAAAGGCGCTGGAGCCGATCGAGGAGCGCGGGCCCAGGCTGCATGCGCATGGCGAGGCCGGCTTCCGCTAAAAAGCGCCTCTCCGCTTCGTTTGGGATTGCGCCAAAACAGCGCCCGGGTCACATTCTCCCCCCGTTATTGAATCGAACCAAATCGCTCAAAGGGACAAAAAATGCGGCTTTTGATACTCGGCACCGGCTGGATGGCGCAGGAACATGCCCGCCGCTTCGGCGCGATCGAGGGCGTCGAGATCGTCGGCGCCGTCGATGTCGATGCGGCCCGCGTCGGCGAATATGCCGACGCCTACAAGATCCCGAAGCGCTTCACCTCGCTGGAGGCGGCGCTCGACTGGGGCGATTTCGACGCGGTCGCCAATGTCACGCCCGACCGCATCCATCATCCGACCACCATGGCGCTGGTCGCCGCCGGCAAGCCGGTACTGTGCGAGAAGCCGCTGGCGGAAAATTTCCGCAAAGCTAGCGAAATGGCCGATGCCGCAGAATCCGCCGGCATCGTCAACATGGTCAACCTCACCTATCGCAACGTCGCCGCGTTGCAGAAGGCGCGCCGGATGGTGCAGGCCGGCGAGATCGGCACGGTGCGCCATGTCGAGGCGTCCTACCTGCAGAGCTGGCTGGTGTCGAAATTCTGGGGCGACTGGCGCACCGATCCGAAATGGCTGTGGCGGCTGTCGCGCGGCCACGGCTCGAACGGCGTGCTCGGCGATGTCGGCATCCACATCCTCGATTTCGCCAGCTATGGCGCGGCGCTCGATATCGACCATGTCTTCTGCAGGCTGCGCGCCTTCGACAAGGCGCCAGGCAACCGCATCGGCGAGTACCAGCTCGACGCCAACGACAGTTTCGCCATGACGCTCGACTTCGCCAACGGCGCCTTCGGCGTGGTGCATGCCAGCCGCTGGGCCACCGGCCACATCAACGAGTTGCGCCTGCGCATCCATGGCGACAAGGGCGGGATCGAGGTGGTGCACAATCTCGACGGCTCGATGCTCAAGGCCTGCGTCGGCGACAATGTCGAGAACGCCAAATGGGAAGAGCTCGACGCCGGCACCGTCCCGACCAACTACCAGCGCTTTGTCGAGGCGGTGAAGAGCGGCGCGCAGACCGAGCCGACCTTCCGCCACGCGGCGGGTCTGCAGAAGGTGCTGGATCTTGCCGTTGTGTCGGATGAGAAGCGCGCCGAGTTGAGGGCCATCGCGGATACGCAGTAGCGCTTTCCTCGCCCCCGCCAAAGGCGGGGGAGAGGTGTCCGCGAAGCGGACGGAGAGGGGGTCTCCGTAGGGCGCTCCCCCTCTCCGTCTCGGCTTCGCCGAGCCACCTCTCCCCCACTTCGTGGAGGCGAGGAACAAGATCACCGAGCGCGGTAAATCGCCACCGCCGCAGCCACCAACGCGGCGTTGCCGTCCGCCACGCTTCCATCCGGCAATTCCTTGCCGTCCTCCAGCCCGACCCGCGTCGACAACTTCCGCGCGGCCGCCCTTTCCACGAATGGCCAAACCGTGGCGTTCTCGCCGTGCAGCAGGATGGAGCGGCGGATGTCGGCGCGTTCCAGCACAGTCTCGATGCCATCTGCCACGGCAAAGGCTTCATCCAGCGCCTGCTCGGAAATCTCGACCAACACGCGCAGCACCCGCCCGCCATGGTCGAGACCGACGAGACGCTCGGCGTCGGCAATGGAAGCGAGCCCGGCTTCGATGGCGATGCCGCGTTGGCGCAGGCTTTCCATGACGACGGGCGCCGCCGTCTCGCTGAGATTGACCGAGGCATAATCGGGCAGCTCGCGCCAGCCGGAAATGGCAACCAGCGTGCGCAAATCGTCCTTCTCGATCCAGGCGCCGGTGGAGACGCCGATCAGCGTGCCTGGACAGGCGCGGCGGAGTGCTGCGACCGTGCTGTCCATCGCCTGCGGCGCCAGGCTCTCCCGACCATCGGCGCTGCGCGCGTGCACGTGCAGCTCGGCTGCGCCCGCCGCGATCGAGGCGGCGGCGTCGCGCGCCATCGCCTCGGGATCGAGCGGCAATGCGGGGTGGAAGCCAGCGGCTCGGGCGCCGTTGATGCAGGCCTGGACGATCATCGTTGCGGCAATCCTGTTTCGGCTGGCCGGAGCCTAGCGTAGGGCCAGGATGATCGGAACGGATATGACGAAGTCTCCTGACAAGCCGGGACTGCAAAAGAAATATCTCCCTGGCCCGACCGGCCAGGGCGTAGGCGTTCCCCTTCTGGAATTTCGGAGCTTCGAAATCCGTTACGCCGGCACGCGCTTCAGCGCCTGCGCCATGCAGTGAATGCCGCCGCCGGTCTTGGAGATTTCGCTCATGTCGACAGCGGCGACCTCAAAGCCGCGCGCCTTCAGCTGGCCGATCAGCGTCTTGCTCGACGTCGGCGCGATCACCCTGTCCTTGCCGAGCGACATGAAGTTGCAGCCGAGCGCCATCGTGTCCTGGAAGGGCACGTCGATGATCTCGTGGCCCTTTCCCTTCAGCCAGTCGACAATGCCGGGCTCGGTGCAGGCGAGGCAGACGGCGGTGAGCTTCTCGGCAATCGGCACCACCATCAGGTCGATATGGACGTAATATTCGTCGATGAAGGCGAGCCGCGTCTCCCAGCCTTCCTTGTCGAACCAGGCCTGCACCTGACGCGCGCCTTCTTCCTGCGTGCGGGCGCCGCCGCAGCCGATCAGCACCACGCCCTCCTCGATTACGTTGAAATCGCCGCCCTCGAAGGTGCCGGCGGTCACCATGTCGTAGATCGGGATGCCGAGCTTCTCATACGTGCGGATGGCCGCATAGTTCTCGCCGCGCCGCCACCAATTGGCCATGGCGGTGATGAAGGCGCCGTAAGGAGTCATCACGCTGGAATCGCGCGAATAGACCTGCATCGGCAGTTCCGGCGTCGGCTCGTGCCAGTGGATGTTGACGCCGAAATGCTCATAGGCCGCGACAAGGTCCTTGTGCTGCGCCTGCGCGATCTGGATGTTGCAAGGCGCCTCGCGCAGATGCTTGCGCGACAGCGAGCTGGTCGACAGGTGACGCAGGAAGTTCGGCGAGCCGAGCAGCACGTCGGTCAGCACATCAGTCTCGTTGGCGAAGCCCCAGGCGGTCAGCGGCTTGGTGCCGCCATTGGGGTTGCGGCGCTGCAGCGAGAACGGCTCGGCGACGATGCGGTCATGGACGGTCATGGTGTTCTCCTCGGGATGGTTTGTTTCGTGTCATGAGATGGAGGCGGCCGGGATCCACCAGTCGCGCCCGCGCGGCGTGGTGACATATTCGGGCCAGCGGAAGTTGATCGGCGGTTCGTAGTCGCAGAGCGGCGCGATCCAGTTCGAGCCGCCGACGCCGCCGCCGGTTCGCTTGACGAATTCGTCCATCGCGGCGTCGCGCGCGGTCTTGTCCTCGAGCAAGCGCAGGGCGGTGAGCGCAACCGTCTTCGCGGCGCAGGTGACCATCGGGTCGATGGTCGCCGGAATGCCGCCCAGCGCGTTCATCACCCAGGCCGGATAAGCATGGCCCTTGGCCGCGCGCAGCGCCGGACGGGCGACATAGAAGCGCGATGTCGGCGCATGCCAGCTCATGTCGGTGTAATCGTCAGATGTGGAGTTCACCTGCGATGGCGGCAGGTCGCGGCGCAGGATCGCCTCGGCGTCCTGCGGCGAAATCAGCCGCTCCAATTCGTCGATGAACGGGTTCTCCGTCGCCTCGCCGCCGGCATTGACCTGGACCTCGCGGGCGATCGCCCTCGCCTCTTCGTTCCAGCGCGGCGCACCCACGGTCGAAAGCGCCTGATAGGTGATGCCGGCCATGGCGTGATTGGCCAATCCCGGGCGCGACTTCGACACCCAGCGGCGCTCATGGCGGCAGCCGCTCATATTTGCCGCGGCTTGCGCGTTGCGGTCGAGAACGGCAGTCACCTGCTCGGCCATGGCAATGGTCGGCACGCGGATCATGTACTGGATCTCGGCAAGGCCGGCCGGAAGGTTGTCAGCGGTCGCCTGCCCCGCGGTCAGGATTGCCTCGCTGATCGACCAGCCGCCCTGATGCGTCAGCATGGAATCGCGCAGCGCCTTGGACGCCATGTACATCATCATCAGCGCGTCGTTGGCGCCGGGCGCCCGGACCGCCGAATGCGCTTGCGGGATGGGTGCTGCGTCGCTGGCGCGAACCCAATTTTCCGGCTCGTCGCAGACGAAGCGGTAGATCATCGAATAGGCGGCGCCGCAATGCGTATCCCAGCGCGCGGTGTTGCAGAGCGGCAGCATGTAGAAGGGATGGAAGGAGATCATGCCGGCAAGGCCGTCATAATAGCCTTTGGCCGCATGGATCGGTTTCGACCCCCTCACCTTCTCGGCCGGCTCGCCGGTGAAGCGCAGCGTGCCCTTGATGCCGTGTTCCAGCATCGCCGCCTTGGTGGCCAAAAGCCCGCCGAGGCTGCCGATGCCGAGGCCCGAATGCGGATCGGTATGGCCACCCGCCTCCTGCCCAAGGCCCGGCCGCGCGCGTTTCACCGTCGCTGCGTCCTGGCAATTGCCGGGCACGGCGTCGTATTCGCCATACATGCCGATCACGGGGCCGTCGCCATTCGTCCAATGGGCGCAGAAGGCAGTGGGCATGCCGCCCGAGCCTTCCTCGATCGAAAAGCCTTCGCGCTTCAGCCGATCCACATACCAGGCCGCCGACTGGTACTCGCGCCAGGCGGTTTCGCCAAAGTCGAAGATGGTGCGCGTCCAGGCCGAGAGCAGCGGCTGGATGCTGTCGATGCAGGCTAAAGCGGTTTCTTGCGCCGAGGTCGTCACCGGTTTGTCCATGCCTAAAAGAAAGCAGTGAAGCCGCGCATCAAAAAGTGATATGTTTTCCCGGCTCGTGCAAATTCGGTTCACCTGAGGCCTCTTGCGAATACCATCCACGCAGGCGCTGCGCGCCCTCGACAGCTTCGCCCGTCACGGCAGCGTCTGGCGCGCCGCCGACGAACTCCACCTCACCCGCAGCGCCGTCTCGCATCAGTTGCGGCTGCTCGAGCGCGACCTCGGCTTCGATCTCCTGCAGCGCATCGGCAAGGGCGTGGCGCTGACGCCGCGCGGCCAGCGCTACGCGGCCGACGTCCGAAAGGCGCTGACCGTGCTTGGCGATGCGAGGACTCAGAACAGCGGCGCCGGCGTCGGCGGCTCCTTCGCTATCTCCTGCCCGCCGGGCTTCGCCTCAATGTTTTTGTGCACGCATATCGGCGAGTTCCAGCAGATGTACCCGGACGTGACGCTCTCGGTGCTCACGCCGCGGCGGCTCGACGATGTCAGCAATCCGGATGCCGACGCCTTCATCGCCTTCGGCGTCGGCAACTGGCCGAACCGGGCGGTGGAACTGCTGTGCGAGGTCTCCTTCACGCCGCTTTGCAGCCCGAGACTGCTCAACAAGGTCGGCGGTTTTTCCAAACCCGCCGACGTGCTGCGCGCCAACCTCCTGCATCTTTCCGACACCGAGGACTGGGCGCGCTGGCTGGCGCTGTCCAAGGTGGAAAATCCCGATACCGAAGGCGGCATCTTCTTTTCCGATATGAATCTGGTCTTTTCGGCGGCAATCGCCGGCCAGGGGATTGCGCTCGGCGACGAGCTGACCGGCCGCCAGGCGCTGAGCGAAGGCCGGCTGGTCAAGCCGTTCGAGGCGACCGTCCCGTCGCCGCGCTCCTATTTTCTGGTCTTCGAGCACGCCAAGGCGGGGCACCCGGTGCTCAATGCCTTCGGCGACTGGCTGAGGGCGAAGCTGTCGGAGAGCAGCCTGGCTAAGTATTGAGATCGGCGCTGCCGCGTCGCCGCTCCGCACCACGCGTGAATCAAATTTGCCGATCAGGCGAAAACTATTCGGTTGCGGTGAGCCGCAGCCGTGCCTACGATTTGGCTTGACGGTGAGGATAGAGGCAGGATGCAGCAACCCGGCCGGGCCGCAGAGATCAAGGCGAACGGGATCGGCAAGAGCTTCGGCTCGTTCCGGGCGCTGGATAATCTGACGCTCGATATCGGCCGCGGCGAATTCCTGACGCTGCTCGGACCATCCGGTTCCGGCAAGACCACCTTCCTGATGATCCTCGCCGGCTTCGTGCAGCCGAGCGAAGGCAAGCTTTTCAGCGACGGTGTCGACATCACCAACCGGCCGGCCGAGCAACGCGCCGCCGGCATGGTGTTCCAGGGCTATGCTTTGTTCCCGCATATGAGCGTGGAACAGAACATCGCCTTCCCGCTCAAGGTGCGCAAGAAATCCGCCGCAGAGATCAAAAGCCGTGTCGGCGAGATGATCGAACGCGTCGGACTGAAAGGCCATCAGAAGAAGCTGCCGGCGCAGCTTTCCGGCGGCCAGCAGCAGCGTGTGGCGCTGGCCCGCGCACTGGTGTTCGAGCCGGGCGTGCTCTTGCTCGACGAGCCGTTCTCGGCGCTGGACAAGAGCCTGCGCGGCCAGATGCAGGCCGAGATGAAGCGGCTGCACCAGGAGACCGGCACCACCTTCGTCTTCGTTACGCACGACCAGAGCGAGGCGCTGGCGCTGTCGTCGCGCGTCGCCATCTTCAACCACGGCAAGCTGTTGCAGGTCGGCAGGCCTGACGAGGTCTATAACCGGCCTACCAACCGCTTCGTCGCCGAGTTCCTGGGCGAGATCAACATGCTGCCGGTGAAGGGCGTGCGCCCCGCCGACAATGGCGCGACCGGGCTCTGCGAAGACCGCGCGGTCAACATGCGCTGCAAGGCCGAGGCGATCAAAGGCGACGCCATCCTCGCCATCCGCCCCGAGGACATGTCGATCGCGCCGGAAGCGTTCGCCAACCAAAACGGCATCGCGGCGACGGCCGTCGCCTCGACTTATCTCGGTGCCGCGACCAAGCTCGACCTCACCACGCGCCAGGGCGCCAAGGTCACCGTATCGGTGCCGAACGAGGTCGCAGCCGCGGCGCTGAGCAAAGGCAATTCCGTCTGGCTGACCTGGCCGGCGGAAAAGGGTTTCCTCCTTCCGGACGGAGGACAATAGAGAGCGCCGCCGCGGCCTTAATTCGCCGCCCGGCTTCCGGTTCAAAATCAACGACAACAAGGGGAACTGACATGACGAACGAAACCAAGAAACAGACGATCGAATCCCTCGCCGAGCGGACCAAGCGCGGCGAGATATCGCGCCGGCAGTTCGCGCAGCTTGCGGGCCTCGTGCTCGCCGGCACGCCGATGCTTTTGCGCTCGACCGGCGCTCAAGCCGAGACCAAAGGGCTGGTGCTGGTGAACTGGGGCGGCGACGCCATAACGGCTTACGATGCCGCTTACGGCCAGGCCTTCACCAAGGAAACAGGCATCCCGGTCAAGATGGACGGCTCCGGCCCGACCGAAGGTGCTATCGCCGCGCAGTACAAGAGCGGCGCGCCGACCTGGGACCTGGTCGACGTCGATCCGTTCTCGGCCATCACGCTCGGCGGCCAGGGCATGCTCGAGCCGATCGACTACAAGGTCGTCGACAAGAGCAAGATGCGGCCGGGCTTCGGCTGGGAATATGCCGCCTCGACCTACTTCTTCTCCTATGTGATCGCCTACGACTCACAAAAATTCGGCTCCAACGCGCCGACCGGAATGGCCGACTTCTTCGACGTCAAGAAATTCCCCGGCAAGCGCTCGCTTTACAAATGGGGCGTGTCGAGCTGGGAAGCGGCACTGCTGGCCGACGGTGTGGCACCCGCCTCGCTCTATCCGCTCGACCTGAAGCGCGCGCATGACAAGATCGCCGCCTTCAAGGAAAACGTCGTCTCCTATTGGGGCGGCGGCGCCGAAAGCCAGAGCGTGCTGCTCAACGGCGAGGCTTCGATGGCGATCGTATGGTCGACCCGCGCCTCGTTGATCGAGCAGGACTCCGGCGGCCAGATCAAGTTCATCTGGGACCAGGGCCTGATCTCGCCCGGCGCGCTGGCGGTGCTGAAGAACAATCCCGGCAGCAAGGACGCGGCGATGAAGTTCATCGCCAGCACCCAGGATCCGCAGAAGGAGCTGGTGATGTTCGACAAGCTCGGACAGGGCCCGGCCAATCCGGCGGCCGATGCGCTGATCCCGGCCGACAAGAAGCGCATCAACCCGGTCGATCCGGACAACATGAAGAAGCAGATCCCGCTCGACATGGAGTGGTACGCCAAGAATTACGGCGCCGCGCTCGACGAATACACCAAGATCATCTCGGCCTGATCAGGCCGAGATTTCTGACCGATGAGAGGCCCCCTCTCCGACAGGATGGGCGCGGCGCTGTTGATGGCGCCGCTGCTCCTGTTTTTGATCCTTGCCTATGCCTGGCCCTTCCTCGGCGTGGTGAAGTGGAGTTTTACCCTCCCAACGCCAGGCCTCGGCCAGTACCACGCTTTGCTCACCGACGACCTGGTGCAGTCGGTGTTCATCCGCACGCTGCGCATCGCGGCGATCGTCACCGTGGTCTCGGTCACCGCCGCCTATGCCATCACCGTGGTGTGGGTGCGCGGCAGTCCGGTGCAGCGTGTGCTGGCCGAGTTCTGCATCCTGGTGCCTTTCTGGATCTCGGTGCTGACGCGCGCCTTCGGCTGGGTCGCGCTGCTCTCCAACCGCGGCCTGATCAACACCTGGCTGCAATCGGTCGGCTTCATCTCGGAGCCGCTGACTTTGGTGCGCAACGAGTTCGGCGTCATCGTCGGCATGTCGCATTTTCTCATCCCTTTCGCGGTATTCCCGCTGGCATCCGCCATGCGTAGCCTGGACGAGCGCGTGCTGCTTGCGGCGCGTGGCCTTGGCTCCAGCCGCATGCGCACCTTCTGGACGGTGTTCGTGCCGATGACGCGCTCCGGCATCATCGGCTCGGCGCTGATCACCTTCGTCTTCTCGCTGGGCTTCTTCGTCACGCCGGCAATCCTCGGCGGCGGCCGCAGCGTGATGATCGCAGAGCTCATTTATCTGCGCATCTTCCAGAGCCCGGACTGGGGGCTGGGCGCGGCGATCAGCGTCGTGCTGGTGGTGTTCGTCGGCGCGCTGATGGCGCTGCTGTTCCGCTACGTCAAACCGAAGCAATTGGTGTAGCCAAGATGCCGACCTACCGCCCCGGCCCCGTCTCGCTGCTCCTCGCCGTGGTGGTGGCGCTGTTCCTGCTGATGCCGCTGCTTGCCGTCATCCCGGTGTCGCTGACGCCGAGCCGGATGCTGACCATGCCGACGGGTGAACTGTCGCTGCGCCACTACCGTTCGCTGATCGAGGATCCGCGCTGGTTGGACTCGATCCTGCTTTCGCTCAGGATCGGGATCGTCAGCAGCATCCTTTCCACCGCGCTTGCCCTCACCTTCAGCCTCGGCGTGTGGATGTTTCAGCCGCGCTTCACCGCCGCCCTTGTCGGCTTCGTGCTGTTGCCGATGGTGGTGCCGCCGGTGGTCTCGGCGGTGACGCTCTATTTCCTGCTCACCTCGGTTTCCGGCATCACCTCCTTCTTCGGGTATGATACCTGGCTGGGCGTCGCTATGGCGCATTCGGTGATGACCGTGCCTTTCGCCACGGTGCTCATCCTCGTGTCGCTCAGCCAGATCGACCGGCGCATCGACCTTGCCGCGCGCGGGCTCGGCGCCAGCGTGTGGGAGCGCGCGACGCGCGTCATCATGCCCAACGTCAAGTTCGGCATCGTCACCGCGGCGCTGCTCTCCTTCGTGCTCTCCTGGGAGGAGATCGGCGTGACGCTGTTCATCACCTCGGTCAACGCCATCACCCTGCCACGCCTGATGTGGATGGGCCTGCGCGACAACATCGACCCGGCGATCGCCGCGCTCTCGGTGATCCTGATCATTATCACCGTGCTGGTGCTCGCCCTGCGCAGCGTCATCACAAGGCAGCGCGGCGCACGCTAGAGCGCGGCGTCGGCGGGCGGCAAGGCACATCGTCGGCCCGAAACGAAAGAGGCCCGCCGGAGCGGCGAGCCTCTTACGGAGCCGAAGTGGAAGCTTGGCGCCGTCATGATCCGGGGGTGTGGATCGGCTCGAAATTTAGCCAACAGCGCCCGATCAGGCGACTTACAAATCTGTAATCTTCGGCTGAGCCAGACCCCGCTCATACACAAAATCATTTGCTGTCAGCGGCTTGCAGCGAAAATCGGACGTCCAAGCGTCGCCTCTCAAACAAACGTGATGAACCGCCCGGCGAGCGGTATGGCAGCAGCGGTTCAAGGAATGTGGGCGGGTCACGATGCGGCCGCTTGCACGCGCCATGGAAGTGCACGCCGGACGAAGGCCCCCCGGCCTCGTCCCTGCGTGCCAATCTGTTCAGGCGGCTTGCGGCCGCCGCATCCTTTCGACCAAGGCCTGCCTTGCCGGTCCGGCAAGCGGCTTGTCCGTCGTCAGCAGGCCATCGAGCAGTGTCAGAAGCTCGCGCGCTGCCGAAGACTTGCAGGAATAATAGACCATCTGACGATCGCGGCGGGTTTCGACAAGGCCAAACCTGCGCAGTTTGGCCAGGTGTTGCGACAGCGCCGACTGGCTGAGTTCGACCTTGTCGGCGAGCACGCCGACCGAGAGTTCGCCCTCAGCGAGGTAGTTCATGATGAGCAGACGCT
Source organism: Mesorhizobium sp. CA6 (assembly GCF_020165035.1). NCBI lineage: Bacteria > Pseudomonadati > Pseudomonadota > Alphaproteobacteria > Hyphomicrobiales > Phyllobacteriaceae > Mesorhizobium > Mesorhizobium sp. CA6. The sequence goes on along the minus strand of NZ_JAIUHI010000006.1, from coordinate 197,263 downwards.
TCTCGTTGCCCATCACCGCAAGAAAGGCTGCCGCGCTTTCTGCGTTGGCGGTAAGTTTCTTGGTGACCATCGATTTCCCCATGGTTCATGCTCTTCCGAAGGCCATGGGGGCAATGGCTTCGGAGTTCCAGAGCGTTGACGGGCCAGCCCCGATTTGGACGGGACCTGCCCTGCTTCTTTCGACCAGAACCCCTTCGTAACCCGGTTGCCACCACGTCGGGGTTGCTGGTCTCGGACAGAACGCACGGCGCTTTTCTCGACGCAAGTCAATGCAGACTCGGAAAAATTCCGTGCTGCTAATGCGTATCAGCGCAACGCTCATTCGGCAAGAATATAACGAGACCCGACAAAACAGCGGTCAGCCACAGCCGCGGAAGCAGGCCGGGCGAGGCGCCTGACCAAAGAGGCCTGCGGCTATGTACCGGCGACTCACTCCCGATCTTGAAGCATGCTAATATGTTAGCCGGGGCAGAGAGGGGCCGGGCTATTAGGAGGAAGCCATGACCGCGGTGCGCAACACATTCACCCCTGACGAGACGGCCATGCTTGGCCGTGTCTACGCGAACGGCAATGTCGAGGGCGAGACCGCCGAACAGAAGGAAGCGCGCGCTTCGCGCATCATCGCCAATTACATGGCGGGCATCACCGACGAGGCGGAATTGATGGAGCTTTCGCGGCGGCCGCTTGGCAGATGAACGGCGTGCGCCGCCTTCGTGAGACGGCTTCACGGTAAGTTGACGTTCCGGATCGGAACCACGCGGCAAAATTTCGTGTTCCGACATATTTCGGGAGAGCTTTCGCGATGATCCAGGGATGGTTTTCCAGGCCGGTCGAAGTCGCCGTCGGCGTTTCCGGCTCTATCCGGCATATATCCAACGCGGAGCAAGCCGTCGAACTGCTGACCGGCCAATGGCGCGATGCCGGCAGCGCGCTGCATGGCGCGGCGCTGCGCGCCTGCCGCCGGGCGATCCGCGGCGACATCGCGGCGGACAACGCCAGGGAGGCCTTTATCGTCGCCGCGCGCGAGGCGCATGTGCTGGTGGAATAGAGCGTTTTAAAGGCCCTTGGTCGCGCGATTTAGCGGCCCGGATCGCGCGCCATCCGGTGCCCATGAGCCGGTCCGAACGCGGCCTGTCGCCACGTTAAGATTCTTCGGAACCTAATGCGCGATGGTTGGTTAACGCGCGGGTTCCGCATCGCCTCGCGAACCTGCATCGGGCGCCCATCCGGCGCCGATTGCTTGCTCTAAAGACAATCACAAGAACGGAGGAAGTGATGAACGATGTCTGGTTTTCCGAACCAGTCGTGATCGATTTCCAGCCAAACGGCCAGCGCAAGGTATCAAGCTGTTTCGAGGCGATGGAATGCCTCGACCAGCGCTGGCCGGGGCCGGCGCGCGGCGGCGCCTGGCGCTCGGCAAGCCGTGTCTGCCGCGATGCGCTCGATGGCCTGCGCAGCCCGGTGGAAGCCCGCAAGACACTGCGCAAGGCGGCCAAGGTCGCCGGCCTGCTGGCGTAGCCCTCGATTTTCCAATGGCGTCCCATCAGAGGCGTCGCCAAGCCCGTCACGGTTTCCCATTGCCGCGGCGGGCTTTGTTTTCAATGAGGGCGAAGCGACGCCTGATCAGGCGAAATCGCCAAGCACTTCGGGAAACTGGACCGCCATTGCTCCTTCATCCGCCTGCCGGGCGTAGAGCCGATGCATCTTCGTGCCGTCATATCTGGCCCGGCGGCGCTGCACGTCCTTGCCGAAAAGACCGGCAACAGCATCGAAGCGCCGGAAGAAGCGCTTCATCACGCCGCGCTCGAAGGGTATGCGCTGCTCGAACGGCTTGCCCCAAGGCGTGTCCTTTGCCAGGTCGCGCCATATCCTGAGAGCTTCGAGTTCGACGCCGACCTGATTGCCCCACGGCTTACCGCCCGCGAAATGCCTGGCCCAGGCTTGCGAGAAACGAAAATCTCTCGTTCCGAGCGATTGCAAATTCCAGTTGGGGTGCATCGTCTGCCACTTGCCCTCGAAGACGACGTTCAGGGCATTTTGATCATTCATCTGGCCATGAATGGCGGCCTTGCGCGTCTGCTCCAGCAGGGCGCTCTCCCGGACAGCGTTCATGTCGAAGACGACGACACCGGAATTGAAATACGGCGCGCCGGGCGCCAGCTTGAGCTTTTGCCGGTATGAAGGCCTGAAATACATGTAGTCGTCATGCGCGGCGAGCAGCGGTGCGTGCAGCCGCTGGCCGGCCAAGTCATTGATATCTCTGTTGAAGAGAACATCGCAATCCGTGTATGCGATGCGATCGTACGGCTCGAAAACCGGAAACTGATCGGCGAAAAGCCGAACGTAAGCGGCAATGCTGTATGTTCCAAAGCGAAAGCCGAAATTCGTCATGAAATCCGTGACATCGACCAGCTCGACCTTGGCTTTCAGCAGATGGCGGGCGACTTCAAGGTCCGTTGCGCTTGCACCGGTGTAGAGCAGAAAGCCGTCGATGGGCGTGGAGACATCAATTATCCGGCGCGCCGCCAGGCAGGCATACGGAAAGTAGTTGGCATCGGTCGCCAGGAAGAAACACGACTTCATTTTCCGCTAACCGCTAACCGTCACCTCGTTGTGGTGACTGACACAAAATGCTTTTCGGTGAAAGTCTCGATCGGGCCGGTAAGCGTGTCCGCCTCGGCTTTTATCTTCTTGTCGTCCCAATGCCACCATTGGATGGCGAGCAGCTTTGCGATGATGTCCTGCGAGAAGCGATACCGGATCAGCGCCGCCGGAGACCCGCCGACAATGGCGTAAGGCGGCACGTTCTTCGTGACCACAGCCCCTGCCCCGACGACAGCGCCATCGCCGATCTCGACGCCCGGCAAAATAATGGCGCCGTGGCCGATCCAGACATCATTGCCGATGGTGATGCCGCCCGGTCTGCCGCCATTAGCGATCGGCTCGCGCTGCTTCAGCAATCGGCTATGGATCGGAAACGAAGTTGCCCTGTCGGTCGGATGCTGGCCAGAGCACATGAAAAGCACCTGGCCGGCGACCGAGCAGAAGGCACCGATCTCCAGCGGAGCATCCTTCGAGGGAAAAAGCACCTTCCGCCACGTCACGCCGTAAGTGTGGCGGCCGATCGTGACGTGCTCCGGCAATTTGGAGCGCACATCCCTCAGCCATTTGGAAAGCGCCGACATTCAATATCTCCCCAACGCTCCCGCGACATAGCCTCGGATCGGCCGAACCATCAACAAAGAAACGTGCGAACAGGTGCAAGGAACCGATCCATCGAGGAACTTTTGAGTGGATTGCACAAGCGCGTGTGGTAGTGGGAGGACTTCAGACACTTCTCCCATTTCAGGTCGAATGGACGACGTTTTTGGTTATATCGCGTATGGCGATAACGAGGTTTATCACTTTGGCGCACTGCTCAGCGCGCTTAAGCTTTTGCACAATTGCCCAAGCGCCAAAATAATCGTCGCAACCGACAGACCCGAACTCTTTCGTCAATACCCCGTAGGGACGATCGCTATAACCGCCGACCAGAAAGAGCTGATGTCTTTCGGCTGGCGCTATCATTTTGGTATCAAGGCGGCGTCCTTGATCGAGATTCTGAAGCACGCGGACCGCCTCATCTTCATGGACTCCGACCATTACCCTTATGTCGATCCATCCAGAGGGTTTCGCCAGATTTCTCCGACCCGTTCTTTCATGCGCAAGTGTGAGGGCGAGCATCGGCTTTACCCGGTTCTCACAGGCAAAGGCGTCAAGATCGGAGACTATACCCTGACTGGGCACGAGCCGATGTGGCAAAGCGGAATCCTTGGCATTCATAGAGCCAATGCCAGTGCATTGACGGAGGCCTATTCCGCGATGTTGGCCGTACGCGAATTGACCAACACAGACGCACCGGAGCAGTTTTGCATCGGCGTCGCGCTCTCTCGAAATGGCTTGGCTCTGAGCCGACACCGTCTTCCGGTCAGCGACTACAACACACGCGGCAAAAAGGCTTTCGCCAGTCCGCGCGTGCTGCAGTTCTTCAAGATGTACAGCGACGCTCCAATTGCCGAGCAAATAAGAAGAGCCGGCTGGTATCGCTTGTGGCGAACTCCCATGGACCTGTGGCGCCAGCGGGACAGGTGGTCGCTCTAAGTTGGCTATGAGAGCTCAGGGCAGAAGAAGAATGTCTCGCTGATCGAACACATCGCGAATATTCATTTCCTTTTCGGTTTTGCCACCGAAGACAATACATCGCCTGTAGTGGCTGGAGAGATATTCGGCCATTTCCTCAGTTTTTGCCGGTCCATACCGCCAAGGGCCGTATTCCATGAGAATGGGCACTCGAAGCCGCACCAGTTCAGCCATGGATTTCAGCGCTTCGGGCTCGGCGCCTTCGATATCCATCCATACCAGGCCAACATCCTCAAGGTTGACCTCGGCATCAGCCAGGATGCCGTCCACGCGACGAAGCTGCACCCGAATCGATCGTGAATGGCCATTTGGCTTAACTACGCTGCTCGCGCCAAAATTGTCATCGCCGAAATAGAGATCGATAGAGCCCTCTCTGTCGCCAGCGGCGCATTCAAAGACAGTCACCAGGCTCGAAAGCTCATTGAGCGATAAATTGTGCTTCAGTAGCTTGAGGTTACGTGGATCCGGCTCCACCGAGACTGCTCGATCGAACTTGCCGCTGCGCATTAAATAAACGGTGTGCGTGCCTATATTCGCGCCGAGTTCCAGCAACACCCTTCCCTTCGGAACGCCGACAAGGTCAAGAACCCGATTGGCCAAATCGCGTTGGTAGTGCCCCTTCCGGAACAGGTCCTTGCCGATGGTTTCTCGAGGCGAGAATGTTAGAATGTGATCGTCAAACTGTTTCGTAACGAGAATGACGTCGTCCTTGAGAGCCAGCAGGCTGATAGTCTGAAACCAGTCGAAAGATCTGAGTTTTGCGAACAAACTGTCGCGCAGATGACGGATCGCTTCTTCCACTGGCACGAAAATCTTCATGCAGCCGCTTATGGCTGCAATTTCCCCGTTTGCAAGCGTTCAAGCGAAGCGGCTGTGCTTCAAGCCGTCACTAAGGCCGGGGCATGAAGGGATTTGAAGGACGGACTTCCCTTCCACTTGGCGTCAAGTTATGCACGCCAAATGGGCCTGAAGATTGTCGATATCATAACCAGAGCGCCGGCAGTCATCGCGGCGAAGGAAGCCAGAAATGGCTTAGTGTACAAGGCTTTCGAGCACAGGGGCCGAGCTGCCGGACGCAGTTTTGCAGACCGCCTGAAAGCCACTGGTGCATCGCGTGTCTGTTTTACGGTGGCGTTCAATACACCCTGGGTCATAGATGCGCTGGCCAAGGCATGGGAAATGCACCCGCCGAGAATGACCCTGGCCGTTGTCGACAATTCGACCGATCAGGCGTCGAGACAGGCAATAGAAAGCATCTGCAAACTGAGAGGCGTTCCTTATTTGGCGCTTCCGATGCGGGTGGAAAAACATCTGTCCAGATCGCACGGAACCGCGATAAGCTGGACTTATCATAACATCATACGGCACTTGGAGCCTGAGTTATTCGGCTTCATTGATCATGACTGTTTTCCGGTAATGCCGTTTGACATTCCGGCCAAGATGGAAGGCAAGGCTGTCTACGGCAAGCTGTTCCTTCCAGGTCGAAATCATATCCACGAGCCGAGGCCGACCGATCGACACTGGAATCTATGGGCAGGCTTCTGCTTCTATCGCTTCTCCGCCACGGCGGGACGAAAACTGAATTTCGAACCCCGCTTGAAGATGGGGCTTGATACTGGCGGCGCAAACTGGAACGTCCTTTACTCGCATTTGGACAGGACAAGTGACGTCGCGGTAGCCATCGCTCGGGAAAATCCGATGACGATGGCGGGCGCGGTCGGACACCATGAGATCATCGAGGAAGCATTCTTCCATGTTGCCGGCGTATCCTACCCTGACCGTCCCAGTTATCACCGCAGAACAACCGAGCATCGAAAGCTGATCCGCGACTACGTCTGGAACACATATCTTGGTGGCGCGAGCGGCAGGGTAGCCGAAGACTTTTAAGCGCTGACCAGATCTTCGGGCTTGTCCGCCCGAAAACGCAAGCCAAGCGACACGTCCATGAGTCGGTCCCGCAGAAATACCCCGATCGTCGGCATGACCACAGCCGACAGCGACAAGGCATTCAAGCAAGCCGAGCATCGGCGCGAGCGGCGGGCTGTGAAGGTGCGGCTCGAGTTTGACGAGGAACCGTTGCCCACCAAGGCCTTCGGCAATCCGTGGGCCAGTGAGAAAGACGGCAAGCAATGGCTGACCGAGCCCTCTCCTAAGCTGATGCGGAAGTAAGTCCGCGCAAAACGGCGCCAAAAATGGCGATCCCGGCAGGATTCGAACCTGCGACCATCGGCTTAGAAGGCCGGTGCTCTATCCAGCTGAGCTACGGGACCGTCGGCCGGCCGGGCCGGCTGAGGCGGGTTACGCCAGGCGACGCAAGACCGGGAGTCAGTGCGTCCAGGGCGTCCTGCGGTCATAGCGGAAATTGTCCGAATAGGAAATCTGCCGGCGCTTGGCTTCCTTCGGCTCTTCCACGCGATAGGCGATCTTTTGCTTCTCGGCATAAGCCACAGCCTCTTCCTTCGTCTCGAAGGTGAGCTTCACCTGGCTCAGCATGTCGCCCGAGGTGGTGTAGCCCATCAGCGGATCGATCTTCTTGCGCTGGGCGGGGTCGAATTCCAACACCCAATGTCCTGTCTTGGCCTTGCCGGACTGCATCGCGGTTTTGGCTGGACTGAAAATACGCGCGGACATGACCACCTCTTTGCCGCCCGAAGACCGGGCACCTTTGTTCGGCGCAATATCCGAGACCCTGCAGGATGCCTGAAATCTCGCGCCAATCCGTCATTACTGTGCAATGGCCGCGGCGGCAAGGCCGCAAGCGGCCAGGGGCCCGCCATGACGTAGGGAACCTCACTGGGCTGGCGACATTATCGAAAGGTCGGGCGGCCGGCCCGAGCCGGTCCTACCCTGTGAGGCAAATCAGAACCGGACGTTTCGCCATGACCAATGCAACCGAACACGCCGTCCTGCAGCTTGCTGTCCTTGTCGGCAGCCTGCGCGCCCAGTCCTTCAGCCGCAAGATCGCCAAGGCGCTCGCCGCCCGCGCGCCGGATTCGGTGCGCTGCCGCTTCATCGAGATCGGCGACCTGCCGCTTTACAACGAAGATCTGGATGGCGACAGCCCGCCTGCGGCGTGGTCGGCTTTTCGTGCGGCGATACGCGAATGCGACGCGGTGCTGTTCGTCACCCCGGAATATAACCGCTCGATCCCGGGCTGCCTGAAAAACGCGCTCGATGTCGGCTCGCGTCCGCCGGGCAAGAGCGTGTTCAAGGACCTGCCCGCCGGAGTCGTCAGCGTCAGCCCGAGCAAGATCGGCGCCTTCGGCTCCAACCAGGCGCTTCGGCAGACCTTCGTCTTCCTCGACATGCCCGTGATGCAGCAGCCGGAGGCCTATATCGGCAATGTCGCGGAGCTGCTCGACGATAAGGGCGCCGTCACCAATGCCGACACCGCCGCCTTCCTCGAGAATTTCATGGCCGGCCTGGAAAGCTGGATCAGGAGGGTGCACCCCGGCGGCTCGTCCTTCGATGCCTTCATGAAGCAGCGCGAGAAGATCGCCGAGGACTATGTCAATGGCGATGCCACCTCGCTGAAGGCGATCGTCACCCACGCCGGACCGGCGACGTTTTTCTCGCCGCGCGGCGACCATCTCGAAGGCGCCGAAGCGGTCGCCGGCCGCTACGAACGCGACGCTGCAAGCTTCCACAAGGGCGGCAACACCGACCTTGAGGTGCTGCAGGCTTCGGCAAGCGGCGATTTGGCCTTCTGGAGCGGCTTGCAGCACGCCAAGGCGCGCATCGGCAAGAACGGCGAGGCGACCGAGATGACCCTGCGGGTGACGGAAGTGTTCCGGCTGGAGGATGGCGCGTTCAAGCTGGTGCATCGCCACGCCGACCCGGCTCATTAGCCGGCGCTTGTAAAAATCCGCGACACAATGCCGGACGTCTCGCAACATCCGCCTATTCCTTTTGGCACGTGAGCGGCATATGTCAGATACATGGCCGTGCCAGTTGAAGGCATGATGGCGACGATAAAGACACCAATGGACGCGGAAGCGAAAGTCTTGCCGTCGGGGGTCGGCGAACCAGCGATACTGGAAGGCGCGATGGTCATCGGCGCGGGCGCCGCCGGGCTTGCCGCCGCTTATGCGCTGGCCAAGGCCGATGTGACGGTGCAGGTCCTGGAACGCGAGCAACGGCTGGCCGAGCCCTGGCATCGCCGCCACGACAACCTGCACCTCAACACGCATCGCGACCTTTCCTCGCTGCCGGGCGTATCCTTTCCGGCAGGAACGCCGGCCTTCCCGCACCGCAGCGCCGTCATCGGCCATCTCAACGATTTCGCCGAGAGGCACCGGCTGCCGATAGCCTTCGGCGTCAAGGTCGATGAGATCGAATTTCGTGGCGACCGCTGGCTGCTGCGGACAAGCGCGGGCTTGAAGGCGGCGCGCTATGTGGTGATCGCCACCGGGCGCGACCGGCAACCCTTCATCCCGGCCTGGAAAGGCATGGAGGATTTTTCGGGATCGATCATCCACTCGGCCGATTTCGGCAGGGCGAGCGATTATGCCGGCAAGACGGTGCTGGTGATCGGCGCCGGCAATTCCGGCTTCGACGCGCTCAATCATCTTTCCCGCGTCGAGACGGGCCAGATGTGGCTTTCGGCGCGCAACGGACCTTCGCTGCTGCCCAAGCGTATCGGCAAGATCGCCGTGCACCGCATATCGCCGCTCATGGCGAGCCTACCGACAAGGCTCGCGGACGCGGTGATGGCGGCAACGCAGCGCCTGGTGTTCGGCGACCTTACCAAACACGGCCTGCCCCCCGCCCCGGCGGGCGGCGCAAGCCGGCTCGGCTCCGACTATACGGCGATCGCCGCCGACGACGGCGCGGTCGATGCCATCAAGGCCGGACGCATCATCGTGGTGCCGCAATTGCGCGAATTCAGGCGCGACGGCGTCGTGCTGGACAATGGCCAGACGATCGCGCCCGACATCGTCATTGCCGCCACCGGCTACCGCACGGGGCTGGAGACGATGCTGGGCCGGCTCGGCGTGCTCGACGCCAAGGGCGTGCCGTTGTTCAACGGCGCCGCGAACGACCCGAAGCTGCCCGGACTCTGGTTCACCGGCATGCGGCCGAGCATTCGCGGCTGCTTTGCCAATGCAAGGATCCAGGGCGCTGCGATCGCCAAGAAGATCGCCGGCCAGCAACGCTGAGCCGAACGGTCGCTTTTTGACCTCCGTTTTTGTGTTGCCTTCCGGGCGTGCGCCCCCTATACGCCGCGAGACGTCGGAGTGTAGCGCAGCCTGGTAGCGCACCTGATTTGGGATCAGGGGGTCGCGTGTTCGAATCACGCCACTCCGACCATCATTTCCTTCCCGGAAAGAACCAAGCCGGTCCCGCCCCGGCATCTGGCCAGAGGGGGCTCTCATTTGGCAGCCGTGGTCGTGGCGATCCTCGACAGGGACAATTGGGACGCCAACACAGACATCATCGTCGTCGTGGATGGCGCCAGGCGGCGGCTGACATGGGTGCCGCGCGACTTGTGGTCTCCCCTCATACGCGACCGCATCAACGCGGCGTTCGCCATCGGTGGCGGAAGCTTGCTGCTCGACGCGCTGGCGGAGTTGGGATTTGCGGCCGATAGCGCAATCTGCCTCAGGCGCGGCGCAAGCGAGGCCGCGCTTGCCGGAGCCAGCGTCAGAGTGCCGATCCCCGCGCCGCTCGATTTCTGGTATCCGCTGACACCGACAAGCCGCATCGAAGACGGGCGCCAACAGGTCTCCTTCCGCCCGCCCGCCGAAACGCTAAGGGGCGCCCGTCTTCATCAGTGGATCGGCGCCCGCAGCATGGTCAACGGACAGGGAAGCGACTTCCACCGCATGCGGCGCCAGATCGTGTTCCTGCGCGCGCTCATCGCCCAGGATTTCGATTTCCGCCTTTTGCTGAAGGATCCCGAACTGGTGCGGATCAGCGGCGGCGATCCGCTCCCCCTGCTTGCCCGCGTTTCGACCAGCTGGCGCATGCTGGTGCATGACTGGGTGGACGACGCCGTCATCGACGGCAAGATGGTCCTGGTCCCGCGCAAGCCGAAACCATGGTGGCGGCGGCAACTGCGCCGGCTACGGGACAGGCTCAAGGGAAAGCCGACCTAGCCCATTTCCGGTCGCTCAAATCGCGCCTTCGACATCCGTCTTGGAGAAATCCTCGCCGACATAGAGCAGCCGGCAAGCGCGGTCCTTCGCCACCTCATAAGCGAAGCAGTCGCCGAAGTTGAGCGCCGCGGGGTGGATGCCTTTGCCCCATCGTGCGTAAGCCTCGGCAACACGCCGAGCCGCGCCTTCCGTGACTGGCGCAATCTCGAAGCCGAGCCCGTCGAGCAGGGATTGCACTTCCTCGGCCACGCCGCGTCGTGCGGCAACAGTCAGGAGCTCGGCTACGGTTCCGGCCGATATCAGAAGTTCGTCTTCCGTTTCAAGCGCAGCGATACAGGCGTCCGCCGCCGGCTCGTCGAGGACGATGGCGATCAAGGCCGAGGTATCGACCGCGATCATTCCGGCAGGCCGTCATCGCCATAGAGGAAATCCTGGCTGCGCGCCGCAGGCGGGCCGGCACTGGCTTTCGCAGCGCCGGAGGCCCGGACGGTCTGCAGCAGGCTCCGGCGGTGCTTCCGGTCCGGCGCGGACCGTACCGGGACGAGACGCACGGCCGCGTGACCATGGCGGGTCAGGATAATCTCATCTCCAGCCTCGGCGCGCCTCACCAGTTCGGTCAGTTGCCCCTTGGCGTCTGTCACGGATATCTGCATGACAACCCCATATGGACCATGATTTGGTCCATTAAATAGACCATTTGATAGTCTAGCTCAAGGCCGCAGTTCGGAGGAACGGTAAACCCGCCGGGCGAGAACCCCAACACCTCGAGCCCGGCGAGCCTACAACCCGATCAGGAACGCGACCGGGACCGGGATCAACCGGCATTGTCTGCCTTGCAAGAGCGATGCCGGAAAGACTGTTCCGAAATGGGACAACTAGGCCGCGGGCTCCACGGGTTGATCACGGACACACCGGCTGTGGTTTGAATAATCCCTCGCTTCCAACTTTGTCGCCGGTCTAAGCTTTGAACAAAAGGGGGATTTCCCATGCCTGTTGTCGAGGCGGTGCTGTCGCTGATCGGCCCGGCCTATTTAGCCTATTACGGCTTTGCCTTTCCGGTCATGGTGGTCTGGGCAATTCTGTGCGCTGCGCTCTGGGTTTGGAACAACCGGCCGAGCAAGAGACCGGGTGGCGTCGCGCGGTCGCGGTCCACCAGCCTGATGTTTTTCGTCCTTGTCGCCGCCTGTTACATCGCGGCGCACACAGGCGTGTATCTTCTGGCCCAGCATCTGGCCGGGCTATGGGCGTAACCGCCGGGCGCTATCGGTGGCTAAATATCGAACTCGCCCTGCCCTTCGTCCATGGCGCTCACGGTCTCGGCGGCCAAGGCACGGGTGATCGGCGTCTTGCGTTCGAGTGCGGCGCGGTCGAGGCGTTCGACGACGCGCATGGCGGTCGCGAGCGAGCGCTCGATGCGACGCACCAGATATTGCACCACATGCGGTTCGACCTCGACCTGGCGGTCGGCGAAGAGCTTGGTGATGACGCCGGCAAGCAAAAGGTCATCGGGCTCGTGGATCTCGACCGTCGACGCCGCCTTCAGCCGCGAGATGAGATCGGGCAGCGCGACGCGCCAGGCGGAGGGGAAACGCCGCGCCGTCAAAAGCAGCGTCGAGCCCGCGCCGCGCACGGCGTTGATCAGGTGGAACAGGCCCTGCTCGTCGACCGCCGCCTTGTCGACGTCGTCGATGAGCGCCGGCCTGCTGTCGAGCCCGGCAATGTGCTCGCCGATCCGGCCGGGATCGATGGCGACGGCATGCGTCCGATCCTGCCAGATCCGGGCGAGGTGCGTCTTGCCCGAGCCGGGCGGCCCGGCGAGCACGACCACCGGCGACGGCCAGTCCGGCCAGCGGTCGATCAGCGATGCCGCTTGCGCATTGGTGCCCGAGACGATGAGCTCGTCGCGCGAATAGCCGGTGCCGTGGCCGAGATCGAGCGGCAGCTGGCGCGGCGGGTCGGCTGGCTGAGCAGTCATTTCAGCCCCGCGTCGAGCGATGGCCGCCGCCGCGGTCGGCCGGCAATTGCGGCGCGGGCTGTGTGCCGTTGCCCTTGTAAAGCGGCGATTCCAGATAACGGGCGATGGCGAAGCGCACCAGCACGGCAATCGCCGCCGAGGCCGGCACGGCAATCAAAAGGCCGACGAAGCCGAACAGCGCGCCGAAGGCAAACAGCGCGAACATTAGCCACACCGGATGCAGGCCTACGCTCTTTCCGACCAGCCGCGGCTGCAGGATGTTGCCCTCGATGAACTGGCCGACGAAGAACACGCAGGCCACGGCGACCACCATGGTCCAGTCCGGCCAGAACTGGACGAAGGCGACGCCGACGGCGAGCACCAGCCCGGTCAAAGAGCCGACATAGGGGATGAAGGAGATCAGCCCGGCGAAGAAGCCGATGAGGATGGCGAAGTTCAGGCCGGTCAGCGTCAGGCCCGTGGCATACATGGCGCCGAGCACCAGGCAAAGCGTGCCCTGCCCGCGCACGAAGCCGGCAGTGGCGGTGTTGATGTCGCGGGCAAGCGCACGCACCGTCTCGACATGATCGCGCGGCACCCAGCCGTCGACCTCGGCCACCATGCGGTCCCAGTCGAGCAGCATGTAGAAGGCGACGACCGGGGTGACGACGAACAGGCTCACCACCGAGACCAGCGCCACGCCGGAGCTCCAGATCGAGGTGAAGACGGTGGTGAGCAGGCTGAAGCCGGAGGTGAGCAGCGAATTCAGCCCGTCGCGCAGGCCGGCGGCGTTGACGCCGAAACGCTGCTCCAGCCATTTCGGGTCGAAACTGGTGATCAGCGATTGCAGGCGGGTGAGATATTCCGGCAGCTTGCGGGCGAAATCGGCCATCTGGGTGGCCAGCACCGGCACCAGGATGACCAAGGCCAGCACCACCACGACGATGAAGGCAATCAGGATCACCACGGTCGCCATCAGGCGCGAGAGGCCGAGCCGCTGCAGCCAGTCGGCGACCGGGTCGAGGAAATAGGCGAGCACCATGCCGGCGACGAAAGGCAGGAGGATGCCCGAGAAAATGTAGAGGAACAGCGCCAGCAGGACCGCCGTCGCCAGCCAGAAGAAGACCTGGCGGCGAAGCCCGCCCGAGCTGTCGTCGGCCTCAATCACCGCGGCTTCGCTGTCAGGCGCCCGTGTTGGAGCCGCCCGATTTGCCGATGCCCGACTTGATGTCGCCGGTTTGGGAGTTGCTCGTTCGGGAGCCTTCGCCATAGCCGCTCATATGCCTTAGCCAGGCCACGAGATAGGCTGCGGCCGAAGCCACGGTCAAGACCCCGGTCAGCAATATGAGCGCGGTCCGCAACGGGTCCAAGTGCGTGGAAAAGGCAAGTTCGCCCAGCACAAGCGCCGCCAGCACGATCTGCGCGGCGGTGTTGGCCTTCGACACGAAGAGCGGCTTGACCTCGACCGGATGGCTCATCACGCTGGACAAGAGCACGGCGCAGACGATGAGCCCGTCACGCGAGACCACGGTCACCACCAGCCAAAGCGGCAGTTCGCCGGCGAAACCCATGACGACGAAGACCGAGACCAGCAGAAGCTTGTCCGCGATCGGATCGAGATAGGCGCCGAGGCTGGACGACTGGTTCCAGCGACGCGCGATGAAGCCATCGACGCCGTCGGAGATGCCGGCAACGAGGAATCCGGCAAAGGCCCAGTCCCAATGCGCCTGCAGCATGGCGAGCACCACTGCGGGCACGAGCAGCAGCCGCATGATCGTGATCATGTTGGGAAGGGTCACGTGATGTCCCGTTGCGATTTTTATTGGAGAATAGATGATGGAGATAAGTAAATTGGGCAAGGGAGGAGCGGCGCTGAACCTGCCGATCTCCCCCTTGCGGTCCCCTTGCTGTCCCTCGGCATATCGGAGTTCTTCTTTCGTCGTGTCGGCAGAACCACTATCGACGCTGGTATTCCTTCACACCCCCCTCTGTCCTGCCGGACATCTTTCCCGCAAGGGGGGAGATTGGCCATCTCGGCCTTCGCCAATCGCCTATGTCGGTGCTCACTTTCCACGCTTTTGTCGGCGGAAACGACGGCCATCCTTGCTCCCCGAAACCATTCATGCGAAGAGCCGGCAATGGAAACGAGGACGAGCCGACGATGAGCAAGGGCGACAAGGCCGAGCGCAAAAACGGGCTCACCTACGCCGAGGCTGGCGTCGACATCGATGCCGGCAATTTGATGGTCGAGAAGATCAAGCCACTGGTGCGCGCCACGCGCCGGCCGGGCGCCGATGGCGAGATCGGCGGCTTCGGCGGACTGTTCGACCTGAAGGCCGCCGGCTTCACCGATCCGGTGCTGGTCGCGGCCAATGACGGCGTGGGCACCAAGCTCAAGATCGCCATCGATGCCGGCAAGCACGACACGATCGGCATCGATCTCGTCGCCATGTGCGTCAACGACATCGTCGTGCAGGGCGCCGAGCCGCTGTTCTTCCTCGACTATTTCGCCACCGGCAAGCTCGACCCGGACCAGGGCGCTTCAATCGTCGGCGGCATCGCGCAAGGTTGCCGCCAGGCCGGGTGCGCGCTGATCGGGGGCGAGACCGCCGAAATGCCGGGAATGTATCACGACAAGGATTACGACCTTGCTGGCTTCGCCGTGGGCGCCGCCGAGCGCGGCCAGCTGCTGCCGACCGACGACATCGTCGAAGGCGACGTGCTGCTCGGCCTTGCCTCGTCCGGCCTGCACTCCAACGGCTTTTCGCTGGTGCGTCGGATCGTTGCCGCGAGCGGGCTCGGCTGGAGCGATCCGGCGCCATTCAACGAAGAGCTCAGCCTCGCCGAGGCGCTGCTCGAGCCGACGCGCATCTATGTGAAGTCGATCCTCAAGGCGATCCGCAACACGCATGGCATCAAGGCGCTGGCCCACATCACCGGCGGCGGTTTCCCGGAAAACATTCCGCGCGTTTTGCCCAAGGATTTTTCCGCCGAGCTCGACCTCGAAGCGATCGACGTGCCGCCGGTGTTCTCGTGGCTGGCCAAGACCGGCGGCGTCGCGCCGGAAGAGATGATGCGCACCTTCAATTGCGGCATCGGCATGATCCTCGCGGTCGCCTCCGGCCAGGCGGCGCAGGTCGCGGCGGTGCTGCAGGAAGCCGGCGAGACGGTGACGCCGATTGGCCGCATCGTCCCGCGCCGCGACGCCGGCGTCATCTATCGGGGCTCGATCGGCCTATGAGCAGGAAACGCACGGTCGTCCTGATCTCGGGACGCGGCTCCAACATGACGGCGCTGATCGCGGCCGCCGCCGATCCAAACTATCCGGCGGAAATCGTCGGCGTCATTTCCGACCGCGCCAACGCGGCCGGCCTCGGCATCGCCCAGTCGCGCGGCATCGCCACCAAGGTCATCCAGCGCGCCGACCATCCGAGCAAGGATGCCTATGACGCCGCGCTCGACGCCGCGCTTGTCGGCTTCGGCGCCGACATCGTAGCCCTTGCCGGCTATATGCGGATCCTCGGCCGCGGCCTGGTCGACAAATGGCAGGGGCGCATGGTCAACATCCACCCTGCCCTGCTGCCGGCCTTCAAGGGGCTGGACACGCATGCGCGTGCATTGCGCGCGGGCGTGCGCATCCATGGCTGCTCGGTGCATTTCGTCACGCCCGAGATGGATGACGGCCCGATCATCGCGCAGGCCGCCGTGCCGGTGATGGTCGGCGACAATGAGGACACGCTTGCCGCGCGCGTGCTGAAGGTGGAGCACCGGCTCTATCCGCTGGCGCTGGGTCTGGTCGCCGAAGGCAAGGCGCGCATGGAAAAGGGCCACACCGTGCTTGCCCATTTCGCCGACGACGCCGACAACGCCACCTCGGTGGTGATGGCGCCCGACCCGCTGCGCGAGGAGACCGACCTCGAGCAGCTGGCGCGGATCACGCCGTAACCTTGTGGATGGTAGCAATAATTGCTACCATCCTATGAGGAGATAGTT
The DNA here is from genome assembly GCF_020165035.1 of Mesorhizobium sp. CA6. Lineage (NCBI taxonomy): Bacteria > Pseudomonadati > Pseudomonadota > Alphaproteobacteria > Hyphomicrobiales > Phyllobacteriaceae > Mesorhizobium > Mesorhizobium sp. CA6. The sequence goes on along the minus strand of NZ_JAIUHI010000006.1, from coordinate 181,039 downwards.
TCCATGGCAGCGGTCGAAAAAGTCAGCGTGGCGCTTTCACCAGAATTGCTTGAGATGGTCAAAGATGCCGTCGAGAGCGGGCGGTACGGCTCGGCGAGCGAGGTGATCCGCGAGGCGCTGCGTGAGTGGCGCTTGCGGCAACCTCTCCGGGAAGCCGAGGTGGAGCGACTGCGCAAAGCCTGGACCGAGGGGCTGGAAAGCGGTCCATTCGTTCCTTTCGATATAGACGATATCAAACGGAAGGCTCGGGATCGTCTTATCGATGCCGCCAAGAAGTAATCCGTGGCAGGTCTGCCGATCGTCCGCAGCCCGGCGGTTGAAAATGACTTGACCGATATCTGGCTTTCCATTGCCAAGGATAGCCCGCGCGCCGCCGATCATTTTCTCGATGCAATCGCAGAACGCATTCTACAGCTCGCGGCCTTCCCCGAATCCGGACCGCGAAGACCCGATATCGGGGCCGACACGCGTGCGCTAACCATCGGCAACTATGTCATTCTCTACAGGCTCGCAGCGGAACGGATCGATATCGTGCGTGTCGTGCATGGGCGGGATATCTCAACGCTGCTCTAGGAACTGGGCTTTGGACGTTTTCGACAGCGCGGTCCGCACCAAAGGCGATCTTGCAGGCGTCTTCGAGTACAAAGAAGAGGACGGACCGCAAAGCGACACGGCCTATTTCTACCTGTATGAACCTGATGGCTCAATTATCAGCGCGATCCACGTTCGATCCGGAGTCTGGTCGATCACCGAGGCCGACATTGCCGTCAAATGGGACAGGGATGAGCGGCACGTGGGCCTCTTCGTTTTTGGCGTGCTGACGGCTGCTTTCGATACCGAGACGGGAGCGAGATACGGTGGTAGGCATGGGCAGGATTTCAACGTCGAGGTTCCCTGGTCCTGATCGATGCCCCTGAAACAACTGCTCATATTGCGCCACGCCAAGTCGAGCCGGGACGATCCCGAGCTCGAGGATTTCGACCGGCCGCTAGCCGCGCGCGGGTTGAAGACGGCGCCGCTGATGGGGCGGGAGCTTGCGCGACGCGGCTGGCTGCCGGATCTGGCGCTGGTGTCGCCGGCGCTGCGCACGCGCGACACCTGGCGGCTGGTCGCGGCCGAACTGCCGAAGAACGTGCCGGCGCAATTCGCCGACGAACTCTACGAGGCGGCTGCCGGTGCGATCCTGGCGCGCGTGCGGCAGGCCAAGGCGGCTAGCCTGATGGTGATCGGCCACAATCCCGGCCTGCAGCATTTTGTGTTGCGGCTGGCCGGCCCCGGAACGGATGAGAGCGTTTTCAAGAAGATCGAAGCGAAGTTTCCGACGGCAGCTCTTGCCCGGTTCACGCTGGACGAGGATTGGGCCGATCTCGACTTCCGTGGCGCCCGGCTGACGCATTTTGTTCGGCCGAAGGATTTGACGTAGCCCGAAAGCCTGGCGGCCCATAAGCAAGGCGGCGGGCAAGCCCGCCGCATTCAATATTTCAAGACGAGCTCAATTGCCCCAGTTGTCCGATGGCGGACCTGGCCAATCCGCAGCGCCGGTCGCGCCAGTCTTCATCTCGGTATCGACCTTCGGGGCCGGCTTGACTGTGTTGTGCTTCGGGATCGAAGCCGTGACGCTGGTGTCGGAGCCAACGGTGGCTGCCTGGTTGACGCCATCGGCGCCGTAGTGGTCGCTGCCGGCGAAGGCGGAGCCCATCGCGAGAAGCATTGCGACAGTGGTGAGAGCGATCCTGGTCATTTCGGTTTTCCTTGTCCGTTTGGTTTCGTCGGGCGATGGCCTTGGGAGGATGGCCCCGCTGCCGAAAAGACCCGCGGCGGCCTGGGTTTATTCCCGGCGCGTTCGCTTTTCAGCGGCCATGGCAGTGTCGGATCGGACTTCGCTCAGAAAAAAACGATTACAAATGCTTGCAATGACAAATACTTGTGATGCGACTCAAACCGGCGTTAGCCGGCTGCAGAAAAACAGAGCGGCGGGACAAGCCCGCCGCCTGCTTTTTTCCGGGCGCGGATCAGTGGTTGCCGAACAGGTTGTGATCGGTGCCCTGCACCACCGGCCGTTGGACATCCGCGTCCGACTTCGCGATCGAGGTCGTCACAGTCCGGTCGATGGTTACAGCCGGCTGTTTGGCATTGGCCGCGCCGTAGTTGTCCGAGCTGGCGAAAGCGGCGCCCGTGGCGACAAGCAGGGCGACGGCGGTAAGAGCGATCTTGGTCATTTCAAATACTCCTGGTTTCGGGTTGCGCTGTTTGGTCGGGCGCGATTGACGATCCGATGACCTGGTGGATCGGCACAGGACAGCCTCGGACATCGCCCGGGTGCCGCCCGCTCGCTCCACTCACTTGAATTTCCTGGCATCGGCCCCGTTTATCGGCCCTTGCTCCCACTTCGGAGACGCCCAAGACGTCGTTACAGGCATCACCGCTTCGTGATGAATGCTTGATCAATCACCATGAAAGCCGGCCCACCGGCCAGCCGGAGGCATAAAAGCAAAGCGGCGGGACAAGCCCGCCGCTTTGAGGTCTGTCGAGGACAGAACCGTTTAGTGGTTGCCGAACAGGTCGTGATTGGCACTCTGGACGACCGGCTTCCGGGCATCCGCATCCGACTTCTTGACCGAAGCGGTGAGCGAGGTGTCGACCGAAGCGGCCGGCTGGTTGGCATTGGCCGAACCGTAGTTGTCAGAGCCGGCGAAGGCGGCACCAGTGGCAACGAGAAGGGCAGCGGCGGTAAGAGCGATCTTGGTCATTTGAGTTACTCCAAATTCAAGTTTGTTGGTTCGAAGGTTCGCCACGCGAACCAATTAGCGGTTGCCGAACAAGTTATGGTTAGCGCCCGTGACGACCGGCTTCTGTGCGCCCGCGTCCGAGTTGTTCGTGGAAGCGGTGATCGAGGTGTCGACCGAAGCGGCCGACTGGTTGGCTTCGTTGGGGTTATAGTGGTCGGACCCAGCGAAAGCGGCGCCAGTGGCAACAAGCAGGGCGGCGGCGGTAAGAGCGATCTTGGTCATTTGAGTTACTCCAGATTTGAAGGTTGTTGGTTCAAGCGGGTTAGGAGGCGCGCCGGTTAGCGGCCCCAGATGCCTTGGCCCGACTGCGGCTGGTTCTGATCAGGCGTGATGTGGAACTCGCGCTGCTCGAACTTGTCGAGCTTGCGGATCGAACCGGTGACGGTATTGTCGACGTTGCCCGCAGGGGCCGTTACGGCCGGCTGGTTGACGTTGTCGGAACCGTAGTGGTCGCTGCCAGCGAAAGCGCTGCCCGTGGCAATGAGGAAAGCAGCGGCGGCAAAAGCAATCTTGTTCATTTCAGATACTCCAGATTTCAAAAGTCGTGTCCGTCTAGTGGCGTGCCGTAATGGAAATTCGCGTCGCTCGGACCACCCCGAAATGGGTCGGCCCTGTTGCCATTTCCAATCACGAAAAGTTGTGAACCGAACCGTTCGGTTCGATCTTGAAATTGAGTGAACGACTGAGCGGCCACATTCTTGTTATTTAATATCAATCGGTTACGGGGATCATCGCGCGATGCGGCACCTGGATAACGGGAGCCAGTGTTCACCCCGGCTATACGAACCGTCAACATTAATTGAACCGAACGGTTCGGTTTTATCACGTGCACGACCGAACAGGCGGCTCGGCAGGCACCATGACCGGGGTGGCGGTCGCCGAGAAACCGCGTTTGCCTTGCGCGCGGATCGATACTATCGGTTGCCTCGGGACCAATTTGGACGCCGCCTGCCGCCCCTTTGGCTAAGGTCGACGCCGTTGGGAGGAACAGCGACGAACGATGCGGCTACTGCTTGTCGAGGACAATCGCGAACTGGCCGATTGGCTGAGCAAGACGCTGCGCCAGGCGAGCTATGTCGTCGACGTCGTGCATGACGGCGAGGATGTCGAGCATGCTTTAGCCGCCGGGGATCACGCTTTGATCATCCTCGACCTTGCCCTGCCCCGCATGGGCGGCATGGAGGTGCTGAAAAGGCTGCGCGCACGCGGCAACCCGGTGCCGGTTATCGTGCTTACCGCCAATGCCAGCCTCGACGGCCGGGTCAAGGGCCTCAACGAAGGTGCCGACGATTATCTGGCGAAACCATTTCAGATCGAGGAGCTGGAAGCGCGCATCCGCGTGCAGCTGCGCCGTGCCAACGACCGCACCGCGCCGGTCGTTTCCTGCGGCGATCTCACCTTCGACACCAACACCAGGCTGTTCTCGCTTGCCGGCGCAACGCTGTCGCTGACGCCGCGCGAGCACGCGGTGTTGGAACAGCTCGTCGTCAAGGCCGGTCGCACGGTGAGCAAGGCGGCGCTCTCGACCGCGATCTACGACTTCGACACCGACGCCGACCCCAGCGCCATCGAGATCTATGTGCACAGGCTGCGCAAGAAGCTCGAGGGATCGCGCGTCCAGATCGCCACCTTGCGCGGCCTGGGCTATCTGTTGCGCCACGACGATCCGGCGCCATGAAAATCGACAGGCTCCGGTTCGGCAGCCTTCGCCTGCAGTTGCTGGCCTGGGTGGTGCTGCCGCTGGCTGGGCTCGCCGCTATCAATCTGTGGACCAGCCAGCGCAACGCGCTGGCGACGGCGGACCTCGTCACCGATCGCATGCTGGTCGGCTCGGCACGCGCCATCGCCGAGCAGGTGGCGATGGCCGACGGCGCGCTCGACGCCACCGTGCCGCCGGCGGCGATCGAGATGTTCGACACCGGCGACCGCGACAGCGTCTATTATCGCGTCGAGACCGCCGGCGGGCGGCTGCTGAGCGGCTATCCGGACCTGCCCGAGGCGCCGGATCGCGGCAGCGTCGAGGCTGCCTACCGCGATCACCCGCTGCGCCTGGCAACGCTCAGCCATGCCGTGATCGGCGCCGGCAACGATTCGCCGATCAAGGTCACGGTCGGCGTCACGCTCGCCGGACATGACGCCATGGTCAAGCGCCTGTGGCTCAGCGCCTTCGCCCAGCAGCTTGCCTTGGTGGCCATTGCCGGCGTGTTCGTGCTGCTTGGCCTGCGCCGCGGCCTGGCGCCGCTGATCCGGCTGCGCGATGCCGTGCGCTCGCGAAGCCGCAGCGATCTCGATCCGGTCGAGGTCCCGGGCGCGCAGAGCGAGATCCGGCCGCTGATCGAGGCGCTCAATGCCTATATGGAGCGCGTGCGGGCGCAAATGGCGGCGCAGCGACGCTTCATCGCCAATGCCGCGCACCAGTTGCGCACGCCGCTGGCACTGTTGTCGACGCAGGCAAGCTATGCCTTGCGGGAAACCATGTCCGATCGGCGCCAGGAGGCGCTGGTCGCGTTGCAAGCGAGTTCCGGCAGGCTGGCGCGGCTCGCTGAACAATTGCTCACGCTCTCGCGCGCCGAGCCCGGCAGCCGGCGGCCACGCGCCGACCGCATCGACCTCACCGAAGCCGCCCGCCATGTGCTGGAATCGCAGGCGCCGGTGGCGATCAAGCGCGACATCGACCTCGGCCTCGAGGAGAACGGACCGGTGGCGGTGATCGGCGACGGCACGATGCTGCGCGAGATGATCGTCAACCTGGTCGACAACGCGCTGCGCTACACGCCGGCTGGCGGCGCGGTGACTGTCAGGCTGGCGATGGTCGATCGCGAGGGCGTGCTGACGGTGGCCGATACCGGCCCCGGCATTCCGGCCGAGGAACGGGAGCATGTCTTCGAACGTTTCTACCGCCTCGCCGGCTCGGCAGAGGAAGGCAGCGGGCTCGGCCTGGCGATCGTGCGCGAGGTGGTCGAGAATGCCGGCGGCAGCGTCACTCTGGGCGACGCCGCCGCGGGCGGGCTCAAAGTCGAGGTCCGGCTGCCGCTGGCCTAAGGCCTACCTCAATGTTCGGACTCTTCGTCCGGCAATTCGAGCGTACGACCCGAATAAAGAATCCGGAGGATGACCACTTTGTCATCCACGATTTCGAACGCGATCGTTGCGCGTCGGCGCCATCCTACCGTGCGCAAACCCGGTGCGATTTCGTCATGACGCGTGCCCCGCTCCGGAAAAGTTTCAAAGTCGAGACAATAGTCGACAATGCGCCCGACGAAACGCAAAGCGGTTGCCACGCCAGCCTTTGGCGCGAGCTCGCTCAGCAACTCGGCAATGTCCCGCTCGGCGGCAGCATGGAACCTGACCTGATATTTCATGCACCGGAGCGCGGTTTGGCGGCGATCGCGTTGATGTGCTCAGAGAGATTGCGGCGCAGCTGTTCGGCCGTCAAAAGCTTCTCAGGATGGGCGCGCGCATCCTGCATCGTCGGCACGACTGCCTCGCGCAGCCAGCGTTCAATCGCCGCGTCACGGGCAGCCAACGTACGCAGGCCATCACGGATGACTTCGCTCTCGGTGGCGTATTCGCCTGAGGCAACTTTATTTTTCACCATCTGCGCCATCTCGAGCGGCAGTGTGATCGTCAGGGGCTGGGAGTTTCGCATGGCTCGTCTCCTCGATACCCCTCAGTATAGCACAAGGCGCGTGACTTTGTCATACACTAGGTGAAGCCGCACACCAGACATGATGATGTGCGGCGATTGCTCAGGTCCCCTGCTCGTTGAACGGCGCCGGGCGCCACTTCACCACATAGTTCTCGAAGCGGGTGATGATGAACTCCACCACCAGCGCCATCACCGCCAGGATGATCATGGCGGCGAAGACGCCATTGGCGTTGAAGGCGCCCTGCGCGGTGGAGATCAAAAGGCCCATGCCCTGCTTGGCGCCGAGGAACTCGCCGACGACGGCGCCGACAAGGGCGAAGCCGAAGCTGACATGCAGACTGGCGAGGATCCAGCTCATCGCCGAAGGGATGATGACCGAGCGGGTGATCTGGAACGGCGAGGCGCCGAGGATCTGGGCGTTGGCAATCATCGCCCTGTCAGCCTCGCGCACGCCCTGGAAGGCGTTGGCGAAGACGACGAAGAACACCATGACGACGGCCAGCGCCACTTTGGAAGCCATGCCCAACCCGAGCGCGATGATGAACACCGAGCCGAGCACCACGCGCGGCACGGAGTTCGCGATCTTGATGTAGATCGAGAACACATCGGCCAGCAGCTTGTTGCGACCAAGGATGATGCCCGCCACGATGCCGCCGACGGCGCCGATAGCGAAGCCGAGGAAGGTTTCCTCCAGCGTCACATAGATCTGCAGCCAGAGCGGCCCCTGCGAGGTGCCCTCGGTGATCCAGGACCAGATCTGTTCCCAGATGCCCGACGGGCTGGAGAAGAAGAACGGGTCGATGATATTGTAGTCGGCGCAGAGTTCCCAAAGGCCGAGGAAGACGACGAGGATCGCGAGGCGCAGGCCGATGACCAGAGCATGGCGTTTGCGCAACCGTGCCCTCGCCTGCGCTTCCGCGGCGACGATCGAGGTGGCGCGGGCGGCGGCCTGATCGGTTGGAGAGATGGCGGTCATGGCAAGTCTCCTTTCAATGGCTCGCCTGCAAGCCACGGCTTTGGCCGAGCTGCACTTCCTCGCGCAGATCGTTCCAGATCACTTTGGCAATCTCGATGAATTTCGGGTCGTAACGAATGTCGGACATGACGCGCGGGCGCGGCAGGTCGATGCGGTAGACGCTCTTCACCGTGCCCGGGCCTGCGGTGAGCACATAGACCTTGTCGGCCAACGCCACCGCTTCCTCAAGATCATGCGTGACGAAAACGACGGATGATTTCAGCCCCGACCAGAGGTCCAGCAATTCGTCCTGCATTGCCGTGCGGGTTTGCATGTCGAGCGCGCTGAAGGGCTCGTCCATCAACAGGATCTTGGGCTGGTTGATGAAGGTCTGGGCAAGCGCCGCGCGCTTGCGCATGCCGCCCGAAAGCTGGTGCGGATAGTGCTTCTCGAACCGCGAAAGGCCGACCCGGCCGATCCAGTCGCGCGCCTTCTCATAGGCTTCTTTCTTCGGCGTGCCGCGGAAGAGCGGACCGGCGGCGACATTGTCGAGGACGCTGCGCCACGGAAACAGCGCGTCGGCCTGGAAGACGAATCCGATGTCCCGGCTGATGTCGGTGACCGGATTGCCCATGACCCGGACATTGCCGGTGGTCGGACGCAACAGGCCGGTGACGAGGTTGAGCGTCGTCGACTTGCCGCAGCCGGTCGGGCCGACGACGCAGGCGAACTCGCCGCGCGCCACCGTCATGGTGAAATCGCGGATCGCCGTCATCATGTGGCCGTCGGGCGTGACGAAGCGCAGCGTCACATCGTCGATGGCTATCGCGGCGTCAACCGGCGGCGCGGCGGGAGACAGTTTCTCCGCCGCCATGGTCTGCGATTGCATGGCACACTCCTGTTGTGGTGGTGCGGGATGGCGCGATCCGGGCCCGCGGGCCTGCTCGCCGGAATCCGGAAACATGGCCGCCGAATTGATTCAGGCGGCCGACGCAAGCTCTTGCTTTTCAAGGGCGGACGGGGTCCGTCCGCCCTCGCCTGCCGGCGCTTACTTCGCCGCGTCGACGAACTCGGTCGTGTAGGTCTTCGATAGGTCGATCTGCTTGCCCTGCAGGCTCTTCGAGAAGGTCGACAGAACCTTCAGCACGGTCTGCGGTCCGTCGGCCGGCATGCGGCCATCCGGCGTGAACATCGCCTTGCCGCCTGCCAGGCCCTGAACATAGAGGTCCTTGTTGCCGGCGTAATAGTCCTTCGGCATCTTGTCGGCGATCTCCTCGGCCGAATGGCCGGCGATGAACTTCATCGTCTTGACGAAGGCGTTGGCGAGCTTCTGCGCCTCGTCCTTGTGACCTTCGAGCCAGCTCGACTGGACGTAGAACGAGGCAGCCGGGTAGTCGCCGCCGAGCGCCGCCTTGGTCTTTTCGGGCGTGCGCATGTCGACCAGGACCTTGGCCTCGCCGGTCTGGAGCAGCTTAGCGATGGTCGGCTCGGTGGTCATGCCGGCCTGGATCTGGTCCTGCTTGACGGCGGCGATGAAAGTGTTGCCGGCGCCGACGGGAAGCAGCGTGTAGTCGCCCGGCTTCAGGCCGCTGCGAACCGCGAGATACTGCGTCAGGAAATCGGTCGAGGAGCCGAGGCCGGTGACACCGAGCGTCGCGCCCTTGAAGTCGGCCGGCGACTTGATTTCCGGGTGCTTGGCCGAGACCAACTCGACCTCGCCCGGCGCCTGGCTGAACTGCACGATCGACTGGATGTACTTGCCCTTCGACTGCAGATCGACGGTGTGGTCGTAGAAGCCGACGACGCCCTGCACGGCGCCGGCCAGCAACTCATTCTCGGCCTCGACGCCCGCGCGGGAGTTCACCAACTCCACGTCCAGCCCCTCGTCCTTGAAGTAGCCGAGCTGCTGGGTGAGCACGGCCGGCAGATAGATCTGTTTTTCCATGCCGCCGACGATGATGGTGATCTTGTCGGCAGCCGATGCCGTCGATGTGCCAGCGCCAATCATGGCAAGCGTCAGCGCCACTGAACGCAGGGCGCGTTTAGAGATGAAACGGGTCACTAATCTTCCTCCACTGGGCGGCGCGCCGCGCCGCATTCCTCCTGTCGGCCGCTCCCAGGCCGTTCATGTGGCGACCGCCACAAAACTGTCATGGCATGGCCAAGCTTTCAGCTGGCTTTCAGCCGTTTTAGAGGCCGCGGAATGGAGTCCGGCGGGGTTACCGGTCACGAGGCAGTGAAGCCCAGCACATCGCGCATGTCGTATTCGCCGGGCGGCCGTCCGGCGACCCAGAGCGCAGCCGCGATGGCGCCGCGGGCGAACATCGAGCGGTCGCCGGCGGCATGCGAAAGCGTGAGCCTCTCGCCGTCGCTCAGGAAGCTGACGCTGTGCTCGCCGACGATGCTGCCGCCGCGCATAACGGCAAAGCCGATCTCACCGGCATTGCGCGGACCAACGAGGCCATCGCGGGCGCGTCTCGCCACATCGTCCAGCACGACGCCACGTCCTCGCGCGGCCGCCTCGCCCAGCATCAGCGCCGTGCCCGACGGCGCATCGACCTTCATGCGATGATGCGCTTCAAAAATTTCGATGTCGCAGTCGTCGGCGGCAAGCGCCCTTGCCGCCTGCTCGGCCAGGCCGGTCAGCATGTTGAGCCCGAGCGAGTAGCTGCCGGAGCGCATGATGGCGACTTTCTTCGCGGCGTCGGCAATCGCCGCCAGTTCCGAGGCGCTGAAGCCGGTCGAACCGATGACCAGCGCCGGACCGCCGCGCGCCGCGCAGGCCTTGGCCAGTTCGGCGGAAGCTGCGGGCGTGGTGAAGTCGACGACCACATCGGCAAGCGCCAGCGCTTCATCGCGCTCGACCAGCCCCTCGCCCATGCTGCCCGGTCGATGGAAGCGCGCGACGAGCTGCAGCCGCGGATCGGCCGCGACGGCTTCCGCCATCTGCCGGCCCATGCGGCCGAGCGCGCCGGCGATGGCTATCCTGAGCGGCTGCGGCATGGCGATCCTGTCGAAAACTGAGTCGGAACAATCCTCTAGCACGCCGCCTTGGCAAATTGATTCAAACGACTGCAGGCCACGGCAAACGGGGCGAGACGAGAGCGAACTGTACACGAATGTGAAGGCGGCCGCGGACGAGATCAAGACGCTGGACGCGCAGGCGGCGAAGTAGCAAGGCTACGGGCCGCGACGGCGCTATTGCGCCTTGTCAACATGATCGAGGATCGCGCGATAGCGCCCGCATATGGCGGCATCCTGGTAGAAATCCACTTCGGTATCGATGATCTGGTCGAGGCTTAGTCCGCGATAATGCGCCTTTACCTTTGCCAGGACGTCTTGCGCTTGCCTGATTTCGCCGAGTTCGGAATGGCAGATGACAAGACGAATGAGCGACCACGGTGTTACAGTCGCTATTTTCGCGTAGCAGGCGACTGCCTCGCGATATCGTCCGGCCGTCGTCAGAAGGACGCCACGGAAGTCGTCATACCATCCCACGGCGTATGGGTCGCGGCGCTGGGCTTCGGCTATCTCATCAAGCCCCTCCTCCGGCCTGCCCGTGTGATTGAGGAAAATAGCGCGGATACTAAGAATGAATGGATCGTTCGGATTGAGCGCGACGGCCCGGTCAAGGCTGAATTCAGCCTGTTTGAACTGGCGCAGGTACAAGTGAGCGAAGCCGGTGGCGAGATGCCCATAGGCCTCGTCGGGATCAAGGTCCAACGCCGTTCTTGCGATCGCCAGTCCGGAATGCAAATGGCCGGGATTGTTGTAGTCCCAATAGTACTTGATCGACTCCACAAAGCTGAGCATGGCGTGGGCGGCAGCAAACTGCGGATCGAGCTTTGCCGCCTGGCGCAGAAATGGTTCCGCTTCGAGCACAGTGTCATAGACCGCGGCCAGTTGCAGCGCCCGCAGATAAAACTCATAGGCCGACATGTTGTTGGTCGGGCGGCCTCTGGCGCGCGACGAAATCGCGGTTCTGGCCTGCCGAGCCAGACGCGCCGCGATCATCCGGGTGATTTCATCCTGGATGGCGAAAATGTCGTCGAGTTCCCGGTCGTAGTGTTCGCCCCAGATATGAGCCATCGACGACGCATCGGTTAGCTGCACGGCGATCCGCACCCTGTTGCCGATCTTCCGCACGCTGCCTTCGACGACGTATTGGACGCCAAGCTTGCTCGCCACCTCCGCCGGATCATGCGCCTTGCCGCGGAACTGGAAGGAGGAGTTCCGCGCGATGACCAGAAACTCCTTATACTTGCCAAGCTCGGCGATGATGTCCTCGGTGATGCCGTCGCTGAAATAATCCTGCTCCGGATCGCCGCTCATATTGTCGAAAGGAAGTATGGCGATGGACGGTCTGAACGACCGCGTAACATCCGCCTTAACCGCGAAGGGCCTGGGGCCTGCATATTTATAGCCGCGACCGTGCACGGTTGCGATAATCTCGGCAGACAGCAATTTTCGCAGCGCCGAAATGTGGACCTGCAGCGTATTCTCCTCCACCACCACGCCGGACCAGACCGCATCTAGAAGTTCGGTCTTGCCGATCACCTCGTCGGGTCTGTCGAGCAACATGGCGAGGATGTCGAAGGAACGCGCCGAAAGCTCCACCGGCCCTTTCGGGCCTAGCAACTGCCGTTCGGCTCGTCTCAAACGATAGTTCCCAAACTCCAAGTCCATTGGCCACCACCCTCGCGGGGAGGATAGTCCAAGATAACCCTGAAGGCGAACTTCAGGGCCGTTCGGGATTCTTCGCTTCAGGCAAATTCAGAGCCGTTCAGGTCTCTTCAGGTTCAAGCCAAGGACCTGCGTGGGAGGCAGCGCCATTGTCGCCGTTACAGGAGGACATCATGGCTGACATCCTCACCACAAGCCCGATCATAGTCCGACGCCTTAAACTGCTGCGGCGAGGCTTTCCGAGGCTCGGCGCATCGCTCAATGCCATGTCCGGTTTGGTAGGCGACGCACTCAAGATGGCTTACGTGGATCCCTACGCCAGCCTTGGGCGCCAATCGCAGGTCGTCCCGGACGATGATCTCGAAGGCCGAGATCCCACTTGGTGAGCCGCCAAGCGATGGCAGACCGCGAAGTGGGTCAAAGTGCCCTGAGCCACACCTTGTTGTCATGGACGGCGGCGCCGCCATAGGGCGCGGGCGCATCGGCGCCGGTCAGCACGTTGATGCCTTCGCCGCGCTCGTGCGCGCTGTTCGGCCAGATGCCTTCGGCGATCACCACACCGCGCTTCACGCCGTCGAAAAATTTTGCGTGCAGCACCACGTCGCCGCGCCGGTTGCCCACCTCGACGCGGCCGCCATCCTCGATGCCGAGCGCCGCGGCATCTTCGGGATGAAGCAACAATTCGGGCCGGCCTTCCCTGGCCTTCGACACTGGCGTCTCGGCAAAAGTCGAGTTCAAAAAATTGCGCGCCGGCGAGGTCGCCAGCCGGAACGGATGCTCCTCGTCCGCGACCTCGATCAGCTCGACATGATCGGGGAATTCCGGCAGCCGTCCCACCGGGCCGAACAGACCCATGCTTTTCGGCGGCCGGTTGGGCGCCGACTGCCCGGTCCAGTTGGGCCGGAAGTGGAATTTCTTGTCGGCATGGCCAAAGCCGTTGATGAAATGCGCGTCGTCGAAGCCGGGCTGCAGGTCGATCCACTTCTCAGCCTTCAGGCTGTCGAAGCTGCCGAGCCCGCGCTTGCCGAGGATGATGTCGATATGCTCGCGCTCGGTCAGGCCGAAGCCCGGGCGGTCGCCGACGCCGAGCCGCTTGGCGAGCTCCTCATTGACATAGTGGTCGGTTCGCGGCCCCTCCGGCGGCTCGATCAGCTTGGGGCCCAGCGTGATGTGCTGATTGCCGCCGCCCTTGTAGATGTCGTCATGCTCCAGAAACATCGTCGCCGGCAGCACGACGTCGGCGAGCTTGGCCGTGTCGGTCATGAACTGCTCATGCACGCAGGTGAACAGATCCTCGCGCAGAAAACCCTTTCTCACCAGCCGCTGCTCCGGGGCGACATTGGCCGGATTGGTGTTCTGGATCAGCATCGCCGTCACCGGGGGACCGCCATAGAGCGCGTCGGCCGCGCCCGTCAGCACCGGGCCGATGCGCGAATGGTCGAGATAGCGCACCTTCGGGTCGCGCATCGCGGTGCCTTCCAGCACGTCCTGGTTCAGCTGGAAGATGCCGGAGTTGGAGTGGAAGGCGCCGCCGCCCTCATACTGCCAGGCGCCAGTGACGGCGGCGATGCAGGAGACGGCATGCATGTTGACGGAGCCGTTGCGCTGGCGGGCAAAGCCGTAGCCGAGCCGGAAGTAGGTCTTCTTGGTGTTGCCGACGAGATGGGCGAATGCCTCGATCTCGGCGACGGATAGCCCGGTTATGGCGGCCGCCCATTCGGGTGTGCGCGTCCGCAAATGTTCTTCCAGCCCACGCGGATCATCGGTGTATTTCTCGAGATAGGCGCGGTCGGCCAGCCCATCGCGGAACAGCACATGCATGACCGCGCAGGCGAGCGCGCCGTCGGTGCCGGGCTTCAGCATCAGGCCGAGATCGGCCTGCTTCATCGTGGCGTTGTCGTAGATGTCGATGACGACGATCTTGGCCCCACGCTCCTTGCGCGCCCTGGTCGCATGGGTCATCACGTTGACTTGGGTGACCACGGCATTGGTGCCCCAGATCACCACGCAGTCGGATTTTGCCATCTCGCGCGGATCGGGACCGCGCAGCGCGCCCGCCCCCATCATCCAGCCGGTCCAGGCGAGATTGGTGCAGATCGAGCCGAAAAAGCCCGAGTATTTCTTGGCGTGGCGCAGCCGCTGGATGCCGTCACGCTGCACCAGCCCCATCGTGCCGGCGTAGAAATAAGGCCAGACCGTCTCCGAGCCGTATTTTTCTTCGGCTTCGATGAATTTTTCCGCCACGAGATCGAGGGCTGCTTCCCAGCTGGCTTCCTTCCAGGCGCCCTCGCCCTTGGCCCCGGCGCGCACCAGCGGCTTCAGCAGCCGGTCGGGATGGTGGACGCGGTCGGCATAGCGCGCGACCTTGGCGCAGACGACACCCGCCGTGTAGCTGTTCGCCTTGGCGCCGTGGACGCGGCCGATGCGGTTGTCTTCGAGCAACTCGACTTCGAGGGCGCAGGTGGAGGGGCAATCATGCGGGCAGGCCGAATGGCCGATCCGGAGCTTGGCGTGCTGGTTCATGCGGGGTGTGTAGCGGGTTTTAGGGACGAGTTGTAGGGCCAGATGGGCTCCCCCTTCTCCCCCTGCGGGAGAAGGTGGATCGGCGCATAGCGCCGAGACGGAAGAGGGGTGTTCCAGCGGAGTGAGGCGTCGGCTTTCCCTGGAGCACCCCTCATCCGGCCGCTTCGCGGCCACCTTCTCCCACAAGGGGAGAAGGGAAATCGCGCTAGTCCGCGATCCCTTCCTCATACTCCGCCGACATCGTCAGCCACTTGTCCTCGTTTTGCGCCAGCGTCTGCGCCAGTTGCGAGCGCTCCTTGGCGAGCTGCGTCGCGGTCGAGGGGTCCTTTTCGTAGACCGCCGGATTGGCAAGCTCGTCCTCGATCAGGTCGATGCGCTTGCGGATGCGGTCCATGAGGGCCTCGGTGGCGCGGATTTCCTTGGCTAAAGGCTCCAGTGCCGCGCGGCGCTGGGCCGCCTCGCGGCGGCGATCGGCCTTGGACGCCTTGTCCGCCTCCTTCTGCTCACGGCGGTTGGCGGAAACGCCGGTGACCAGCGTCTTATAATCCTCCAGGTCGCCGTCATAGGGATTGACCGCGCCGTCCTTGACCAGCCACAGGCGGTCGGCCGTCGCCTCAAGCAGATGCCGATCGTGCGAGATCAGGATCACGGCGCCCGGAAAATCGTTCAGCGCATGGATCAGCGATTCACGGCTGTCGATGTCGAGGTGATTGGTGGGCTCGTCGAGGATGAACAGGTTCGGCCCCTCGAAGGCCGACAGCCCCATCAACAGCCGCGCCTTCTCGCCGCCGGACAGATCCTTGGCGGCGGTGTTCATCTTCTCGGTGGTAAGCCCAAACTGGGCGACACGGCCGCGCACCTTCGATTCCGGCGCCTCCGGCATCAGCCTGCGAACATGCTCGTAGGCGTTTTCCTCAGGCCTGAGATCGTCGAGCTGGTGCTGGGCAAAGATCGCCACCTTCAGCCCAGGCGCTACCGTCATCGTGCCGGCCTCCTGCTTCAGCCGGCCGGACAAAAGCTTGGCGAAGGTCGACTTGCCGTTGCCGTTGGCGCCGAGCAACGCGATGCGGTCATCGGCATCGATGCGCAAGGTCATCTTCTTCAGGATCGGCTCACCAGGCGTATAACCGACACTCACGTTGTTGAGTGCAACGATCGGCGAAGCGACCGTCTTCACCGGCTCGGGAAAGGAAAACGGCCGCACCGTGTCGTTCACGATCGCCGCGATCGGCTTCATCTTTTCCAGCGCCTTGATGCGCGACTGCGCCTGCCTGGCCTTGGAGGCCTTGGCGCGGAAGCGCTCGACGAAGGATTCCATATGCTTGCGGGCGGCTTCCTGCTTGATGCGGCCCTTCTCCTGCTGTTCCTTTTGCTCGGTGTACTGGCGCTCGAACTGGTCGTAGCCGCCGCGCCACAAGGTCAGCTTCTTCTGATCGAGGTGGACGATGGAATTGACGGCGCGATTGAGCAGGTCACGGTCGTGGGAGATCAGCAGAACCGTGTGCGGATATTTCGAGACGTAATTCTCGAGCCAGAGCGTGCCTTCGAGGTCGAGATAGTTGGTCGGCTCGTCGAGCAGCAGAAGGTCAGGCTCGGAAAACAGCACTGCGGCCAAAGCCACGCGCATGCGCCAGCCGCCCGAGAAGGAGGAGGCCGGGCGGCGCTGCGCCGCGTCGTCGAAGCCGAGGCCGGCAAGGATGGTGGCCGCGCGGGACTCGGCCGAGTGGGCGTCGATGTCGGCCAGCCGCATGTGGATGTCGGCAATGCGGTGCGCGTCGGTCGCCGTCTTTTCCTCTTCGAGCAGCGCGGTGCGCTCAATATCGGCCTTGAGCACGATGTCGATCAGCGGCTCCTCGGTGCCGGGCGCTTCCTGCGCCACCTGGCCGATGCGGGTGCTTTTCGGCAGGCTGATCGAACCGGTCTCAGAAGGGAAATCGCCGGTGATCGCCTTGAACAGCGTCGTCTTGCCGGTGCCGTTGCGGCCGACAAGGCCGGCCTTGGTGCCGGCCGGCAAGGTCAATGAAGCATGATCGAGAAGCAGCCGCCCCGCCATGCGCAGCGTAAGGTCGTTGATGATAAGCATGGCCGGCTTTTGCACGGGAGATCGGCGCTTCGCAAGAGCCAGGCCCGGGATGAGACCCCCGCTCGCTGTCTTTGGCCGTTCAGCAAAAAACTCGAAGGACTGGAACCAGTTGCCGGCCGAAGCGTTTGGACGCCCGTGATCCGCTATCTCGCCCTGGCTTTCATCTTCTTCCAGGTCGCCACGACAACCGCGCTGGCGACGCAGGTGGTTCTGTTCGAAGACGAGACCGCTCACATTGCTCTCGCCGCTGAACCCGCGAGCGGGCTGCAGGGCCAACCAATCTCGCCCCAAGCGGCCAAGATTGCGAACCGGCTGGAGACGCGGGAGCCGAAACACCTGTTGATCCAAATCGACTCCGGAAAAGCATCCTAAGGCTTCGCCTTATGATTGACGAAGAGGCTGGCGGACACGCCCTTCTATCCTGCCGGAATGTCTCCCCTCAAGGAAGGATTGTTCGTTCCTCTGCTTTCGCCCGGTCACACTTTGCTTGCCACGTCACAGGTTTGGCGTTGATCGCCGCGGTTGTCTCAACCTATGCTGGCGCGAGCGGCGGGTTCGGCTCAAGCAGAGGACAGATCAGATGTCAGCCAAGACCTCGCTCCTTTCGGCCTCGCTGGCGGTCGCGATTTTCGCAGTCGTCGCCGGCCTGACCATGCTTCCCACCACTCCCGCCGCCCGTGCGGCAACCATCGACTGCGCGGCAGCGAAGACGCAGGCCGACCTTGCGACCTGCACGGCCGCGAATGCCGCTTCGGCGGACGCGGGGCTCAATGCAGTCTACAAGGAGCTGGCGGGACGTCTGGCTCCCACCGACCTGAAGCGCCTGCGCGAGGCGCAGCGCGCCTGGATCCCCTTCCGCGACAAGGAATGCGCCTTCCGCACCCAGCCCTATGCCGGTGGCTCGGTATATGCGACCCTCGTCGAGACCTGCAAGCAGGACTTGACCAAGGCGCGGCTGGCGCAGTTACAGCACCAGTTGCAATGCCCCGAAGGCGACCTCTCCTGCGTGCCGCAAAGCGGCGGCAGCGCCGCGCCCGCGACGGCTGGCACGGCGTCTGCGAAACCCGCCCCTGCACAGGTAAGCCGGAACGACACGCGGCCATGCGTGCAATCCGCGGGAAAGGCGAAGTCGGACGAGTATGTCTCGCAATGCGTCCAGGTTTCGCCGGCGACCAATCCGCCCTGCAACGGGCAGAACGCGTGCAACGTGATGATCGATGAGATCAAGCGCGGCTGCGCCATGATCGGCAATGACAACCCGCCCGGCTTTTGTTCCGCCTACAAGAACTAAGCCGCACCCGACGTCGCTCCTGACTGCCACGGCGATCAACATTCCCGGAGAAAGATCAACCCGTCGCAAGCAGACAACCGCAAGTTTGCCTCGTGCTCAATATTGATGCAGCAAGAGACGATACCACCAAAAAGGCAGCGAAATCTTCTGACCCAAGCATGATGCTTATCAAAAATTGATTTCAGTTTTTATCGCAAACCTGCGATCTTGCCGATGCGCCGTGAGTCGTGAGTTGGCGCCAACGATAACTTGATCCAAGAAAACTTGGCTCTGGCATTCAGGAGCTCACGATGGGCGCGGCGATCAACGATCCACGCACGTTGCGATATGTCGCGGAAATCACGCGCAAGCTGGCGAAGATGCTCTCGCGCACGCGCTACAACATGCTCGTCTACCTTCTTGAGATGACGGCTGTCGAGGCGGAGAGCCTGGCCAACGAGCAGGCCCCCAAGCAGGTCCGGCCGGCGGAGCCGCCTCAGGTCCTCGGCTGAGCGCTCGCCATAAGGCGGTCCAGAGCGTTTCACCGTTTCGAGGAAACGGTAAATCGCTCTATCCCCCTGTTTTGACGCAGTTCCGGGCGGAAAGGCTACGCCGAAGTCGCCGAGCCTAACCGCTCACACTTTTCCTGGAATTGCTCAAGGACGGCGAGACATTGCAGCCTGTGCGCCTCGATTACCGGCGGAGCGTCGCATTCGATGATGGCGCGCTCGAACCGGTCGAGCGCGTCCAGCGCCGCAAGCAGGTCGCCGGACGGACTGCCCAGCGAAAACAGGATGCGCCGCGCCTTGACGCCGTGAGCCGCACTCACTGAGCACTGCGCGGCGACCCCGCGGCGCAACGCGGCAAGGTCGGCCAGATGGTCGCGCAATGGCCATGGCGCGACATCATCCGCTGCGGGCAACATGCCTCAGGCCTTGGCCTTACGCTTGCCCTTGCTCCTGGCCGCGTCGCCGCCGGCCGGCTTGCGGCCGAGGCCGGAGGATTTGGCCAACGCCGAGCGGGTGGCCGAGTAGCTCGGCGCCACCATCGGATAATCGGCGGGCAGGCCCCATTTCGCACGATATTCGTCCGGCGTCAGGTTATGATCGGTCGCGAGGTGACGCTTCAACGACTTGAACTTCTTTCCGTCCTCCAGGCACACGATGTGGTCGGGGAAAACCGAGCGCTTCGGGTTGACCGCAGGCGTCTGCGCCACCGCCTCCTTGACAACGCTGCCGGTGGCGAGTCTGCGCACCGACGCGCTGACGCTGGCGATCAGATCGGGCAGGCCGGAGGCAGGGAGCGGATTGTTGCCGACATAGGCCGAGACAATGTCGGCGGTCAGTTCGATTGCAGTCTTGTCGTCGATGTTGGACAATTTTTTCACCTTCTGCTGGCCCTCAAATCGCCAGCTCTTTTTTTAAGACTTTCGTCGGTGTATCGAATTGGACCTGTCCCCCAACGGACCGTCCAGAGTCAGTAAAGCTACCAGACTCAATACCGGGCGATGTTTCTACACGGACTGGAAACGCGCAAGTTAGGAATTCTAATAGCTATAGCGCACGCTTTATAGCACCGGCCGCCTGCCTGGATAGGTAAAAGGGGCTACAGCACTTCAACCTACGGTAGGAGTTGCTGAAAAATCGAAGTTCAGGCCAAGTTCCAGCACGGCAACGGCAATCCGCCAGCCGAATGCTCGACCATGCGCGATTCGGCGGCCCAATGGCAAATCGCTCATCCGGCGGCGACACCGCGCCTGAGCTCGGCAGGCGGCCTCTCCGCGAGGATCTCCAGCACGCGCTTCCAGCGCGCGCAGCGACTAAAGTCCTTCTGCTCGATGGCCTTTTCGGCCTTCATGGCCGCATAGAGCGGCGCCTCCGCGCCAAACTCTCTGACCAGCCAGTGCGCCTCCTGCCTGGCGCGGCGTTCGTCCTCGTCAACGGCCATTTTGGACATTGTGCCTGCTCTCCGTACCTTCGATGCCGACCGCAAGGCAGCTGCCAATAACGAGGACGGCGCCGGCAACAGCCGTCATCGACAAGCTTTCGCCCGAGAGCGTCAGCAGAAACGTGGAAGCTATCGGCGTCAGATAGGCGACGACCGCTATCCTGCCGCCGTGGTCGAGCTTTGCCGCGCGCGACCAGAAATAATAGCCGAGCCCCATCGGGCCGGCGCCGAGATAGAGGCCGAGCAGAAGATGCGCGCCGCTCGGGCGCACGACGCCATCATGCAGGCACCAGGCAAAGGTGAGCGCGACACCGATCAGCGCCGAAGGCAGGAGCAGCCGCTCGGGCGACACGGCGAGGCGGCCGACAGCGAACGAGTAGAAGGCCATGCAGAGCGCGGAGCCGAAAGCGGCGAGATAGCCGACAAGGCTGCCGCCTTGGAACCATGCCCTGTTGGACCAAAAATGCGCGCGGCCGCCGGAGATCACCAGCGCCACGCCGACGAAACCAATCGCCGCCGCCAGCCCGAGCAACAGCGGACGCCGCGGCCTGCCAAGCAGGATGACCGCCGCGGCAGTCATCAGCGGCCAAGTATAGGCGACAAGATTCGCCTCGATGACCGGCGCCGAGGCGAAGCCGATATATTGCAGGACCATGGTGCCGACCAGGCCGAGGAAGCCAACGAGATAGGCGAGCGCGGCATTTCCCTTCTCCCCTTGTGGGGTCCGAAGGACGGGGCGAGACCCGTGGCTCGCCCCCGGGCGGTGGCCTCGCGTAGCGAGGACGGATGAGGGGTGTTCCAGGGAATGCCAGCGTCTCACTCCGCTGGAACACCCCTCATCCGTCTCGGCGCTGCGCGCCGATCCACCTTCCCCCACAAGGGGGGAAGGAAAGAGCCGGATCAGCGCGAAAACCAGGGTCGCGCCGCAAAATTGCAGGAACTGCACCTGCGACACCGGATAGACGGCAAGCAACGTCTTGCCGACCAGGGCGTTGGTCGCCCACAGCGCTACGGCACCGAGGGCGAAGGCAAGCGCCGCGCCGCGGGCGCCGGAACGGCTTTGGCTTTCCGGCCCGACCGGCCCGAGGCTCAGCGACACTGAAGGCGGCTGACACTCGACCGGATCGTCGGTCATTACCAAGACTCCCTCGCCCCGCCGGAAACCGCTTCCGCCGTCGGCTGCGGCACAGGATGTTCCTCGGCATGGCGGCGGTAGGCGGGCAGCTGGTTGGTCCAGACATCCTCGGCCAGCTCGTTCACCCAGGCACGGTCATGGTCGTTGTCGGCGGCGAGGTAGAACATGCGGTTGTCGTCGACATAGGGTTTTGCCGCCGAGCGCTGGTTGAGCACCAGCGTGACGCGCTCGCCGAGCTGGATCGGCGCGGTGCGGTGGAGCACACCGAGGAACTGGCCGAGCGTGGCGTAGTTCATCTTGTGGTCGATGCGCATGATCTTGTTGCGCGGCAGCTCGCGGCCGGATTCCAGAATCGAGCGGCCGGTCTCGGAATCGTCGCAGTAGATTTCCAGATGACCGCCGATGAGAGGATCGCTGATCGACAGCGGAATGAGCTCCGTCACCGGAACGCCGTCGCAATGCCATTCGACCGCGCCATCCCTTGGATTCATGAAGGTGACGGTCGAGCCGACGATCGACAGCGGATAGGGCTCGAGCTTGGTTCCCATCATGTCGGACAATCTTTCCAGGCGCAGCTTGTCGTGCAAGAGCTCCTTGATCTCGGGAATATAGCGGTCGGCACCAGTGATGAAGGTGAGGTCGAGGTGCTTGTGCACGGCATGGCTGGCCTTCAATTTGAGCGCCGCTTCTTCGATGGCGGCAAGCAGAGCCGGGTCGTAACCGTGACGATACTGGGCGACGCCGAAACCCGACACTTTCCAGGAGGTCTCATGACCAATGATGGCCTCGCGGCTCATTGCACAGCGCAGTTCGGGAATTGTATGGGCGTTCATTCTATTTTCTCCAAGATGGGGGCAACACTTGGTTAACAGTCATTTAAACGCCTACCCCTGTAAATTTAGGAATGCTGGTGGTAGCGTAAGCCCAGCTTAAGGTCGAAAACCCCGTGCGACTGCTCAGTCAGGTCAACCTCAACTCACTGAAAATCGTGGAGAGCGCCGCGAGGCACAGGAATTTCACGCGCGCCGGCGAAGAGCAATTCATCACCGCTTCCGCCGTCAGCCAGCGCGTGAAGAGCCTGGAGGATCAGCTGCGCTTCAAGATCTTCGAGCGTGGCGGCAACGCGGTGTCGCTGACGCCGGAGGGCGAGACCTATGTGGCGCGCGTGCGCGAGGCGCTGGAGCGGATAGTGGCGGCCAGCATGGAGGCAACCGGCCAGTCGCAGGCGCATGTGTTGCGGATCTGCGTGCTGCCGACCTTTGCGGCGCGCTGGCTGTTTCCGCGGCTTTCGGCCTTCCAGCATCAATATTCCGATATTGAGATGCGGGTGTCGACCTCTTACGCCACGCATGAATTCTCGACTTCCGAATACGACCTCGAAATCCGTTATGGCGACGGCAATTTCCCCGGTCTCACGTCGGAGCTGCTGTTCAAGGAAGATCTGACGCCGGTGTGCAGCCGCAAACTCTTCCATGAGGTGCTGGGCGACAAACCGCTGTCGAAGGTGGTGCCGGAGGATCTGCGCTACTTCACGCTGCTACACTCTGACACGTGCACGCAGAACTGGCAGTCGTGGCTGGGCTTTGCCGGCGCAAGCTTCGTGCTTGGCGAAACGAGGAGCGTCTATTTCGATAGCTGCATGATGTCCTACGAAGCGGCCAATGCCGGCATGGGCTTTGCCGTCGCCAACCGCGCCTATATGGCAAGCGACATCCGCGCCGAACGGCTGGTGGCCCCCTTCGCGGTCCACCATCCCAACACGGCGGGTTGGTATTTCGTCAGCCCCATCAAGGCGGTCGGCGCCCGCAAGGTCGAGCTGTTCAAGCGGTGGATCATGGCCGAAGCGGCGCTGACGCAGCGCCAGTTGGACATCGAGATCGCCAACGTGCCGGTACGGCGCGTGGCGATGGCGTGAAGGCCAGTCTTCCACGGATGCTCATTTGAGCGAATGCCGCACCATCGGAGGCCTCGCAATGACGGGCTCTGCAGAATTTCGTAATTTTCCGGTGGCTCCATAGCCGGCTACCGCGATCGCACCATGACGCGAAGCGGAGACTCAGCTATCTTGTGTTGTGCGGCGGGCCTGATTTTCCCGCTTGGCCGGCGCTACCGAGCTTCCTCCCAAGCAGCGCCGGCCTTCTTCGTTTCGGCCCGACGATAATCTGGGCAAGCCCGGCCTTGGCGCTATTGCTTCGGCGGCGTGCCCGGCTGGTCTCCGCCGGTGGTCGATTTCGGCACAGGGTTCTTGTCGACCTGAGGGTTCTGGTTGACTTCATCGCCCGGCGCCTTGGTGGGCGGCACGCTGTTGTCGCAGGCGGCGAGCACGAGCCCTGCCGCAAGAGCCAGCAGCACAGGAAGCTTCTTCATGACGACCTCCTCTCGTTCGCTCCTTGGGGCAAACGGGGCGGTGGCGGTTTGGTTGCGTTGACCGGCGGGAACCAACCGATCCGAGTCCGGTTGGAATCCCGAGCCAATCGAACGCAACGAGGAAACTGATCATGGTCCGCCTTCTGCTTGCCGGGCTTTTTGCCTACACCGCCTATCGCGTTGCCGTGAGGATCATCGACGAAGTGCCTGGAGACGTCGCGCCGCTGGATATGCCGGGCGACGAAAGGCGCAATTTGCGGCGCCAGTCGGCGGCGATGGGGGTCGAGCCGAAGCGGTAGCGGCTCTTTCGATTGGGAATAGCCCCTTCCGGTGAAGCGTGGATGCCGGCGCAGCCCCTCTCCGGCCGCTTCGCGGCCACCTCTTCCCGCTCGCGGGGCGAGGAAATTATTGCGAACAAAGCGGAAACGATGCTTGATGGGCGATGAACATCGCCGCTCGTGATTCGTCCTTCGAGGCGCCCGCCTATCTTGGCCGGCTGAACGACGCGCAGCGGCTGGCGGTGATGCATGGCGACGGCAAGGTGGCGGCGCCGCTGCTGGTGATCGCCGGCGCCGGCTCCGGCAAGACCAACACGCTGGCGCATCGCGTCGCCCATCTGATCGTCAAGGGCGCCGATCCGCGCCGCATTCTGTTGATGACCTTCTCGCGCCGCGCGGCGGCCGAGATGGCCAAGCGCGTCGAGCGCATTGCCGGCGAGGTGCTGGGGCGCGACGCGGCAATCATCGCCGACGCGCTGGCCTGGGCCGGCACTTTCCACGGCATCGGCGCGCGACTGCTGCGCGACTATGCCGAACAGATCGGCCTCGACCCGGCCTTCACCATCCATGACCGCGAGGATTCCGCTGACCTGATGAACCTTGCGCGGCACGAGCTGGGATTCTCGAAGACCGAAAGCCGCTTTCCTACCAAAGGCACCTGTCTGCAGATCTATTCGCGGGCGGTGAATGCGCAGGCGCCGCTGGGAGAAGTGCTTGGGTCGGCCTTCCCTTGGTGCTCAGGATGGGCCGAACAGCTGAAAGAGCTGTTCGCGGCCTATGTCGAGGCCAAGCAGGCGCAGAATGTTCTCGATTACGACGACCTGCTGCTCTACTGGGCGCAGATGGCGGCCGAGCCGGAGATCGCGGCGCATCTCGGCGGTCGCTTCGATCATGTGCTGGTCGACGAATACCAGGACACCAACCGGCTGCAGGCCTCGATCCTTCTGGCGCTGAAGCCGGACGGCGCCGGGCTGACCGTGGTGGGCGACGACGCGCAGTCGATCTATTCCTTCCGCGCTGCCGAAGTGCGCAACATCCTCGATTTCCCAAAGCAGTTCGTGCAAGCAGCCGCGGTGATCATGCTGGAGCGCAATTACCGCTCGACCGAGACGATCCTGGCCGCCGCCAACAAGGTGATCGGCGAGGCCAGCGAGCGCTTCACCAAGAATCTGTGGACAGAGCGCCGGTCCTCGCACAAGCCGCAACTGGTCAGCGTGCGCGACGAGGCCGAGCAGGCCAACTATGTATGCCAGGCGATCCTGGCCGAGCGCGAGACGGGCACGGCGCTGAAGGCACAGGCGGTGCTGTTCCGCACCTCGAGCCATAGCGGGCCGCTGGAGGTGGAGCTGACGCGCCGCAACATTCCCTTCGTCAAGTTCGGCGGGCTGAAATTCCTCGATGCCGCGCATGTCAAGGACATGCTGGCGATGCTGCGTTTTGCCGAGAACCCGCGCGACCGCGTCGCCGGTTTTCGCGTGCTGCAGCTCATGCCGGGCATCGGCCCGTCCGCCGCCTCGCAGATCGTCGACGCCATGGCGACGTCGCTGGACGAGACGCTAGGCCTCGCACGGTTCCGGCCGCCGCAGCGCGCAGCGCAGGACTGGCCGGTCTTCCTCGACATCTATGGCGGCTTACGCGCCGGCGCGAAATGGCCGGCCGACCTCGAGCGGATCAGGCTGTGGTACGAGCCGCATCTGGAGCGCATCCATGAGGATGCGATCACGCGCCGGGCCGATCTCCTCCAGCTTGAGCAGATCGCATCGACCTATCCGTCGCGCGAGCGCTTCCTGACCGAGCTCACCCTCGACCCGCCCGACGCCACAAGCGACCAGGCCGGGCCGCCGCATCGCGACGAGGATTATCTCATCCTGTCGACCATCCATTCGGCCAAGGGCCAGGAATGGAAGAACGTTTTCGTGCTCAACACCGTTGACGGCTGCATCCCGGCCGATCTCGGCGTCGGCACCAAGGAGGACATCGAGGAGGAGCGGCGCCTGCTCTATGTGGCGATGACCCGTGCCAAGGACAGCCTGCATCTCGTCGTGCCGCAGCGCTTTTATCCGCACAACCAGGCGGCGCGCGGCGACCGCCACGTCTATGCCTCGCGCACGCGCTTCATCCCGGCCTCGATGCTTTCGGCCTTCGAGCAGTCGTCCTGGGCGAGCGGCGCGCTCAAGGACGACCCGCGCCAGCGGCCGGGCGTCAAGGTCGACCTCGGCGCCCGCATGCGCGGCATGTGGAAATAGGCTGCCTGGCCGTTCCAGCGACTGCAAGGCAAAGAGCCCGATTTGTCTCCGCGCCAGCGGGGGGCACGCCATCCTTGAGAAAACAGCGGCATGCGTGGAACCTCCCGCCGCAAGCCGCGTTGTGTGGCGTCCTTCCCCAGCCAGGGAGGCTCGCCGCCTCCGCAGCCAACTGACGAGGTCCGAATGCACGACAGGACGTTCTTCACACCGGTCGCCCTCAGCGTCGGCGCCGGCCACAAGCGCATGATCGCCTCGCTGTTCGACATGCATGATTTCCTGACCGAGTTCCCGCCGTCGCGCCGCCGCCTCAGCTATGGCGCCGCGGTGAAGGCCTGCGAGGCCGCGCGGAATGGAGAAATCCCGGTCGAGGCCGCGCGCGATGCGCTGATCACCTTCGCGGTGACGGCAGGCGTCTTGTGGCCTTCGGAGCAGCCGGTCGTCTCGGTCAAGCCGGTGGCGCGCGGCTATGGCGGCTTCGCTGCCTGAATTTTACACCAGAGGACCACTCTGTCGGAAGCCCGCCCTCAGTGGCGGGTTTTTCCGTGACGTCATTCCGGCTTGGCGGCCGCCGGTAACGTTTCTGCGATCGGCGCGACCGGCTCGGCCGTGGTCACGAAGGGATAGACGAGCTGCTGGTGATAGAGCTGCGGCACCGGCTCGTCGATGCCGTATTTTTCCGGCATATGTTGCGGCATGAACAAGGTGCCGCCGATCAGATCGAGGACGGGCAACTGTCCGGCGAAGTTCTTGTCATAGGCCTGGCGTTCGTTGGCATGGTGCCAGTGATGAAACTGCGGCAAGGCAATCAGCCATCTCAGCGGCCCGAACTTGATGCGGGTGTTGGAGTGGATGAACACCGACTGCCAATGATAGATCAGCACATAGATGAGAACCGCTTCCCCGGAAAAACCCAGGGCGAAGAGCGGCAGGAACGAAGCCGACTTGGTCAGGATCTGATCCACCGGGTGCACGCGGTGGCCGGCCAGCCAGTCCATCTCCTCGATCGAGTGATGAATGGCGTGAAAACGCCACAGGAACGGCACCGCGTGAAAGGCGCGATGGGCAAAGTAGAAGCCTATATCGGCGATGAGCAGGGCCTCGATCGTCTGCAGCCATAAAGGCTGCGACCGGACGGCGGCCGAAAGCGCCTCGGGAACGACGCGCGGAACCACCAGCATCGCAGCGCCGATCACCAGCAACAGGCCGAACTTGATGACGATGCCGTTGAAGAGCAGATAGAAGACGTCGTTCAGCCAATGCCGGCGCGCGGCCGATTGCTCGGCATGCAGCGGCAGGAGCTGCTCGAGCGGAATAAAGATGAGGGCGATGACCAGCACCGCCTTGTAGTCGATGAGATCGAACACGGTCGCTCGCGGATCGGCTGAGGCCAGTCTCCGACACTAGCCGCCAAAGAATGAACGGACCGTTGCTGGCATACGCGGCGCTGCGAAATCGCGTGAAAACTTTCGACGGCTGCGTGAAACACCACACGGACGGTTGCCGTTCACCATGTCAGTTGCGGACGCGCTTTAAGTCTTTGTTTTGATGCATGTCGTTGTCCCGGAACCGTTGCACACCTCCGGGCGACATGCATCGGGAGGGCGGATGTTTCTCGATCGCGAGCGTTTCAAGCCGGCGGCCGAAATGCGGCTTGGCCCGGACAAGTCGTCGATCCGAGCGACGATAACCGATCCGAAGGCCTGCGAACTCGGCGAAGCCGTCTATGCCTGGGTCACCGCCGACGGCAAGGCGGTCAGGATCGGCACCTGCGGCGCCTCGGCGGGCAAGCGCCTGCTTTCCTATCCCGGCTACATCAATCGCAGCCTCACGGGCCGCGGCGGCGCGACGCCTAAATGGGAAGCGCTGAAGTGGCTGAACCTGCTCGCCGAACACGGCATGCTGATGGCGGTGGTGCATCAGCCGGGGTCGACCCCGACCGCGGCGGGCCCGATCAGGCCTATCTCGATGTCGAGCGCCAGTTGATCCGCCAGCAGAGGCCGCTGCTCAACCGCAGGCACCGTTGTCCTCGGATTCAGTGGACCGTGCCGGCGGCATCACCCGCCGGCACGCCGCGCGGAATCTCGAAGCTCACCTGGTCGCGGCCATTGGACTTGGCCTTGTAGAGATGGCGGTCGGCGACCTGGAACATGTCATGGTAGGTGGTCGGGCCGCTGAAGGCGGTGCCGCCGATGCTCACGGAAAGCGGCCAAGGCCGCCCGCCGGGCGCAAACTCGGCCTCGCGGATGCGGCGCCTGATGGATTCGGCGACCAGAAACGAGCGTGCGGCGTCGGCGCCGGGCAGGAAGACCGCGAATTCCTCGCCGCCGATGCGTCCGACAATGTCGGCGCCGTGCAGTTGCCCCTTGATCGTCGCGGCGATCAACCTCAGCGCCTGGTCGCCGCAATCGTGACCGAGGCGGTCGTTGATCGATTTGAAGTGATCCGCATCGACGATCAGCAGCGCGCCGGTGTCGGCGACCGTTTGGTCGCGCGCCCGCTCGAGATAGGCTTCGACCAGCATCGAGAAGGCACCGCGATTGAAGACCGCCGTCAGGCTGTCGGTCGCGGCAATGACGCCGAGTTCCTTCTGCGTGATGGCCAGCTGGCGCATCTTCCACATCAGGAAGAACAGGAAGGAGCCGCCAAGGATAAGCGGCAGGAAAAGGTCCGTGAATTGCGCCCAAAGCAGCGCCTGCGGCGACAGCGAGGGGAAATTGAAGGAATCGACGAAGAAAGCGGCGGCAATGAAAAAGGCGGTACCGGCGGCGGTGACCACCACGACCCTGCCCCAACTTGTCGGGGACAAATCGATGCGCATGCCCTTTGCTCCCACTGCAACACGCTTATTGTGGAGCGCGAGCGCAAAAGAAGTCCTAACATATTAGCTTCAATGCAAGTGTGGTTAATACGCCGTCGGCACCGCCTGCCGTGGTAGGCAATCAGAAAGCCCACCACGGATGCGGAAGGCTCTCCGACTGGTCGGAGGCCTCGTCAGGCACCGCCGGCCGCAGCCGGCAATGCGGCAGGCGTGCCGCGGAGCCTCACGGCCGGTCCGATGCTCCCGGTTGGCCGTTGGCTGCATGGTATTGCCCCGCTGCAACCGGTCGATTGTCCAGCGGGAGAACAATATCGGCTTCAATGCAAGCTCGGTGCGCGCAGCAATAACGCGAAGTAACCGGCAGGCCCGTCTCCACGGCGGCGGGCTCTGCCTTTCCTTTTAGTGGGCTGTCGAGCGGCCCGAACCACCCACGGTGCCACCGATGCCACCGGTCGAGATATTGCCGGAACCTATGGTGGAGCCGGCGGCCGAGCCGCCGATACCGGCGTTGAAGCCGCCGGAGCCGCCCACCGTGCCGGTGCCGCCGACGCCGCCCGTCGCGCCAAACGAGGTACCAGTATTGGGGATGATTGTGCCTGTGGCACCACCAATCGAGCCGCTTGTGCCGGCGTTCAAGCCGCTAGCGCCGCCACGCACGGAGCCGGTACCGACGACGCCACCGGTCGCACCGAACGAGGTGCCGGTGGTTGTATCCGCGGCACCGCCAATCGAGCCGCTGGTGCCGGCGTTCAAACCACCGCCGCCTACTGTGCCGACGCCGCCGATGCTGCCCGTCGCACCGAATGGGATGCCGGTGGTCGTGCCCATGGCACCGCCAATCGAGCCGCTGGTGCCTGCGTTTAAGCCGCCGCCCGCCATGCCCGTGCCGATGCCGCCGGTCGCACCGAACGAGGTGCCTGTCCCGGTAGTCGTGCCCGCGACGCCGCCGATCGAGCCAGTAGTGCCGGCGTTGAAGCCGCCGGTGCCGCCCACGCCGACGCCGCCGATGCTGCTGCCAAAGCCAGTGCCGAGACCGGTTGATCCGCCCATCGAGGAGCCCGTGCCGGTGCCCGCGCCGCCCGGGTTACCCGCCGCGACGCCAGTGTTGCCGATACCAAAGCCGATGTCGAGACCAGCGGCATTCGCCGGCACGGCGAGAATGGCGATGCCGCCGATCAATGTGCCGGCGATTTTTTCTACGATACCATTCATGGCATTCTCCTTCGTTGCCACTTTTTTCGCACTGCATCGCCGGACTGCCGAGTCCGTGCGCATGCCTGTGCGAGAGGGAATGAAGGGAATACGAACGGGCTCGGTCAGGGTTCCATTTTTTCAAGGTAAAATTCGCTGAGTACGCGTCTTCCTTGATGGTTGAGTTTGATCGACAATCGACTCGCGGAAAAGCCTGGACCATGCAGCGCTCAGGCGTAGGCGCGACCTTCCTCGGAGCGCTGGAACAGTGCCAGGTCGAGCGACACCGAAGGCCGGCCGAGCACCGTGAGCACCATATGCGCCTGGCCGCGATGGTGGGTCTGGTGGTTGAAGAAATGGCCGAGCGCCGGCGAAAGGCGCTGCGAGACGGTGCGCATGTCGACGGTCATGTAGGAGAAACGGCCGGCGAGCGCCTTGTCGCCGATCCCGCCCATCCAGTCGACGATCCTTCTGTCCTCGGCCTCGCGCGCCAGCCTCAGGGCCGGCAAAGCGTCGTAGAGCATGGCGGCGGTGTTCGAAGGCGCGTCGCCCTCGCCGGTGAAGCGCTTCATCCAGACGCGGTCGACGGCGAGCAGATGGTTGAGCGTGCCGAGCATCGAGCCGAAGACGGCGCCGACGTCGCGACCGAGCTCGTCTTCGGCAAGATCGGCGGCGGCATCGTAGAGACGGCCATTGGCCCATTGATTGTAGGCCGCAAACATCATGAAATGCTGCTTCATTCTTCCCACCCGGCTTGACCCGAATCCGGGCCCTTCGTAACCCGCAGCAACGGACCCGCCAATGACCATTCTGCTCTATGACCTCGTCGGCCATGACGTCGCCCGCCCGTTCAGCCCGCATTGCTGGAAGACCAAGATGGCACTGGCGCATAAGGGACTTGCCGCCACCGACGTGCCGACGCGCTTCCTGGAGGTGCCGAAAGTCGAAGGCGGCGTGTCGAAGACGGTGCCGGTGATCCGCGACGGCGAGCGGGTTGTCGCCGATTCCTTCGCCATCGCGCTCTATCTCGACGAAGCCTATCCGGAACGGCCGACGCTGTTTTCCGGCGAAGGCGGCAAGGCGATGGCACGCTTCATCGAGCGCTGGTCGCAGCTCACCATACACCCCTACATCGCGACGGTGGCGCTGACCGATCTGCATGCGATGCAGGACGAACCGAACGCTGCCTATTTCCGCGAGAATCGCGAGCAGCGCTATGGCAAGCGCCTGGAAGACGTCGTGGCCAACCGCGATGCCGGGCTCCCGGCCTTCCGCGCCGCGCTGGAGCCGCTGCGCTCGACACTCGCCTACCAGCCTTTCATCGGCGGCGAGGCGCCGCTGTTTGCCGATTACATCGTGTTCGGGGCGCTGCAATGGGGCCGCATCGCCTCGCCTTTCCGGTTGCTCGACGACGGCGACAGCATCGCCCGCTGGTTCGAGCGCTGTCTCGACCTGCATGGCGGGATCGGCCGGCAGGTCGCGGCGGCGGCGTGAAGACCGCGAGTGTTGGGGGCTGGCATGTTGCGCTATGAGATGCGGGCCGAGATTTGGGTCTACCCCGGCAAGGGCGGCTGGCATTTCGTGACACTACCGTTGGAGTTCGCGGCACGGATCAAGGCGGCGATGACGGGGCTGGCGCGCCCTTGGGGCTCGCTCGGCATCACGGCGGCGATCGGCAAGACCAGGTGGCAAACATCACTCTTTCCCGACAAGGCGTCCGGCAGCCTTCTGTTGCCGGTCAAGGCCTCGGTGCGCCAGCGCGAAGGTCTCAAGGCAGGGGATTCGCCGAAGCTGACCATCGAGGTCGAGCTTTAGACTGAAGCCGACCGGTCAAAATCCCTGTGCAGTGCCATTCGCGTCTATTTTGACGCGTCCTTGTCGCGCGCGTCCCCGTTCGGCGCATTGCCGTCGGCCAGCCTCACGCAGATCGGATCGCCCTGTTCCATGCGCACGCACTGCCATTCCGGGCCGAAGCCGAAATTCTGCTCTGCGCGCTGCGGGAAGAACAGCAGGGCGAAGACAGCCAAGGCAAGAACCACGGCCACTAAGACAATGCCCGCCATGTCGCCGCGACTGAGATAGGGCCAGTTCATCGCCTCGGCTCCAAGCTGCGTCCAGCGCGTTCGCAGCCGTCCAATTATCCCGCAAAGCGCTCGCCTTGACCAGAAGCCGCCTCCCCTTGGCAAGCCGCCGGGCGGCTTGTATAGAGCCCGCCACTCCAATTTCCATTCCCACAACAAGGACGACCCTATGGCGATCGAACGCACCTTCTCCATGATCAAGCCGGACGCGACCAGGCGCAACCTGACGGGCGCCATCACCAAAATGCTGGAAGACGCCGGCCTGCGCGTCATCGCATCGCGCCGCGTGTGGATGAGCCGCCGCGAGGCGGAAGGGTTCTACGCCGTCCACAAGGATCGCCCGTTCTTCGGCGAGCTGGTGGAATTCATGTCGTCGGCGCCGACCATCGTGCAGGTGCTGGAGGGCGAGAACGCCATCGCCAAGAACCGCGAAGTGATGGGCGCCACCAATCCGGCGAACGCCGCCGAGGGCACCATCCGCAAGGTCCATGCACTGTCGATCGGCGAGAATTCGGTGCATGGCTCGGACGCGCCCGAAACCGCCGCGCAGGAGATCAAGTACTGGTTCTCGGACACTGAGATCGTCGGCTGAGGCGCAAGCTCGAGTTTCACGGAACGGCCCGCTCCAGCGGGCCGTTTTTGTTTGCAACGGGTGGTCACATCCGCCGCCTGCCCTAGGTTCAGCGAAATTGGCAAAAGTAGCGCTGGGCGTCGACGGCTGTGAGCCGCGCTTCCGCCGAACCGAGGGAGGGAGGCATGATCAAGCCTCATGTTTCTGAAAGTGGCCTTGCCTATCCGGATGACCTCGCCCTGTTGAAGCGTATTTATGACGAGGTCTGCGAGGAGCGCGGCATCGTCTTAGGCAGTCCCGAGGCGTCGGACTTGGCGATAGAGGCGATGAGACTGTTTTCCGCCGGTGTCTTCGATGAAGCGGCCATCGGCCGCCATCTCCGAGGCGGTGACGGGGAGATCGGGGGAGTTCAGTCCCCGTCGCCGTAGCGGATGACTTCCACCTTCTCCCGGGTGATCAGGCAGCTCTTCGTCCTGGTCAGTGCCTTGATCTCGGGGATCAGCGCCTCGATCTTCTCCGGCGCGTCGACGATCTCGACGACGATGGGCAAATCCTGCGACAGGCGCAGAATCTTGGCGGTGTGGAGCACGCTGGAGCGGCCGAAGCCGAGTGGCCCCCTCAGCACCGTGGCGCCGGCCATGCCGGTCTCGCGCGCCTTGATGACGATCGCTTCATGCAGCGGCTTGCCGTCGGCCGCCCTGTCGTCCTCGCCGAAGAATATCCTGAGCAGCGCGCATTGCGCGGGAAGTTCCATGTTCTCTTCTCCCTGATCACCTGTGTGGTCCATCACCTATTGGCCGACTGCCTGTCGACCGGCAGGCGATTGAGCCTGGACGCCATGAGATAGCCCAACCACGCGGCGGCGAGCGACAGGCCGACCACACTGATGAGATAGGTCGCGGCCAGCGGCAAGTCGCCCTCGAACAGCAGAGTGAAGGTGTCGAGGCTCATCGCTGAAAAGGTGGTGAGGCCGCCGCAGAAGCCCACCATGACGAAATTGCGACTGGCGGGACCGACCATCATGCGGCCGTCCGGCCCGGTCAGCGTGGCGAAGACCATGATGACCCAGGAGCCGACGACATTGACGAAAGCGGTCGACCACAGCGCATTCAGGCCGAGCAGCGAGACGATGACATAGCCCGACAGGAAGCGAGCCAGCGAACCGGTCGCCGCGCCGCAGCCGACCGCCAGATAAAGCCGCATTGCCATCTGTCTGTCCACCATCGCTCAGCCCGCAGCCCCGATGGATGAACCAAACACCCACACCACCGCCCAGAAGCCAAGGGCGACGAACAGCACGCACAGAGCCGACGACGCGACGACATTGAAGGCGGCCAGCCGCCCCTCGCCTTCGAGCGCCAGGTTGAGCGTCTGCAGGCAGAAGGACGACACCGTGGTGTAGCCGCCGAACAGGCCGACGACGATCAGGTCGCGCACGAGATCGCTGGCGAAGACGCCGCCGACCGAGCGTGCCGCGCCGGCGAAGGCGCCGATGGCCAGGGCGCCGGAAACATTGACCAACAACGTGCCCCAGGGAAAGGTCTCGCCGATGGAACGGCCGACCACGCCGGAGAGGAAAAAGCGGGAAATGCCGCCGAAGAAACCGCCGATCAGGACCAGGGCGCAAGCCGCAAGGGTCATCGCTTCAATGCCTTTCCAAACGCGATCCCAAACCGGAATCACCTCACAAGAACAGGCACGAAGCGGAGCGGAAAAACAAATCCTGCCGCGCGAGAGCACGCCTGGCAGGAGTCATCAGCCCATAAGGGCGGTTTCGGGGGAACCCCATCCCCATTTTCGACGGAAGCTAGGCGGTTGCAACAGCGTGGTCAATTGCGGCGTGCTTAAATGATGGACAGAGCCGTTGAGACGGTCAGGCCAGCCGGAGCATGATGCCGAAAAGCGGAGCGGTTTTCGGACGACATCATGCTCTGTTGTTTTCGATGCAATTCCGGACGGAAAACGCGCCCCGTTTTTCCCGGAATTGCTCATAAAACCCGCCGGCCCCCGGCGGGCAGACGTCATTTGGCTTGACGGTCTTTCACATTCGCATGGGCGTTCGCTGCCTCGGTATCGGTAGACGGCGTCTTCGTCTCCTCACCGGTGAACGGACTGCCCTGTCCAGGCGCAAGGTCGCCGCTGTGGCCGGCCTTGTTGGTCTGGAACGGCTGGCTGTCAGGGCTGAGGCCATGCTGCTCGGCATTGAACAGATGGTCGTCCGCCCGGGCAACGCCGGCAAAGGCAATCAGCGATACACCCGCGGCTGCGAGGATGAGCGTGCGCTTTTTCATGTCTGGTCTCCTTTGAGTGGCCAGATCGAGCCCGCGCATTCGGTCTGGCGGCTTAAGTGAAGGGACATTGTCCCTTTGCCTGCCCGCCATCTGCATAGGTGAACGCCCGGCGTTGCCGGTTTATTCCGCAGAAAACGGTGTCCAGGCACAAAAGTTGCGCGGTCGGGCTCGGCGCGCGACGTCAGCGCGCCATTTTCAGCAGAACCGTCTGAGGCTTGCCCGCCAGCGGATCGACCTGATGACTTGCACCGGTAACGAACATCAGCCGTTCGCCAACGGTGATGCGCGCCTGCAGCGTATAGGTCCGGCCGTTCTGGATCGCCTTGGGATCGAAACCGATGTCGAACCTGATCGGCACCTGGCCGGTGGGCGCTATCCTGCGCCTAGCGACCACGGTTGCCGGTGCATCGGCCAGCGAGACATCGGCAAGCTCGACCACGAGCACGGCGTCGGGCGGCAGCGCGATGCGCTCGCGGTAGGTCACCTCGCCCGCGATCGTCCTTTCGCCGGCGTTGGTCGCTTCCGGCACGGCAAGCACGCCGACCACCAGCGGCACCAGCCCGAAGATGAAGAATTCCGCGATGCGGTCCAGCATGAGATTGCTCCCGCCAAGCAAATCAAACCACCCGGCAGGCTTGGGAAGGATTGCGGTCGTTCGATGGCCGAACGGGAGTTTTTTCTGATGCATGTCGTTGCCCAGAACCGCTGCACAGTTCTGGGCGACATGCATTATTCGCCCTGTTTCTTCCAACGGTCCGCAGCTTGATCGTCAGCCTCCTTGGCCTCGACCCAGCCGCCCTCGGAGCCGTCGGCGCGGTGTTCCTTCTTCCAGAAGGGCGCACGCGATTTCAGGTAGTCCATCAGGAAATTCGCCGCCTCGAAGGCGGCCTGGCGGTGCGACGAGGCCGCGACCACCAGCACGATATTCTCGCCCGGCGCTATCTTGCCGTGGCGGTGGATGACGGTGAGCCCCTGCAGGGGCCAGCGCCCGGCGGCCTCGGCGGCGATGCGGCCGATCTCGGCCTCCGCCATGCCGGGATAGTGCTCGAGCTCGAGCGCCGAGAGCGCGCCCTGTTCGTCACGGCAAAGGCCGGAAAAAGTGACCACGGCGCCGATATCGGTCCGGCCTTTGGCCAGGCCGGCGATCTCGGCGGCGACGTCGAAGTCCTCGCGCTGGATGCGGATGGCAGGCACGACCGCGCCGGCCATATCAGCCCCCGGTCATCGGCGGGAACAGGGCGATCTCGCGCGCGCCTTCGATCTTCTCGCGATGGCCGACATGCTCCTGGTTGATGGCGACGCGGATGACGTCAGGGTATTGCAGCGCGTTCTCATACTCCTCGCCGCGCGACTTCAGCCAGCGCAGCAGATCGGCGACCGTCTCGATGCCGGCAGGCAAGTCGACGTCCTCTTCCGGCTTGCCGATCCGCTCGCGCACCCAGGCGAAATAGATGAGTTTCGTCGACATCCGCGCTTCCTACTCGTCCATGATGTGCTTGAGGCCGGCGCGGAAATAGTCGTAGCCGGTGTAGAGCGTGACAAGTGCCGCGACCCACAGCAGCACGAGGCCGATCTGCGTGGTCAGCGGAAAGATCTTGTCGCCGGCCGGGCCGACCAGCAGGAAGGCGATGGCGACCATCTGTATGGTGGTCTTCCATTTGGCGAGCTGGGTCACCGGCACCGACACTTTCAAGGCGGCCAGATATTCGCGCAGGCCCGAAACCAGGATCTCGCGGCACAGGATGATGATTGCCGCCCATAGCGACCAGCCGGCGATGCCGCCATGGCGGTCGGTGTCGGCGGCAAGCAGGAGCAGGCAGGTGGCGACCAGCAATTTGTCGGCTATCGGGTCAAGCATCTTGCCGATGTTGGAAGTCTGCTGCCAGGCGCGCGCGAAATAGCCGTCAAAGTAATCGGTGATCGAGGCAAGCAGGAAAATGACCAGCGCCGACCAGCGGGCGAAGTCGGACGACTTCAGGTGGCCTTCAAGAAAAAAGCACAGCACGACCAGCGGCACCGCGATGATGCGGGCATAGGTTAGGATGTTCGGCAGGTTGAACGCGCGCTGTGCCATGTCGTCTCGGGAAATCTCCACCGCCAGACGTACTCAAATCAGAAGCCAATGTAGGGGGTCAACAGCCGAGATTCGATTGACCAGGGAAAAATGGCGTGAAGGTCGGCGTGAAGCACCCGCTCTGGTCTGGGCATTCCACGTCAGAGGCAGAGATTGGCAACTTCGATGTATACTATTCTTGCAACGTTGGGATTGGCGAAGCCTAAGCAACTTCGTCATCCACGGGCGGAGCGGGAGCGAAGCGGACGCGCAGACCCGAGGATCCATTCCGTGACCTCGCGCGGACTGCAACGGAGCAGAACGGAGGTTTTCTGAACCGCTGCAACGCGTAGAGGTAACGGAATGGATTCCAGGGTCTGCGCCGCGTCGCTGCGCTCCCGCTCCGCCCGTGGATGACGACGTGGTGGGGGTATGAGCTAATCGCTAAGGTGCAACATCCCTCACCACCCCGACGCCTTGGTCAACCTTCCATGCTCGCGACCAGCCCTCAGCTCTCGTGGAAGTGATTGTAGACCAGCTTCGCCACGTGCTCCGAAATGCCGTCGACCTTGACAAGGTCCTCGACCGCGGCGCGGCTGACCGCTTTGGCGGTGCCGAAGGCGTGGAGCAGCGCGCGCTTGCGGCCGGGGCCGATGCCGGCGATCTCGTCGAGCGGGCTTTTGACCATCTCCTTCTTGCGGCGGGCGCGGTGGGAGCCGATGGCGAAACGGTGCACCTCGTCGCGCAGGCGTTGGACGAAATAGAGCACCGGATCGCGCACCGGCAGCATGAAAGAGTCCCTGCCCTTGACGAAGAAGCGCTCGCGGCCGGCGTCGCGGTCCGGACCCTTGGCGATACCGATGGCCACCACCCTGTCCTCGACGCCGAGATCGGCAAGAATCTGGCGCACGGCCGTCATCTGGCCCTGGCCGCCGTCGATCAGGATAACATCCGGCCAGGCCGGGAAGCCGCCATTGCCGGCGACCAGATCCTCCTCGCCGGCTTCGTCCTCGACGGCCGAGCCGGGCTGGACGTCCCCATGCTCCTTGAGCAGCCGCGAAAAGCGCCGCTGCATCACTTCGCGCATCATGCCGAAATCGTCGCCCGGCGTGATCTCGGTGGAGCGGATGTTGAATTTCCGGTACTGGTTCTTCACGAAACCTTCCGGTCCGGCGACGACCATGGCGCCGACCGCGTTGGTACCCATAATGTGCGAGTTGTCGTAGACCTCGATGCGCACCGGCGGCTTTGCCAGGCCGAAGGTCTCGGCGAAGCCGGCGAGCAGCCGCGCCTGCGTCGAGGTCTCGGCCAACCTGCGGCCAAGCGCCTCGCGCGCGTTCTGCAGCGCGTGGTCTGTCAGTTCCTTCTTCTCGCCGCGCTGCGGCACCGAAATCGTAATCTTGCGGCCGGCATGTGTGGAGAGCGCCTCGGCGAGCAGTTCCTGTTCCTGCGCGGCCTGGGAAAGCAGCAGCGTGCGCGCCGGCAGCTTGTCGTCATAGAATTGCGCCAGGAACGAGCCCAGCACCTCCGCCGGCTCCAGCGCCGGATCGGCCTTGGGGAAATAGGCGCGGTTGCCCCAGTTCTGACCGGTGCGGAAGAAGAATACCTGGATACAGGTCTGGCCGCCCTCCTGGTGGATGGCGAAGACGTCGGCCTCCTCGACCGTCTGCGGGTTGATGCCCTGATGTGCCTGGACATGCGAGAGCGCCGCAAGACGGTCGCGGTAAATGGCGGCGCGCTCGAAATCGAGCTCTTCGGAGGCCTGCTGCATGGCGGCCGAGATTTCGGTCTTTACCTTCTGGCTGCGGCCGGAGAGGAAGTCCTTGGCCTCGGCGACCAGCTCGGCATAGCCCTGATGCGAGATCTCGCCGGTGCAAGGCCCGGCGCAGCGCTTGATCTGATAGAGCAGGCACGGCCTTGTGCGGTTCTCGTAGAAAGAGTTGGTGCAGCTTCGAAGCAGGAAGGCGCGCTGCAGCGAATTGATGGTGCGCCCGACGGCGCCGGCGGAAGCGAAGGGGCCGAAATAGTCGCCTTTTCGCGAGCGCGCGCCGCGATGCTTGTAGATGCCCGGCGAGACATGGTCGCCGGTGAGCAGGATGTAGGGGAAGGACTTGTCGTCCCGCATCAGCACGTTGAAACGGGGCCGCAGCCGCTTGATGAGGTTGGCCTCGAGCAGCAGCGCCTCGATCTCGGTGCGGGTGACGACGAATTCCATCGTCGCCGTCTCGCGCACCATGCGGCCGATGCGGGCGGTGTGGAAGCGCCCCTGCGCGTAATTGGTGACGCGCTTCTTCAGGCTGCGCGCCTTGCCGACATAGAGAACGTCGCCGGCGGCGTTCATCATGCGATAGACGCCGGGCTGGTTGGGCAACCGCTTGACCAGGGTCTGGATCACCTCGGC
This sequence comes from Mesorhizobium sp. CA6, assembly GCF_020165035.1. Classification (NCBI taxonomy): domain Bacteria; kingdom Pseudomonadati; phylum Pseudomonadota; class Alphaproteobacteria; order Hyphomicrobiales; family Phyllobacteriaceae; genus Mesorhizobium; species Mesorhizobium sp. CA6. The sequence goes on along the minus strand of NZ_JAIUHI010000006.1, from coordinate 141,708 downwards.
GCCGACCATCCCGTCGGCGTCGCCGGCATGCGGCGTCCAGTCGATGGCCGTGAAAGCGACCTCGGGACCGGACGGCAAAGGCTCAGCCTCGACGATCTCCTCCGCCGCCTCGTCCTCAACGTCCATATCGGGGTCGATATCGGGCGGCAGATCGTCGGCGGCGCCGTTTCGTTTGTCTCTTTGGGCTACGGGACTCATTCCACCATGCCTGTCACATCGGGCGTCTGCCACGCAAGATGCTGGCCGCCATCGAGCGCGATCATCTGGCCGGTCACCGAGCGTGCCTGCCACAGATAGCGGATCGTGGCGCCGAATTCGGGCAATTGCGGGCCGCGCTTCAGGATCAGGCCCTCGATCTGGCTCTCGAAATCATCGTCATCCTGGCGCTTGTTCTTCAGTGTCGGGCCGGGGCCTATGGCGTTGACGCGGATGCGCGGTCCGAGCGCCTGTGCAAGCATTTGCGTTTGCGTCCACAGAGCCGATTTCGACAGCGCATAGGAGAAATAACGCGGCGTCGGCCGCCAGACGCGCTGGTCGATGATGTTGACGATCAGCCCCTCCTCGCCTTGCGGCAGCGCGCGTGCAAAGGTCTGCGCCAAAAGCGCCGGCGCCTTCACATGGATGGCGAAGTGGCGATCCCAGGCCTGCCAGTCGAAATCCTCGACGCGATCGTCGACGAACAAGGAAGCGTTGTTGACCAGCAGCGTGACGGGTCCGAGCGCCGCCTGCGCGCGACCGACAAGATCACCCACGGCATCCATGTCGGTGAGATCGGCGGCGACAACGGCGGCGCGGCCGCCACCGGCCACGATCGTCTTCGCCAGCGCCTCGGCCTCGTCGCCGGAGCGATTGGCGTGGATGGCGACCGCAAAGCCATTGGCGGCCAGATCCTCGACGATCGCCTTGCCGATCCGCCTTGCTCCACCCGTCACCAGCGCGACGGTCGTGGCTTGTCTCATGGTGTCAATCCTCAATCGGCTTCACGATTCCGGGAAGCCGGCACAATGTGACGGGCCAAGCGTTAAATGCCATTTCCACCTGGGGCAGGAATGTGGCGAAGCGGCCCGGACGCGCCTCCGCCCCATCGGATTCGGGGCGCCGTTCCCGGCAATATATGTCGCCGGACCCCTTGAACCAAGCGGTCTGCGGCGCAACATGATTAGCCTGCTGACATTCGCTGTTGCGAAGATGCAACGTCAACTTTCGGCCTTATTCGCGCCGGGGAATGACCCAAGTTCAGGTTCGCTTCAGCCGCATTTCAGCACGACATTCGGAACCGTTGAGCGCCAAGCCCGTTTATCCCCCCGGACGGGCCGGGGCGTTTCATGAACAAAAAAGCCTAAGTGTCTTGTGGCTTAAGGAGAGTATAACAATGAAGACCAATCTCAAATTCGCGCCGCTTGCCGCTGCGCTCGGGCTGTTCGCCTTTGCTGGCACCGCCTTTGCGGCCGACGTCGTTTCCGAAGAGCCGCCGGCTCCCGCCCCGGTTGCGGAGCTTCCGGTCGCTTCCTGGGCCGGTCCCTATGCCGGTATCAGCCTGGGCTACGGCTTCGGCGGGCATGCCGACTTCCGCTCCGGCGGTCCGGATGTCAAGACCAAGGGCTTCGTCGGCGGCGTGTTCGGCGGCTACAACTGGCAGCAGGATAACTTCGTCTACGGTGCTGAAGCCGATCTCGGCTACAACGGCGTCAAGGGCGACAGCGCCGGCATCCGCGCCAAGGGCGGTGTCGACGGTTCGCTGCGCGCCCGCCTCGGCTATGCAGTGACCCCGGAAATCCTGCTCTATGGCACTGGCGGTCTCGCTGCCAAGAACCAGAAGGTGGAAGCTCCCGGAGTTAGCGACAGCAAGGCCATGCTCGGCTGGACGGCCGGCGTCGGCACCGACATCAAGATCACGGACAACGTGTTCGGCCGCGTCGAGTACCGCTACACCGATTACGGCGACAAGGACTTTGACGGCTTCGGCAATGTCAAGTCGAAGGACAACCGCGTCACCTTCGGCGTCGGTATGAAGTTCTAAGTCGTAGAAGCCACGACACGAAAAAGCCGGGCCTTGAGCCCGGCTTTTTTTGTGTTTGTAATCCTGTCCTTCTGCCCTTGCCGGTTTCGAGAACCTTGTACGAGCAGGCAACAAACTGCACGCGAGCCGTATCGCCCTGACTTCAGGGAGTCGGCGTCGACGGCGCCTGCTGGAAATCCTCATGGACTGGAATCGACTGCAGCCGGTCGAGCCATTTTGCTCTTGAGCGCATCATGACTTGCGCATCCGCACGGTACTCGCCCGGGTCGTCCAGCGTGGCGGCGTGGACATGGATCTCGGCAGGCCATCGGTCGGAGCGGAAGTAGAGCCTCGCGCCGCAGGACGGGCAGAAACCGCGAAAAGTATTCGGGCTGCTTTCATAGTGCCTGATGTCGCCACTCCAGCTCAGCTTGTCCGGCCTCATTCCCAGAAAGGCCGTGAAGGGGGCGGATGTCGCCCGCTGACAATCGGTACAGTGACAGACCAGGTTGCGCGTGATCTCGCCTGAATAGGTCCAGGCCACAGCACCGCACATGCAATGCCCATTGAGTGCCATTGCTTCCTCCCCTGGCCGTTCGTTCCTCGAGGCCAGCTTAACAACACTGACCCATCGCGGTCCGCAAGGCCGATGCGACGAGCGGCTTACGCGCGTTTCTTTGCGACCTTGGCGGGTTTCGGCGGCAAAGTTTCGACGAATGCCAGCGCAAGGCCGAGCCAGCCACGGAGATCCGCCTCCGTGGCTGTGCCTTCCGGCGCGACATGGACATACCCTTCCATCGAGCGCCCGCCCATTTCCATCGGGCTTGCATGGGGCCGCGCGACTGCGGCCGCATGCGCGGCCTTGCCGACACGCACTAGCAAGCCGCGCTTCGACGTGCCAATCAGCATGTTGCCGTCGATCATGAAGCAGGTGCCGCCGAACATTTTCTGCTCGGTGAAGGCGCGCCGGTCGAGCGCCGCACGCAGACGCTCGACCATAGGGTCGGGCGCGAGGCTGGTTGAGGGCTTTGCCATGTCACCACTCCGACTTGGGCGGTGTCAGGCAAGCATGGAAACGGACGGGGTTCAAGGCGGTCTTCCCCTTCTCCCCTTGTGGGAGAAGGTGGCCGAGCGAAGCTCGGACGGATGAGGGGTGCTCCAGCTTGACGCATTCATCAGCGATGGACGGCACCGGGTTCGCCAGAGTCCCACTCCGTCCAACACCCCTCATCCGTCTCGGCGCTGCGCGCCGATCCACCTTCTCCCACAAGGGGAGAAGGAGGCGCCGCCGTCACCCCGGCACGCTGCCCTTCAGCTCCGGAAACTTCTCATCAAACCTCGCGGCCCAGCGCACGAGCCGGCTGCGGCCCTTCTCCCATTGGCCGGGAAAGCGCAGCGCCAGATAGCCGAGGCAGGCTCGCAGCGCCATATGGCCGGCGGTGATCTTCTTCGGCAGCTTCGGCGGGTTGGCGTTGATGAGGTCGAGCGCGGCGGTGATCTTCGCCCACTGGCGATCGAGCCAGGGCTGGTGGACCATCGCTTCCGGACGCGTGCGTCGTTCATAGACCATCGACAGCGCGCAGTCGCAGATGCCGTCGGCCAGTGCCTCGAGAACTTCCGCTTCGAGCCGCTTGTCGGGATTGCGAGGGAACAGCGCATTCTTCGACAGCCGGTTGAGATGTTGCGTGATGGCGCGGCTGTCATGGACCGACCGGCCGTCCTCCAGCACCAGCACCGGGATCTTGCCGAGCGGATTGGCCGAGATCAGCTCGGCCGGCCTGTCCTCCGTCTTGACCGGCACGAGATCGATGGCGATCCCGGCATGGAGGGCCGCCATGCGGACCTTCGAACTATAAGGAGACGTGGGCGCGTAAAGCAGCTTCGGCATGATCGGCTTTCCAGTTTATCTGCGGCACTGTTGACCGAATGGGTCTCCAGGGCAACGGCCCAGCAAGGCCGATCCAGCTTGGCCAATACATTTTTGACGCCCGGGCGCGGCAACAAAAAAAGCTCCCGGAAGTTTTGCCTGGCAGCAAAATTACCGAGAGCTTTAGGAGGAGCGTGCGCTCCGACTCCGCTCGCCGTGACACCGAATTGGCGAGAGGGGTGCCTGAGTGGCACCCGCCCTCACCTGTTGCGGTTCGCGAGCGAAGCTACGCGATTACTTCTTGGCGGCCGGCTTCTTGGCCGGAGCTGCCTTCTTCACGGCTGCCGGTGCCTTGGCGGCGGCGGCCTTCATCGGAGCCTTGGCGGCGGGCTTGGCCGCGGCCTTCGCTGCCGGCTTCTTGGCGGCGGGCTTGGCCGCCGGCTTTGCCGCTGCCTTGACGGCGGGCTTGGCCGCGGCCTTCGCTGCCGGCTTCTTGGCGGCGGGCTTAGCCGCAGCCTTCGCTGCCGGCTTCGCTGCTGCCTTGGCCGGGGCCTTGGCGGCTGCCTTCGGTGCGGCTGCCTTCTTCACTGCTGCAGGTTTCGCGGCAGCCTTAGCTGCCGGCTTCTTTGCCGGCGCTTTCGCCGCCGGCGCCTTGGTTGTCGTCTTTGCCATGCGATGCCCCTTGCGTTTTGCCAATGGTCGTGAGTGACCCGGCGTGTCTATGCATATCTGACTCGCGACTGTCTAGCCAGCGAAGCAACACAATGATTTTCAGTTATTGAATTTTGGTTACACGAAACGCTTTAAGATGCATCTCATGGAAAAATTGTGAGCGAATCTATCACTTTCGAAGTGACGGCCTGGCGCACAGATTTTCGCGCGGCTTCTATCGCCCGATCCTCCATCGACCAGCGGCATAACCTTGCATCACAATGTGAGCAGAGTGCTCATAATAGACAAGAGGCCGTCGAGCGTCGACTTCATCTTGTCCAGCAGAAACATCTACAGACGAACCGGCCAGATGCGACGACCAAAGCTTGAGCGCTTTAAAGTGAGCTTAAAGCTCATATTCACGCGCCGCATTCAAACGCCCGCCGGGTGGCGTCCGCGCCGCAGGCGGCGCGCCGGCTCGGCCTGGTGCAGATGGACGGCGTAGGTGTCCCAGGGCGGCGAGAGCGCGATGGCGGCCAGCATGCGGCCGATTTCGCCGCGATGGTAGCTGCCGTGCAATACGATATGGATCAGCATCTCCTGCCTCGTCATGCAGCCCCTGTCGCCGTCAGTGAAGGTGAAAGCGACAGGATCGGCAAGCCTTTGCTCCGAAACGGCTTCGAGATAGTCGAGATACCAGCCGTCGATCTCGGCCAAGGCGGCGCGCAACGCGCGCGGCTCGGGCGTGTCCGGCGTATTGTCGCTCGCATAGCCATGGGCGACGCCCTTCAGATGCGCGGCAAAAATCCGCGCCACGACATGGATATGGTTCATCAGGCGGATCGCGGCGTGGCGTTCCCCGGCGTCGCGAGACGGATCCATCCCGGCAAGCTTCTCCACCAGCTCGTCGTTCGCCCGCGCCTGGTAGGCGAGCATGCCCTTCAGCAAGGTCTTGGCACTCATCTTTACCGCCCCATTTGCGTTGGTGAATTGAATGTGAGTATCCTGTCTATATTCTCGGGAGACGGGCCAGCATGTCTACTCGCGTTGCAAAGCCGGCCGCACGCATGCGCAAGCAGCCGCGCCAGGCGCGTTCGATCGCCACCGTCGAGGCGATCATCGAAGCCGGTGCTCACGTTTTGAGCGAGCTCGGCTGGGCAGGCTTTTCCACCAACAAGGTGGCAGAGGCCGCGGGCGTCAGCATCGGCTCGCTCTATCAATATTTCCCCGACAAGCTCGCCCTGGTCGAAGCGATCCGGCGCCGCCACTTCGATCATGTGCTGTCGGTGATTCGCGAAGCGGCGGCCGACGAGAAGCCGCTCAGGCAATTCGCGCGCGAGCTGGTGCGCGGCATGATCGGCGCGCACTCGATCCATCCGACGCTGCACCAGGTGCTGCTGGACGAGGCGCCCGGCGACCGCGGCTCACGCGCCGCGCATGCCTCGTTCCAGGCGCGCTATCTCGAACATTATGCGGCTGCCGTCGCGCAGTATCGCAAGCGCCGCAAGGATACCGAGACGATGGCGCGCGTGCTCTCATCGGCTGTCGAAGGCGTGATCCACAACGCGGCACGGCGCAACATGCTCGACGCGCCGGAGCTGCAGAAGCAGCTCGTCGAGCTGATCCAGGTTTACATATCGGGCGGCAGGGCCGCGTGAGATTGTCGGCTTGGCGTCGGTTCAGCGGGCAGCGACGATGGCGACACCAGCACCGACCATCACGCCACCTGCCGCACGGTTCACCCGGCGCACGACCTTCGGCGTGCGCAGCAGCTTTCGGGCGCGATCTGCGAGGACGACATGGCCGCCGATTACGACAGTCTCGACAGCCAGGATCACCAGCATCAGCGCGCCGAGACGCTCAGCGTCCAGCGATGCGCCGACGACGTTCGGCAGCAGCGCCAGATAGAACAAAGGCATCTTCGGATTGCCGAGATTGAGCGCGACGCCAGTGGCGAAAGTCGCAAGCAGCCCGCGCCGCCCGGATACGGGCTGCAGGTCCGGCACGATGGGCGCTGCTGTCCATAGCCTGACGCCCATCCAGATCAGATAAGCCGCGCCGCCATAGCGAAGCACGGCCATGACGACCGCCATCTTGGCGGCTACGACCGACAGACCGAAGGCGGCGAGGACCAGGAAGATGAGGATACCGGCCACCGTTCCGGCGCCATAGGCGATGCCCGATGCGGCGCCGCCGGAGATTGTGCGGGCGACGATGGTCATGTTGTCGGGGCCTGGGCTGGCTGCGAACACGAAGAAGGCCGCCGCAAATGCAAGGAGGGTAGCAGTATCCATGAAGGTCCCCGAGGAAGTCGTTGCTCTCGGGAGTTCAGACTAACTGATTTGCATTCCGGCGAAAGCCGGAAGGCACAACATTCGCGGCGAGACCTATTCAGCGCGCAAAAGGATGCGGTCCCTCTGACCGCAGGCGCGCGGCGGAAGCGACAAACCTAGCGCAGCACGCGGCAGCGGCCGTTGTAGACCAGCCAGCGGTCGAAGCCCAAGACGCAGAATTCGACATTGTCGCCGATCGAGGCAAAGCCCTGGCCTTCCTCGATCAGGTAGAAGATCGAACGGTCGCGGCCGTCCGTCAGGTTGACGGTGGCGCGGCAATAATGGCGGCCGATCGGCCATTCATCGCTCGCCGGCTCATAACGATGCTGGCGGATGTTGCGGAAATCAGTGATCGCGACGTCCGGCAGATGCGGCACGTGATGCACCTGATAAGAGAAGCGGTCGGTGATCTTGTTCAGCACCCAGGCCTCGCCGCAGACGCTGCCGTCATCCTCGGTGTAGATGGACAGGTCGGCGGCATGCGCTGCCTGGCTGAAGCCAAGCGGAGCGGCAAAGGGAGTGGACAGGGCAACCAGCGCGGCAAGGGCGGAATGGGCGAAGCGAGTCATGACAGCCTCTCAAGGTCGGTTCCGCGCACTGTGCGGGAGCACTTGGCGGCGGTCAAGCGGTTGCGAAAACAATGGTTTCCGTAAAACTTCGTTCCAGACTTCACCGGCTAATCGGGTTGCATGAGGATTCAGGTCAGCCGGCCTGACCTGAAACCCCATCCAAACTAAAGCGCTCCGGAAAGCAGCAGCCCGCCGATGACGGCGATGTTGATCAGGAACGCGTTGCGCAGCACCTGCCTCTCCGGCTCCTCCAGAGCCCAGAAGCGCAGCAGCATGACGTTCGTCGCCAGCGTGAAGACGACCAGCGCGCCGGCGGCGAAGGGTCGGGCCATGCCAATGGCAAGCAGGAACCCCGCAATGATCTCGACCGCCGAACCGGCGGCCACCATCAAGGCCGGGGCCGGAAATTTCTGGGCGGCCAGATAGTCGCTCATCGCTCCGAATTTCAGGAAATGTTCGATGCCAGCGAAGACGAACACGCCGCCGATGAGGAGAGCGCCAAGCGCTTGAATGGATTGAACGGGCATGGCGGCCTCCTCTCTCGACGACGCGCTTCGCTTTGCTCAATCCAGCGGAATGAAGGCCGGGTTGTAGACGACCTCCCACAGATGATCGTCGGGATCCTGGAAATAGCCGGCATAGCCGCCCCAGAAAGTCTTTTGCGCCGGCTTGACCACGCGTGCGCCGGCCTTGACGGCCTCGGCCATCACGGCATCGACCTCGGCCTCGCTGCCGACATTGTGGCCGATGGTGAGCTCGGTCGGGCTGCGGCCGCTCTGCGGCACCGTCGCGTCATGGGCGATGCTGGACCGTTCGAAGATGGCGAACTTCAAGCCGCCGGCGAGTTCGAAGAAAGCGACGGCGCCATGCTCGAATTCCCGGCCGACGATGCCTTCCGTCGGCAGCCCAAGGCCGTCGCGATAGAATTTGAGCGACGCTTCCAGATCGTCGACGCCGAGCGTCAATACGGTGATGCGAGCTTTCATTTCTCTCACTCCTTTCTATATTCGTGACCACAGCCGCAAACGGATGCGGTCTGATGCGAGCGCGTGAAGCGCGGTGAAGTTGCGTCCGTTTTGCCATGGATGACGTGGCCGGCCTTGAAGATTTCGGCCAAAATGACCGTCACACGATCCGGCAACTCCCGCTGGAGCAGATCGGAGAGAGAATGGAACCGGTCCTGGCGCAGACCACCGGCTTCTTTCGCGAGCGGCCCGTCGCTGGCGGCTTGGCAGATGCCTTCTGCGCGGTCTGGGTCCACCGCATGGACGACCGCGCCGTTCCGCCCATCGTCATCACGCCGGACGCGACGATCGACCTGCAATGGATCGACGGCCGCTTCCGCGTGGCCGGACCCGACAAGGAGCCGCAGATCGAGACGCCGCCGGCCGGCGCGGTGATCGTCGGCTTCCGTTTCCGGCCCGGCGCGGCCGCCCGTTGGCTGGGCGTGCCGGCCAGCGAAATCGTCGGCGGGCGGCTCGATCTCCAGGAATTATGGGGTACGCGTGCCCGCGAACTATCGGATCGCATCAAGGCTGCGACCGATCTGCCGGCCATGCTGCGGCAGTTGGAAGAGACGGTCGGCATGCGCACCGAAGGCCGCGATGCGCTCGACCCGCAGATGGGCCGGGCCTTCGACGTCATCCACAAAGGTTTGCCGCCGGAAACGCCGCTGGTTCCCTTCCTGCAGCGCCAGCTGCATATGAGCGAACGGACGCTGCGACGCCGCTTCGAGGACGCCTTCGGTTATGGCCCGAAGACGCTCGACCGCATCCTGCGCCTCCATCGGTACCGGCGCTTGCAACGACAGCAAGGCGACGCCTCGACCGCGCTGCTCGCAATCGAGGCCGGCTATGCCGACCAGGCGCATCTGATCCGCGAAAGCCGGCGGCTGACCGGTGTTACGCCCACGGCGCTGGTTTAGGCGATGCGGTCGCCTTACTCGCCCACCAGCCACTCGAGCGACCAGCGCGACGGTTGCCGGAGGGCGAGCGCTTTGTGCAGGGCCGGCAACAGGACCTTCAATTCGCTCTCCAGCGTGTAGGGCGGATTGACCACCACCAGCCCGCTGCCGTCGAGGCTGGGCTCGTTCGAGGCGGGCCGGATCTCGAAGGCGATGTCGAGCAGCTTCGGAATGCCGGTCTCCGTCAACGCCGTGCGGAAAGCGGTGACCGCCTTGCGGTCCTTGATCGGGTACCAGAGCGCGTAGATGCCGCCCGGCCAGCGCCGATGCGCCTTCTGCAGGCCTTCGACGAGCCTGGAGAACTCGCCCTCCTCCTCGAAGGGCGGATCGATGAGGACGAGGCCGCGCTTTTCCTTCGGCGGCAGTTGCGCGCCGAGCGCCAGCCAGCCGTCGAGCTCGATGACCCTTGTCTGGAAATCGCCGGCAAAGACCGATTTCAGCCGCGCGGCATCCTCGGGATGCAGCTCGATCGCCGTCAGCCGGTCCTGGCTGCGCAGGAGATGGCGCACGATCAGCGGCGAGCCGGGATAATGCTTGAGGCCGCCGTCGGGATTTCGCGCGCGTACCGCTTCCAGATAGGGCTGAAGCAGCGCCGCCGCTTGCGGCTCGAGCGCGGACTCGACCAGCCGGCCGATGCCGGTCTGCCATTCGCCGGTCTTGCCGGCCTCGACCGAGGCAAGATTGTAGCGGCCGATCCCGGCATGGGTGTCGATGACGCGAAAAGCCTTGTCCTTCTGCTTGAGATATTCGACGAGGCGCGCGAGCACGGCATGCTTGACGACATCGGCGAAATTGCCGGCGTGGTAGGCGTGGCGATAGTTCATGCGCGCTTACCTTCAGAGAGCATGATGTCGAGCGAGAACCGCTTCACACTTTTCGGCATCATGCTCGTGGCGAACCGTTGCGGCCCCAGCGCGGCGGTGGCGGCTGCGAATTGGGATTTTGCGGGCCGCCGCCGCGGCGCCCGAAGACCAGCGAAACCGCCAGTCCGGCAAGGCCAACGCCCATCAGCGTATAGCCGGCCGGCCGCGCGCGTTCGTCGATCGAGCCGGTGTCCGCGCGCAGGATGAGATCGACCGCGCGCATGGCGATGCCGTCGGCATCGCCGGATCCGACGGTGAAGAGGTAAGGACCGGGCGCGACCTTATCGATGACGCCGGCCTCGTCGCGAAAGATCTTGTCGGGCAGTTGCGGGCTGGCCTGGCGCGGATTGTCCGTGTGGTTGAAGGAGAGCGCCGAGGCCAGCACCGTGCGGCCGCCATGCGCTGCGGTCAGCGTCAGCACCGTTCGCTGCTGGCCCGCGACGCGCTCGGCCCGCGCGGTCAGGTCGACCAGCACCCTTACCGGAGCGTCGCCTGCGGCAAGTTGCACGGTGGCGGGCCGGAAGCGGCCGCCCTCATAGACGCGATACGTGCCGATGGGGTGGCCGGAAAAATTGCTCATCGCCCAGGGATAGAAGATGCCGATGGCGGCACCGGCGATGAGGAGAAGGACACACAGGAAGCGCATTCAGAGCCTTGGTTTCTGAGCGAGATCGCTGCTATTTTTGGCGGGTTCGTTTCGCGCAGCTTCGCGGACCCGCTCCATCTCGTCCAGAAACATCTCCAGGCCAAGCTCGAAAGTCTTGTCGAAGCCGGCGGCGCCGAAATAGGCGCCGGCCTTCACGACGCTCGGATAGTCGCGCGCCAGCTCCTCGTCGCTGACGGTGGTGACCGCCGAAGGCCCCTTGGCATAGCCGGCCGTCTCGTCGAGGATCGCGCCCATCAGATAGTAGCCGGCGGCGCGGAACAGGCGGGCGCTGAGCTCGGGGCCGAAGCCGCCATCCTCGAACAGGCCGATGATGGCGTTGAGCTTGGCGAGGCACGGCGGCGAGTTCATGCGGTAGACGACGATGAACGGCGCAAAGGCCGGGTGCTCGGTGGCGACGCGCCGGAATTCCTGCATCCCGATGCGGGCCCGCTCGCGCCAGGGCAGCCTGTCGTCGGGGATTACAAGCCCGCTCATCTGGCGGTCAACCAGCGCCTCGTAGAGATGCGCCTGCGAGGGGAAGTGGTGATAGATGCTCATCGCTTCGCAGCCGAGCCTGGCGGCGAGCTTGCGCATCGAAAAGCCGGAAAGCCCTTCCCGCTCGATCACCTCGAAGGCGGCGTCCTCGATCATCTCGCGGGAGAGTTTTCCGCGGGGTCGCTTTTTTCTGCTCGGTGCATCCATGGCGCTTGACAACTTACACTGTAAGGTTCATCTTCCACACACCTTACATCGTAAGGCTAACAAAAACCAGAGGAGAATATCATGTCAGTCATTCGCACCATCTCAACCGCGCATTCCTGCCTTCGCTTCGCCTCGCTGATCGCCGCGGCGGGCGTATCTGCCGCATTGCTCGCCTCCGCGCCGGCCCGCGCCGATGACTATGACGCGGCGCTGAAGGACATCCAGTCGACCATGGGCGGTGTGCCGAGCTTCATCAAACAGTTCCCCAAGGCCGGTCTGCCCGGCGCCTGGGCCGAGGTCAAGGCCATCGAGCTCAGCGACAAGACGGCGCTGACGCCGAAGGAGAAGTCGCTGATCTCGCTGGCGGTCGCGGCGCAGATCCCCTGCAGCTACTGCATCTGGTCGGACACCCAGAACGCCAAGCACGCCGGCGCTACCGACGAGGAGATCCAGGAGGCCGTCACCATGGCGGCGCTGACGCGCCATTGGAGCACCATCTTCAACGGCATGCAGGTCGATTTCGATCAGTTCAAGAAAGAGATGGGCGGAGAGTAAGGCTTATCACGGCAAAGCGGGCGGGCGCGACGTTCGCCCGCTCTTCGCCGTGCCGATTCGAGGCTCCAACCAAGCTTGTGGATTCGCCGCCGCCGCTGCGCCAGAGCGTTTCACCGTTTCACGGAAACGGCGAACCGCTCTACCTCTTTGTTTTGACGCAATTCCGGACGGAAAACCGCTCACACTTTTCCTGGAATTGCTCTATAGGAACAGCGCCTTGAAAAAGCCGGCACGGATCCGATATCGGACCGGCGCCGGCCGGGCCGACACTCGAGAGCGCCCCTTTGCAGGCCCTCGAATGACGCTTCCGCCCCGACCGGGCGGCCCCGTTGGAGACCTGTTTGAAGCGAGCGATATCGATAATCGTCACTCTGGCGCTGCTGGCATGGCTTGCCAGCGACCAGCGCTGGAAGATGGTCGGCGATGCCTTCGCCTCCATCACGCCGGGCGCCTTTGCAGCGGTCGCGGCGGCGCTGTTCGTCACCTATGTGCTCAGGGCGCTGCGTGTCTGCGACGAGTTCCGCGGCGACGTGAACGGCCGCTTCGGCGCCGTGCTTCGCGTCATCCTGATCCACAATGCGATGATCAACATCGTGCCGTTCCGCGGCGGCGAGACGGCGTTTCCGATCCTTTTGCGCCAGGTGTTCGGCGTGCCGATCGTGCGCGCCAGCGCTTCGCTACTGTGGTTCAGACTGCAGGACGCCTTCGTCGTCGGCGTGCTGGCATGCCTGGTTTGGCCAGGCCTGCATCCGGCGCTGCGGGCCGCCGGCATCGCGGCGCTGATCGCCGCCGCATGGTACCTGCCGCGCTGGGCGCGCTCGCCGCACAACTGGACGGCGGGCGGCAGGATCGTCTCGACACTCGGCAAATTGCGCGACATCTTCACCGAAGCGACGGGACGCTCGCGCTACGGCTGGTGGTGGACGATGGCCAACTGGGCGCTGAAGCTCGGCGTGCAGGGCTGGCTGCTCGCCATGCTGCTTGACACCTCGTTCCAGACCGCCTTTCCCGGCGCGGTCGGGGCCGAGGCGGCCGCCATCCTGCCGGTGCAGGGTGTCGCCGGCTTCGGCACCTATGAAGCGGGCGCGGCCGCCGCACTGCTCTATTCCGGCATTGCCATGAAGGACGGCCTGCAGGCCGCGCTCGCGCTGCATCTCTTCATCCTGTGCTCGGCGGTCGCAACCGGTGCGATCGCCTGGCTGTTCCCCTCGAAATCGACGCTGCCGGAAACCCCGGCGGCGGGGCCGGCAAGGAAATGAGCGCCATGAACGTACTTCCCATTCCGGCTTCCGGATTGCCCGAGGGCGCCGTCATGCCCGAGCACAAGCTCTCCATCGTCGTCCCGATGTACAACGAAGCCGACAATGTCGAGCCGCTGCTGGTCCGCATCCACCAGGCGATGGAGAGCTACAGCCAGCCCTGGGAAGTGGTGCTGGTCGACGACGGCAGCACCGACGCCACGCCCGCCGAGATCCGCCGGCTGGCGGCCCAATACGGGCCGCATGTGCATGGCGTGGAACTGGTGCGCAACTACAAGCAGACCGCCGCCATGCAGGCCGGCCTCGACGCCGCGCGCGGCGACGTCATCGCGACACTCGACGGCGACCTGCAGAACGACCCGTTCGACATTCCACGCATGGTCTACCGCCTGCTGACCGAGGATCTCGACCTCGTCGCCGGCTGGCGCAAGGACCGCAAGGAAGGTTTCTGGATGCGCCGCTTGCCCTCGCGCATCGCCAACAGGCTGATCGCCCGCGTCACCGGCGTGCGGCTCAAGGACTATGGCTGCAGCCTGAAAGTGTTCCGCGGCAGCGTCATCCGCAGCGTGCGGCTCTATGGCGAGATGCATCGCTTCATCCCGGCCTGGCTCGCGACGGTGACGACGCCGCGCCGCATCGCCGAGGAGGTGGTGACGCATCACGCCCGCATCCACGGCCAGTCGAAATACGGCATCTCGCGCACCTTCCGCGTGGTGCTGGACCTCGTCTTCATGTTCTTCTTCCTGCGCTACCGCACGCGGCCCGGCCATTTCTTCGGCGGCATCGGCATCGTGTTCGGCGTGCTCGGCTCGCTGATCCTTGCCTATCTCCTCGCGATCAAGGTTTTCTGGGGGCAGGATATCGGCACGCGACCGATGCTGATCACCGGCTTCTTCCTGGTGATCGCCGGGCTGCAGGCGGTGACGTCGGGCGTGCTCGCCGAGATGCTGTCGCGCGTCTATCTCGAGGCCAATGGCGCGCTGGCCTATGTGGCGCGGCCGCAGGCCGCGCATGGCGAGGGCGAAGGCTGGCATTGGCCGAGCAAGCCGGCGATCGAGAAGGCGAAGCCGCGTAAGAAATGATCTTGCCGCTCCGGCATCGATCGCTGCCCGCGTTGCCAACCAGGCCGATTTCGCGCAACGATTTTTCGCGACGTGAACGACCGCGAATGAGCGATGCCGGGGGCTGACGGATCCATCCTGATTACCGGGGCGCGGGCGCCGGTTGCGCTGCATCTGGCGCGCCTTTTCCATGACGCGGGCCATAGGGTGATCCTGGCCGACACGCCGGCACGGCCGATCGCGGCGGCGAGCAAAGCCTGCGCGCGTTATCATCGATTGCCGCCGCCGCGCTTCGAGCCGCGGGCCTATGCCGATGCGGTTGAGGAGCTGATCCGGGCCGAGGGCATCGGCCTCGTCGTCCCGACCTGCGAGGAGGTCTTTCACCTTGCGCTTGCCTGGCGCGGCAGGAGCATGCCGGCGCTTCTGTTCGCACCCGATATCGAGCTGCTGGCGGAGGTCCACAACAAGCACAGCTTCATCCGGCTCGCCGAACGGCTCGGGCTGGAGGTGCCGGAAACGACGCTGCTCAGCTCGCGTAGCGATATGGAGGTCGTGCGCGGCCGCTCTCGCGAGCTGGCGTTCAAGCCGGTCTGGTCGCGCTTTGCCAGCCATGTGCTGCTGCGTCCGCCGCCTGAAGCGCTCGATGCGATCGCGCCCTCGGCCGCCATGCCCTGGGTGGCGCAGCGTTTTGTCGAGGGCGAGGAGATCAGCGCCTATGCGGTGGCGCGCCAGGGCAGGCTCAAGGCGCTCGCGCTCTACCGCTCGCTCTATCGTGCCGGAAAGGGAGCAGGCATCTTCTTCGAGCGGGTCGGGGACGAGGCCGCGCGCGAGCTGGTCGAGCGGATCGTGGCCGGCACCACGTGGACCGGACAGATTTCCTTCGACCTGATGCGGGAGCCGGGCGGCCGTCTGCTGCCGCTCGAATGCAATCCGCGCGCGGTGAGCGGCCTGCATTTCTTTCGCGGCTCCGCGCGCTTCGTGGATGCCGTGCTCGGCGACGGTCAGGAAGTCGCGCCCGACGTCACCGCCCCGCAAACGGTGCGGCTTGCGATGTGGATTTACGGATTGCCGGCGGCGCTGCGTTCGGGAGGGTTTGGCGGATTCCGAAAGGCGATGCGCGAGGGCAAGGAATTGCTCAATTGGACGGAAGATTCAGCGCCGGTTAAGGCGCAATGGCCGGCGCTGGCGGAGATTGCTGGGGTGGCATTGCGCGAACGCATCAGCCTGCAGGCGGCATCAACGCGCGATATCGAATGGAATGGGCCTGCTGGAAGCGCTTCAAGCCCCGAGTGAGCCCGGGCCGACAGGCTTGACCTCAAGTTGCAAACCCAGCGCCCTAGTGACGCCCAGCAGAGTGCTGAGGCGCGGGTCGCCCTTCTCGCTCAGTGCTTTGTAAAGCGCCTCGCGCGTAACGCCAGCCTCTCTCGCCACGGCCGTCATGCCTATGGAGCGCGCTACGTCGCCAAGCGCGTGCGTAATGAGCGCGGGATCACCATCCTCGAAGGCAGCTTCGATGTAGGCCAAGCGATCCTCCGGAGTTTTCAGGTGGTCGAGAATGTCGAAGCGGGTGGTTTCGAGAGGCATAGTCATATCTCCTTTGCCATCTGTTTCGCCTTGGCGATGTCGCGCCTTTGGCTGGACTTGTCGCCGCCACAGAGCAGTATGATCACGGCGTTTCCAATCTTCACAAAGTAGAGCCGGTAGCCCGGGCCATGGTCGATCCGAAGCTCGCCGATGCCATCGAAGTATTTGACATCACCGATGTTGCCGATCTCGACCCGACGGATGCGGGCGACGACGCGCTGTCGAGCCGCGGTGTCGCGAAGCGCGTCCAGCCAGTTGGTGAAATCGGCGGTCTGCCGGACCTCGATCATGCGTGAACTATAATTCACGAAAGCATTCAAATCAAGGTATGTGCACTATAATTCACAGTTCGATATAATGCACCCTTGTCTCACTCGCAGCCGCTGGCATCTTCCCATCCATGATCGCGGCGATGTCGCGGCGCAGGAAATCGAGCGGGCCGATCACCGGCAGAGCTTGGGGCGGTAGCCGGGCATTGTCGCTGGCCGATTTCAGCACCCGGCGATCTTGGTGCAGCGCGATGTTGAAAAGCGGCTTGAAGGCCAGTGCCTTCAGCTCGCCGAGCAGGCCTTGGCGCCGGCCGATCAGCCAGCCGACGCCCTCGACAGTGCGCTCGTCGGCCTGGCGCAGATGGAAGGTGGTGGCTAAGACCAGCCCGTCCCTGCCCCAATATTCGAGCTCGGCGATGCCGGGATGGCGGAAGCGGCCGATGGTCTTCGCACGCTCGCCTTCCAAGAGCCGACTGATCAGGCCCTGCTGACGGTCCTCGCCGGTGTAGCAGGCCTCGACCCAGCCGTCGCCGCCGGTCACCTCGACCCGAACCAAATGGCGCTTCGAGGTCAGGCCGCGCAGCAGGCCTTTATGGGTGAAATGGGTATGGGTGGCATCGAGGATGTTTTCCGCCGCATCGATGACCGTCGACTGCGTCGACGAGCGCACCCGCCGCACGATGACATCCTTGCCCTGCATGCAGTGCAGGTAAGGCTCGCTCGTCGGCGAGCCGGAAGAAATGAAGACGACGCCGTCGCGCTCGATCGCGGCGTAGCGGCGGACCCGGTAATGCGGCATGGCGCCGACATGGCCGGGGATCGCGATGCAGCGTCCCTCGCCGTCATAGCGCCAGCCATGATAGGGGCATTCGATCTCCCCGCCGACGATCCTGCCGGTCGACAGCTCGACCAACCGGTGCGGGCAACGATCAAAGTGCCGCAATGCCTTGCGCCGAGCGGAACAGCACCACGGGCGCGCCGTCGAACAGGACGCGCTTCGGCCGCCTGCCGATGTCGGTCGACAACGCCACCGCCTGCCAATGGGCTTCCCCGCCGCGCTCGCTCACAGTTCGAACCTCCTGAGCAGGGGAATGCCTACCGATCCCAGCACGGCCTCCATGACGCGGATCGCCATGCGTCGGCGAAGCGCAAGATGCCCGGCATAGACAGCGTTGTATTCGATCGCCGCGACCGCGCCGCGCCGGCGTTTGAAATCGGCGGCGCCCGCGCTCATGTTGAAGAACAGGCCGCGCGAAGTCGCGTGGTCCTGCGCCACCGCCATCATCATGCGATAAAGCCCGTCGGCGACCGGCAGGCTGGTATCATAGCCGACGATGGGCTGGGTCAGCGTGCCGCCGTTCTCGAACAGGCCGGTGACGGCGACCAGCTCGCCGCGCGGCCGGCGCAACCCCGCCAGGCTCATGATGCCGCGCCGGTGCATTTCGGCGATGTAGCGGGCGGTGTAGTGCGGATTGAGCGGCGTGTATTTGTCGAGATAGAGCATGGTGTAGAGCTGCTCGGCGCGCGCATAATCGGCCTCGGTGAAATCGCCATTGCCCACTCGCTCGAACGGCGTTGTGCGCAGGCAGGCGCGATCGCGTTTCATGTCGCGCGTCATTGCGGGCGCGGCGCTGCGATCGGCGAAGATGTATATCTGGCGCGCCGCCAGCATGCGGAACCCCTCGGCCTTCAAGGCAGCAATGGTCGCTGGATCGGCAATATCGTTCAACGAGCGGATGACGATGGCGCGATCGGGGAAACGCGCGATCAAGGCCGCGCGCAGCGACGCGATCGCCGGCCGGTCGAGCAGCGGCACCGGATTGGTCGAATAGAGCCAATTGTTGACCTGCGCCTGACGGTCGAGGCCGCTTGCCCTGACCAGCGGCGCGCAGGCGCCGATCAGTGCGTTGAGCGCGCGCCGCAGCAGCGGGCGACCGGCGAAGTTGCGCGTCTCATCCATCGCGTAGTCGATATAGGCGCTGGTCGGGCAGCAGATATAGCAATTGTGCGCCTCACTCCCGTCGTTCAACGTCAGCGGAAAAATGCCTCCGGCGATTTCGAGCGTCTCGACTTTCGTGTCCAGATTGGCGATGAGATGGCGCACCGGCATCTCGTTGAAAAGCCTTACAAAAGCCTCGACCTTTGCCGGCTTGTTCTCGACCCGGTCGGCCTGCTGCACAAGCCTTTGCGCCATCGCCGCGCCGCTCATTGCGCCCGCTCCAGGCGGGCTTCGACGCGACGCAGCTTGCGGCCTGTCTCCAGCGGCAGCGGCGCGCGGACAAGCGTGACGGTGGCGACCGCCTTTCGCGCATCCAGCAACGCTTGCACCGCCTGATGCGCGGCCGCCGCCGCATCATCCGCGAACGTTGGCGGAAGGCTGAGCTCGACCCTGTCCGACCCGGTCTGGACAAGACGAAAATCGTCGATGCGGCGATCGGCCTTGAGCACGGCGTTGCGCAGCACATCCGGCGTGACGAGCACCGGGCCGTCCGGCGACATGAGCCGGAACACATCATCCATGCGGCCGACGATCTCGTCGACGCAGCGCAGCGGCGAACCACATCGGCAAGGTGCTTTGGACAAGCGCAACAGGTCGTTCATCCTGTAGCGCGCCATGATCTGTGTCCGGCGGCGAAAGGTTGTCACTAACGGCATCACCAGCCCCTCGCCCGCCGGCTCGAATTCGAAGAATACGGAGTCTTCTGCGAGATGCAGTCCGCCCCGGCGGCAGGTGACCGCGAACAAGCCTTCGGTCGCCATGTAGATCTGATCGAGCGGCAGCCAGAAGAAATCCTCTATAACCGGACGGTCAACCGGATCCAGCGTTTCAGCCGCCGAGAAGACACGCTTCGGACGCAGACGGAAACCCTCGCTTGCGAAATGCCGCAGCATCTTCGGCGGCGCGATAATGATCGTCGGGTCGAAGGCTTCGAGCGCGCCGCGCCAGCTTTCCGGCCCCAAGGTCAGGTCGAAGAAGGCGAGCCTTATCAGCCGCGATTTGCGGGCGCTGTCGTAAAGCCCGGTGTTCTGCGGCAGGATGACGGCGACGCGCATGCCGCGCCAGAGAAGATCGGGCGCCGCCTTGGCCAGGATCGCGCCCAGCCAGCGGTATTTTTCGGCCTCGGAAATCACGAACAGGCCGCGATTGCCCGATGTTCCGGTGCTGGCGCCGATAGTGAGCGGTCCAGCGCGGCCCTCGCCCGCCAGGGCCGCCCAGGCTTGCGCGGCGGTGAGACGGTGGATATTGAATTCGTCGAAGCGCGCCATCAGCAGCGCCTTTTCGGTGACCGGCAGATCGATGAGGCGCGCCGGCGCCTTGCCGTAAAACGGCGCGCGCGGCAGGTCGCGATCGAGGAAGCGCCGCAAGGCGGCCGCCTGCCAGCGCTCGAAATCCGCGCGGCTCTTCCGCGAGACCCAGCGCGTCAGCGCGAAAGAGCCAGCCGCTTCCGCCAGCCCGTTCATGCGGCCTCCGGCGCGAGGTCGTATGACGTCGGAGCGGGATCATGGCAGAGCATCACTTCGCCGCCGGAAGCGATGAAGCGGCGCAGCATGGCGCTGGTCGGCTCGATCGCCGCGGCATCCTCGGCGATCAACGTGGCCGGGAAACCTGGCGTGCGGCTCTCGGTCAATGCAGCGAGCAGCCATTGCGCATCGACGGCGTAGAGCAGCGGCCGGGCCGGCCCCGTAAACAGCAGGCCGAACTGGCCGTCGGCATGTCCAGGAAGATCGACCGCGATGACGCTGCCGTCGCCGAAGAGATCGGCGCCGCCTGGCGCGCCTTCGCGCGCCTCGACTCGCCGCTTCGCGGACAACGCCTCCAGCCGCGCCTCGAAATCCGGAGGGAAGAGTTCGGTGAAGACGCCGTGGCGCAGATTCTGCCCCGGGCCTCGCGCCTTGACCCGCGCCCAAGCGGCATCGCTGGCGATGAAGCGAGCGTTGCGGAACAGCGACAGGCCCGAAATGTGGTCAGCATGAAAGTGGGTGACGATGATTGTGCGGATGTCGTCAGGCGACAGACCGAAACGCCGCAGCACCGGCAGGACCTGCTCGTCGGCGTTGAGCTCGGGTTTCAGCAGCGCACCGTAGAGCCGAAGCGTGCGGCTACGCTGCTCACCGCTCAGCGCCTCAGATGTGTAGCCGGTGTCGATGAGCACAGGCCCGGCAGTTGGGTGAAAGGACAGCCCATAGCGGACTCGCAGCCTGACGCTTTGCCAGTTGCCGCCGCGCAGGATCAGCCGTTCGGCGGCGCTCACCCAGGCGCTGTTGGCGAAGACGATCCTCATGCCTGCGCCCCACCGGAAAACGTGCGGTCAAGCCCTTGCTCGAACGAGATTTTCGGTGCCCAGCCAAGCATCCGCTTGGCCTTGGAAATATCGAGGCTTTGCGCATAAGCGAAGAGGCCGAGCCCATAGCGGGTGACCGGCGGCTCGAGGCGGCCAGGCAACCGGAGCGCCACCGCTTCCATCAGGCCCGCGGCCAGCATCGCCGGCATGAGCGGCGTCGGCCGCCAGCGCGCCTCGAGACCGGCGCGGGCGCAGGCCTCGTCGGCAATGCGGCGGACCGGCAGCACCTCGCCGCCGGAGATGTTGAAGATTTGGCACTCCGCCTCCCCGGGCGCGGTAAGCGCCGCCATCACCGCGTCGACGACATCGTCGACATAAGTGAGGTCGATGGCCGCCCGGCCATTGCGAAACAGCGGCAGCGGCCGGCTTTTGGCCGCCTTGATCAGGCGCGGCAGCAGCGCGTGGTCGCCTTTGCCGTAGATGCCGCGCGGCCGCAGCGCCAACGGATGGATGGCCGGCTGGCCGAGCACGATCTTTTCGGCCTCGCGCTTGGTGCGGGCATAGTGATTGACGGGCTCCGGCAAGGCCACGTCCTCGCTGAGCCCAAGCTGGTCGCGGAAGGCAAAGCAGACGGACGGGGTGGAGATGTGGACGAAGCGGCTGACGCCTTGCCGCTGCGCGAAATCGACAAGGTTGCGCGTTGCCGTGACGTTGGCCGCCTCGAAATCAGCGAGGCGTCCGAAAGGCGAAGAGAGCGCCGCGCAATGGATGATCCGTTCGACCCTGCCAAGCCTCGGATCGAGCGCGGCGTCGAGCGGCTGCGCGAGATCGTGGCGGACGATGCGATGGCCGGCGGCCTCCAGCGCGGCGCAGCACGCTTCATCGCGGCCGAGCCCGAGCGCCAGCGTGCCGGAGGCAGCCAGCCGCTCTAGCACATGCGAGCCCAAGAAACCGCTGGCCCCGGTGACGAGCACGGCCATTCCTCAGACCTCCAGCGCCATGCCGCCGAAGGAGACGCCGGCCGACGTGCCGAGGATGAGCAGCTTCATGCCCGGCGCTACGCGGCCCTCGCGGCGCGCGACGTCCAGCGCGAAGGGAATGGACGCCGCGATCTGGTTGCCGAAGCGGGCGGAAATGTCGACGAGCTTTTCCGGCGCAAAGCCGGTCTGGCGCGCCATATGGGCAAGCGCGAACGGGCTTGCCTGGTGCGGCACGATGAGATCGACATCGCCATGCCGCCAGCCGGCGCGCTCAAGCAGAGCGGCGACGAAGCCGTTGAAATGGCGCGCGGTGAGCCTGAACAATTCCTTGCCGTCCATGTGGAACAGGCTGTGCGCGGCGAACGCTTCCTGCTCCTTGCGGAAATCGAAGCGCGTGCCGCCCGAACCGATGCCGCAGGCTTCCCAGCCCGACGGATAAGTGCGCATCAGGCTGGCCGCCACCCTGCCCTCGCCTTGGCCGCCTTTGCGCAGCACGGCGGCCGCGGCGCCGTCGCCGAAGAGCGCGGCGATCTCGGGCGCATCCTGCCACGGCAAGGCGCGCGAGGCGATCTCGGAGGAAAACACCAGCGCCGTCTCGCATTGCCCGGCCTCGATCATGCGGCCCGCGGTCTCGAAGGCGGTGAGGAAGCCCAGGCATGTGCTGTTGACGTCGAAGGCGGCAGCCGAGCCGTCGGCCAGCCCAAGGCGCTGCATGACCAAGGGCGCGGTCGCCGGCAGCGGCTGATAAGGCACGCCGCAGCCGCCGATAATCAGGTCGACGGCGCCGGGAACGAGGCCGGCATCCTCAAGCGCCAGCGTCGCCGCGGCGCAAGCTAGATCGATTTGCGATTCGCCCTCGCAGACATAGCGCTCGACGACGCCGGTCGCGGTTTCTAGCGCGCCCTCGCCGAGGCCAAGCCTGTCCTCCAGCACACGCGTGGTAACTCGCTCAGCCGGTACCGCCCTGCCGGTTCCGACGATCCTGATCCGCATTATCCCCCCGCCGCATGAGCTTGGCCCTTATCTAGCGCAAAAAGCGATCGATAGCGACGTTTCCAAGCTCATGCGGCACTGCCAGATCATCGCTTCCGAAGGAAGCCCGTCACCGCTTCCATGAACTCCGCCGGACGCTCGACATTGAGCAGGTGGACGCCGGGCAAAAGCAGGAGTTCCGCGCCGGGGATCGCCGCCGCGATCGCCTCGCTGTGGCTTGCCAGCGTCACCTTGTCGCCCTCGCCGCCGATGACCAGCGTCGGCGCAGCGATGAGGGAAATCGGGCGGCGCAGATCGGCGTCGCGGACCGCGGCGAAGCATCCCGCCAGGCCTTGCGGCGACATGGCGAGGATCGCGGCATGGAATTTGTCGACGGTCTCGTTTTGACCGGCAAGCATGGCGGCCGGGAACCAGTTGCGCATGAACATGTCCGCCGTCGCCGACAGGCCGTCGGCCGCAAGCACGTTGCGTATCTGCTCGTCGAAATAGGATGCCGGCCCGAGATGCGGCGAGGTGTTGGAGAGGATCAGGCGCTCGATGCGCTCCGGCGCATGGATGCCCAGCCACTGGCCCACGAAACCGCCCAGCGACAGGCCGAGGAAATGCACGCGGGCAAGCCCGAGGAAATCGAGCAGTTCCAGCACGTCGCGGCCGAGACGGTCGAGCGAATAGGCGCCGGCCGGCGCGTCGGAGCCGCCATGGCCGCGAAAATCATAGCGCAGCACGCGGAAGGATTTGGCGAGTTCCGGAACCTGGCCGTCCCACATGTGGAACGTCGTGGCGATGGAGTTGGAGAGCATCAGCACCGGACGGTCTTCCGGACCGTCCAGCCTATAGCCGATGCGGGCGCCATCGCCCGCAGTGAAGTGCAGCGTGTCGGTCATTTTGGATCCTCATCCTTTCGGCGCTTTTGGAAGGCTTTCGATGAGGCAAAGTAGGCATCGCAACTATCGAAGAAAATTACTATGATGCGACAATCTTTGTAGGATATGTGGACCATGGATGGCGTGAAACTTCACGATCTCAGATGTTTCGACGCGGTCGCCCGCCGAGGCAGCTTCCAGGCCGCGGCCCAGGCCTTGCACCGGACTCATCCCTCGGTATTCGCGGCCGTCGCCCGGCTCGAAGAGCAACTTGGACTGACGCTGCTGGACCGCAGCGGTTACCGGGTGAGCTTGACCGACGAGGGCCGCCTGTTCCATGCGCGGGCGCAACTGACGATCCGCGAGTTCGAGCATCTTCGGACCTATGCCGGCCAGCTGGCGAGCGGCGAGGAAACCATGCTGCGCGTCATCATGGGCGACGTCTGCCCTCGGCCCAGAATACTCGGCCTGCTCAGCCGCTTCTTCGCCGAGCGGCCGCGCACGCGCCTGCATCTCGACTACGAAGCAATCGGCGGGCCGTTCGAGCGATTGATGGACGGCGAAGCGGACCTCGTCTTCCACCGCGCCAACCCGTCCGATCCGCATCTCGAGAGAATCAACCTGTGCGAAGTCGCCTTCGTGCCGGTGGTGGCGCCTGGCTTCCTGCCGTTCGACCCGAGGAATGACGTCACGCCAGAAGCGATGCGGCCCTTCACCCAATGCGTGATCCGAGACACGGCGCGGCGCCCCTCATCCGAAAACTTCTTCGTCATCGACGGCGCGCATTCCTGCTCGGTGCCCGACCATATGATGAAGAAGGAGCTGATCCTGCACGGGCTTGCCTGGGGCCACCTGCCCGACTGGTTGATCGAGGACGACTTGCGCGAGGGACGGCTGATCTCGATTGCCGGCCGGCACATCCCCGGCCGCAGCGAAACCGTCGCCGCGGTGCGGCGACGCGACAAGCCGCACGGACCTGTGGCCGAGGCGCTGTGGCGACATCTTCAGGATAGTGCCGGACTTGCGAGCTAAGCCTTGCGTTCCCAGCGTCGGTCCTGGGTCTGCTGCCAGTAGGTCACGGCGTGGCCGGCTTCCTTCATCGTCTTCCAATGGCCGCGGGCGGCTTCCAGCTGCGCCGCGTCATGGCCGTCGAACAGGAAGACGGCGCGCTCGTAGCCGGACAAGTCGGGAGGCGTCGCGCCGTCGACCAGAAAACGGATCTGCGCGGCATTCTGGTTGCCCTCGCCCGTGGTGAGCAGGATCGGCTGCTCGGCCGGATAGGCTTCGCGGTCGGTGGCATGCGCCAGGAAGGAATCGTCGCGAAAAATCCACAGATGCTGGTCGAGCGCGTCGCGGCGATCTTCCGTGCCGGTCTGCACCACCGCGCGCCATCCGCGCTCGACGCTGCGTTCGAGCAGGCCCGGCAGCGCCTCCTCGAGCGTCGATTCGGTCAAATGGTAGAACAGGATGTCGGTCATCCCGGAAACCTAACCCTCATAGTGATCGCGGACCAGGCGGTCGAGCAAGCGCACGCCAAAGCCCGAGCCCCAGGACTGGTTTATCTCGCTCGACGGCGCGCCCATCGCGGTGCCGGCGATGTCGAGATGCGCCCAGGGCGTGTCCTTGACAAAGCGCTGCAGGAACTGCGCGGCGATGATGGCGCCGCCATAGCGGCCGCCGATGTTCTTCATGTCGGCGTTCTTGGAATCGATCAGCTTGTCGTATTCAGGCCCGAGCGGCATGCGCCACAGCCGCTCCTGCGATGCCTGCCCGGCGCCGAAAAGCCGGCCGGCAAGCTCGTCATTGTTGGAGAAAAGGCCGGCATAGTGCTGGCCTAGCGCCACCATGACGGCGCCGGTAAGCGTCGCCAGGTTGATCATGAATTTCGGCTTGAAACGGTCGTTGGCATACCAGAGCGCATCGGCCAGAACGAGGCGGCCTTCCGCATCGGTGTTGAGCACCTCGATCGTCTGGCCCGACATCGAGGTGACGATGTCGCCGGGACGCTGGGCATGGCCGTCGACGGCGTTCTCGACAAGGCCGATGACGCCGACCACATTGGCCTTCGCCTTGCGCGCAGCGAGCGCACGCATAAGGCCGGTGACGGCGGCGGCGCCACCCATGTCGCCCTTCATGTCCTCCATGCCCGAGGCCGGCTTCATCGAATTGCCGCCGGTGTCGAAGGTGACACCCTTGCCGATGAAGGCGAGCGGCGCGTCCTTGGCCTTGCCGCCGTTCCAGCGCATCACCGCCAGGCGCGCGCCGCGCGGCGAGCCTTGCGCGACGCCGAGCAGCGAGCCCATGCCGAGCTTCTTCATCTCCTTTTCGGCAAGGATCTCGACCTCGACGCCGAGCTGTTCCAGCGCCTTGACGCGCTCGGCGAATTCGACGGGCCCAAGCGCATTGGCCGGCTCGTTGACCAGATCGCGCGCAAGCAGCACGCCGTCGACCACCGCTTCCTCGCCGGCGAAAGCCTTTTTCGCGGCAGCGGGATCGGCGCAGTGAACGGTTACCCTGGCGGGCTTGCCCGACTTCGTGTCGGATTGGCCGTCTTCCTTGTCTTTCCTGGTCTTGTATTTGTCGAAGGAATAGCTGCGCAGCAGGATGCCGGCGGCAAGGCTCGCCGCCTGGCGACCGTCGGGCTGATACTCCGGCAGATCGAGGATGACGGCCACCTCGGTCGCTTTGCGCAGCGAAGCGGCAACGGCGCCACCGAGCTTCAGCCAGGCATAGTCGTCGAGGCTCGAGACCTTGCCGGCGCCGACCGCCACCAGCCGGTCGACCGGCGTTCCTTCCGGGGCCAGCACCTCGGCCGAGCTTGCGAATTTGCCGGAGAAATCGGCGACCGGAAAGGCGCGAGCCAATGCACCAGCCGGATCGCAGGCCTTCGCCGCCTCGCCGAGCCCGCCATCATCGGCCGCGAAGACGAAGACGCTGCCCTTTTTGGGCGCGGCGAATTTGGCGAAGGAAATGGATGGTCTCGACGTCATCAGGTCCTGCTTTCGGGGATGGCCGTAGGGTGCCGGCAAAGGTAATTTTCAACGGGCGAGAGGTTTGGCAAGAGTGCGCGACATTTGGTCGTTTTCCGCCATTTGGCAAGACTTTGGCCGAAATCGCGGTCTATATCGGCGCCACCATAGACAAAGGATTCGCCTCGGCACGGCCTTAGCTTGCTGCCGCAACCTGCTGTTAACCATCGATGTTTTGCATTTCTTATTCATTGGCGCGGAGACTCCGCCACGCCGGGGCACGTGGCGTGGGGCGACAAACCGGAGCGAGCCGCCCATGACGCAGTTGTGCGGGCGCCGCCGGATCACTACCTTGTCGGCGGGCATGATGCCGTTCGGCAAAATCGAGAAAAGCCTTCATGAAGGTCGTTGAACGCTACATCATGCGCCGCGCGCTGACGATGTTCCTCGCGGCGCTGGTCTGGACGCTGGCGATCGTGTGGACCACGCAGGTGCTGGCCAAGATCGACCTTGTCACCGACAATGGCCAGTCGGCGCTGACTTTCTTCGAAGTCGCGGCACTCATCATCCCCTCGATCATCCCGATCGTGGTGCCGTTCGCCCTGGTGGTGGCGGTGGCGCAGACGCTGAGCGCCATGAACACCGATTCGGAACTCGCCGTGCTCGGCGCCGCCGGCGCCTCACGCTGGACGATCGCGCGGCCGATCCTGCTGCTCGCGATAGCGGCTTGCGCGTTTTCCTTCATCGTCGACAACGCCATCGATCCCTATGCCAGGCAGAAGAACCGCCAGCTGGTGGCAGCATCGCGCGCCGACCTTCTGTCGCTGATCATCCAGGAAGGCACGTTCCGCAAGATCGACGAAGGCCTGTTCCTGCAGGTTGGCGAGCGGCTTCCCGGCAACCGGCTCGGCGGCATCTTCGTGGCCGATTCACGCGAGGAAGGCGCCAGCCTGACCTACTACGCCAAGACCGGCAGCATCGTCGAAAAGGGCGACGAGAAGGTGCTGATGATGAATGACGGCGTCATCAACCGCAAATCGGTGACCGGCGACCTCTCCGTCATCCGCTTCACCTCCTATGCCTTCGACATGTCGGCGTTCATGTCGGCGGCGAACGACATCACGCTTTTGCCCAAGGACCGCACGACGCAATATCTGCTCAGCCCGGATCCCAACGACAAGATGTTCCAGCGAGAACCGGGCAGCTACCGGGCGGAGCTCAATCAGCGTCTCGCCGAATGGTCCTATTCGCTGGTGTTCGCGCTGATCGCGCTTGCCGTTGCGGGCGACGCGCGCTCGCACCGGGAGGCGCGCATCAATCCGCTGATCACGGCAATCGCGATCGCGCTTTTCGTGCGATGGCTGGGCTTCTTCGCCGCAGGCAAGGCCGACAGGGTCTGGTACTATGTCTACCTGCTCTACGCTATACCGCTCATCGCCTCCGCGGTTTCGATCTGGTTCATCGTATCGTCGCGCACCATGGAATTGCCGGTCAGTTGGGCAGACTGGCTGACGGGCCTCGCCAAGCGAGCCGGCGACAACTGGACAACATTCAAGCTCTGGCTCGTCCGGCGCACTTCCGGCCAGGGAGCCTGACCATGGGCTGGACGCTGGGCCGCTATTTCTTTTTCCGTTACGTCTCGATCACCTTCTGGTTCTTCCTCGGCCTGCTGGCGCTGGTGTTCCTGATCGACTTTACCGAGCTTTCCGGCCGCACGACCGGGCTGCCCGGCTTCACCTACGGCACAGCCTTCGCCATTTCGGCGCTCAGGATGCCGATGATCATGCTGCAGACGGTGCCGTTCGTCGGACTGTTCTCGGCAATGGCAACGCTGGTGTCGCTCAACCGCCGTTACGAGCTGGTGATCGCCCGCTCGGCCGGCGTCTCGGCCTGGCAGTTCCTGTTTCCGTGCTGCGTCGGCGCGCTGATGTTCGGCGTGCTGTCGGTCGCGGTGATCAATCCGATCGCCGCGCATGGCTTTTCCTGGTCCGAGCAGATGGAGAACGACCTCAGGGCCGGCAAGTCGAACGCCGTCACGACCAACGTCACGCCGTGGCTCAGGCAAAAGACCGAATCGGGCGACACCATCATCGGCGCCCGCGCCATCCTCAATCAGGGGCTGGAGATGGCGGACGCGGTGTTTTTCATCCTCGACCCGCAGGGCAACATCGCCGAACGCAAGGATGCAGCCAAGGCCTTCCTGCGCGACGGCTATTGGGACTTGCAGGACGTAAAGGTCTTCAAGGGGGGCAATATCCAGGCGCTGGCGTCCGACAGGGTGCCGACCAATCTCAAGCCGGAATTCGTGCAGGAGCGCCTGGCGCGCCCGGAAACCATCCCCTTCTACGAGCTGCCGCGCAAGATCGAGGTTGCCCGGTCCTTCGGACTCAAGGCGAATGCCTTCGCCATGCAGTTTGATTCGCTGGTTGCCTTGCCGTTCCTTCTCGTCGCCATGACGCTGATTGCTGCAACGGTTTCAATGCGATTTGCGCGAATGGGACAGTCGGCAACGATGATTCTGGGTGGCGTCGTGGCCGGCTTTCTGCTTTATGTCGTTTCGGTACTGGTCAAGGCATTCGGTGTAGCCGGATTCGTGCCTACTGTGGTGGCTGCATGGGTTCCGGTTGTCGTGGCTATGTTCTTTGGGGTGACGTTTCTGCTATACAAGGAAGACGGCTAGTGAGGGAGGCGGTTTTGCGCAGCCATAGGCAGGCCGGTTTGGCACGCCTCTATGGGGCGACTGCCTTGGCGTGTCTGTTCGCTTGCGCGGTGCCGACGGCAGCCGCGCTGGCGCAGCAGATCACTGCCAAGTCCGTCCCTTCCGGCACCCAGATGCTGCTGGCCGCCGACACGCTTGTCTATGACAACGACACGCACACGGTGACGGCCGTCGGCGGCGTGCAGATCGACTATGGCGGCAACAAGCTGGTCGCCCAGCGCGTGGTGTATAACCGCGACACCAAGCGCCTCGTCGCCAGCGGCGCCGTCGAGTTGATCAACAGCGACGGCACCAAGGTCAATTCCGACCATATCGACATCACCGACGACTTCGCCGACGGCTTTCTCAACGCGCTGCGCGTCGAGACGGTGGACAAGGCCTATTTCGCCGCCGAGAGCGCGGAGCGCATGGGCGGCGTGCTCACCACCTTCCACAACGGCGTCTACACCGCCTGCGAGCCTTGCGAAGACAAGCCGGACAAAGCGCCGACCTGGCGCATCAAGGCGCGAAAGATCATCTGGAACGGCGAGAAGAAGACGGTCCGCTTCGAAAACTCGAATTTCGAGTTCTTCGGCTTCCCGCTCGCCTATCTGCCGGCCTTCGAGATCGCCGACCCGACGGTGAAGCGCAAGAGCGGCTTCCTTATCCCCGGCATCGTCTACAACAACCATCTCGGCGTCGGCATCAAAGTCCCTTATTATTTCGCTCTGTCTCCGACCTATGACCTGACCGTCACCGGCAGCGGCTATACCAAGCAGGGTTTCCTCGGCGAGGCCGAGTGGCGCCAGCGCTTCAACAACGGCCAGTACACGCTGAAGATTGCCGGCATCAATCAGCAGGATCCCGGCGCATTTGTCGATTCCGCCGGCCATAATGTGAATTCGGGGCCTGCCAACGACCCGAACAAGTTCCGCGGCAT
Source organism: Mesorhizobium sp. CA6 (assembly GCF_020165035.1). Taxonomy (NCBI): domain Bacteria; kingdom Pseudomonadati; phylum Pseudomonadota; class Alphaproteobacteria; order Hyphomicrobiales; family Phyllobacteriaceae; genus Mesorhizobium; species Mesorhizobium sp. CA6. The sequence continues at coordinate 111,661 of NZ_JAIUHI010000006.1, read as the reverse complement.
GATGGGCACCAAGGGCCAATTCGCCATCAACGAGCGCTGGGACTTCGGCTGGGACGTGCTGCTGCAGACCGACAAGAATTTCTCGCGCACCTACAACATCGAAGGCTACAACGACCTCGTCCACCAGTCGTCGATCTACCTGACGGGCTTGAGCGACCGCAATTATTTCGACGTTCGCGCGATGCGCTTCGAGGTGCAGGAAGACACGCTCTCCAGCGACCTGACGGCGCGCTCGGCCAAGCAGCCCTGGGTGCTGCCGTCGCTCGACTACGCCTATATTCCCGACACGTCGGTGGCCGGCGGCCAGTTGTCATTCAACGTCAATACACGCGTGATCAGCCGCAACCGGCTGGATGCTGTGCTGGCCAATCCGATCGACAGCACTTCCATCAACAATGTGCGCGGCATCGAAGGCGAGTCGAGCCGGTTGACGGCGGAAGCCGAGTGGAAGCGCACCTTCACCACGGATGGCGGTCTGCAACTGACGCCGCTGCTCGCCTTCCGCGGCGATGCCGGTTACGTCAACGCCAATTCGGCTTCGCTCGCCGCCGTCAACCAGATGGGGACGAATCTCGGCGAGGACGATGACATGCGTTCCTCGCTTGCCCGCTACATGGCCACTCTCGGCCTCGAGGCGCGTTGGCCGCTCCTGTTCTCTATGGCGAACTCCAGCCATGTCCTGGAGCCGACGGCGCAGGTCTTCGTGCGCCCGAACGAGCAATATGTCGGCGGGCTGGCCGTCCCGAACGAAGACGCGCAGAGCTTCGTCTTCGACGCCACCACGCTGTTCGAACGTGACAAATTCTCGGGCTATGACCGCATAGAAGGCGGCACGCGCGCCAATGTCGGCTTCCGGTATTCAGGCGCCTATGACAATGGCTGGGCCACGAACGCAATTTTCGGCCAGTCATACCAGCTCGCGGGCGAAAACTCCTTTGCCGCGCCCGACCTCGTCAATGTCGGGGCCGAGTCCGGCCTGGACAAGCAGACCTCGGATTATGTCGGCCTTGTCGGCTTCAACAGCCCGAGCGGCTTCTCCGGTTCGCTGAGCGGGCGTTTCGACGAGCAGACATTCGAGGTGAGGCGCGCCGAAGTGAAGGCCGCCTATTCCAGCCTGCCGATATCGCTCAGCGCCAAATATGCCTTCATCGAGGCGCAGCCGCTCTACGGCTTCACCACCGACCGCCACGAGCTCACGCTCGGCGCTTCGACCCATCTGGCGCAGAACTGGCGGCTGTTCGGCACCGGCACCTACGACATCGAGACAAATGTGCTGGTCAAGGACGGCGTCGGCTTCGCCTACAACGATAGCTGCTTCACTTACATCATGACGTATTCGCAGACGCGCGACACCGTCACCAAGGAAGTGTCGCAGAACATCGGTTTCAACCTGTCGTTCCGCACGCTCGGCGATTTCGGTTCGTCAACAAGCGCGGTCGATACCATCCAGTGATCAAGCGGCGGGCGCGCGGTCTCCGAGCCGTGCGCCGGCTGGGGCGCTGATGGGCTTTGGTCTTGATTTGGAGCGTGTTCCTTCGAAAATGGGCGCGTTTCCCAGGGCCATGCGCCGGCGACATCGTTTCGCCGCATAAGATGGGCATGGGGTCGACTGCATCCGGCAGGCGTTCGGAGGACGCGCGGCGCCGCGATGGCGGGAAACTCGAGATGGGGAAAAATTAGGAAGGTAAGATGAGGAAATACCTGTTTTCAGCGGGATTCGCGCTTCTGGTGGCGGCCTCCATTTCGGTCACGGCTGTCGTACGGCCTGCTTTCGCCGCTGAGATCAAGTATGTCGTCAACAACATGCCGATCACCACCGGCGACATCGCGCACCGCGCCGCCTTCTTCAAGCTGCAGCACAAGAAGGGCGATGCCGCGCAGGAGATGATCGACCAGACGCTGCGCCTGGCCGAGGCCAAGCGGCTCGGCATCCACATCACCGACCAGCAGGTCGACGCCGCCTACCAGCGCTTTGCCTCGGGCAACAAGATGCCACTGGCGAAACTCGACGCGATCATGGCGCAGTCGGGCGTCACCAAGGAACATTTCAAGGAATTCATCCGTGCCCAGATGGCCTGGAACCAGGCGCTCAGCTCGCGCTACCGCTCCGGCGAAGGCGGCTCGGTGACCGAGCAGGACGCCGTGCGGCGCATGCTGGACAAGGGCGGCGCCAAGCCGACCGCGACGGAATACATGCTGCAGCAGGTGATCTTCGTGGTTCCGGCATCGGAGCGCGCCGGCACGCTCGCCAAGCGCAAGCGCGAGGCCGACGCCATGCGCGCCCGCTTCAGCGGCTGCAACACTACGCGGGAATTCGCCAAGGGCCTGATCGACGTCACCGTGCGCGACCTCGGCCGCGTGCTGGCGCCGCAATTGCCGTCCGACTGGGCCGAGCAGATCAAGGCGACCAAGGTCGGCGCCGCGACGCCGACGCGCGAGACCGAGCGTGGCGTCGAGTTCATCGGCATCTGCTCCTCGCGCGAGGTTTCCGACGACAAGGCCGCGCAGATGGTGTTCCAGGCCGAAGGCAGCAACGACAAGGACGCCGACGAGCTCAGCAAGAAATATGTCGCCGAGCTGCGCCAGAAGGCCAAGATCGTCGAACGCTAGAGCCGGATGATTTCAGGTCGAGTCGACCTGAAATCTGAATCCGCCTCTAAATCAAAGAGATAGAGCATGATGTCGTCCGAAAGCCGCTGCACACTTTTCGGCATCATGCTCTGAGCGACAAGCGTGCGATGCCGCAGCCAGCCGACCGCATGAGCACGCAGAAGACCCACGCGCCGCTGGCGCTCAGTGTCGGCGATCCCTCGGGCATCGGGCCCGAGATCGCCATCGCCGCCTGGCAAGCTGGCGACAGCGCCGGTGTGCCGCCCTTCTATCTGCTTGCCGACCCCGCTTTGATCGAAGCCCGCGCCCGCCTGGTCGGCGCGAATGTGACGATCGCCGAGACCTTGCCCGGACAGGCGGCGCACCACTTTGCCCGGGCTCTGCCTGTCGTTCCGCTCGATGCGCGTCATTTCGACAGCCCGGGACAGCCGAACCCGGCCAACGCCGCCGGCACCATCGAGGCCATCGACCGCGCCGTCGCCGACTGTCTCGCCGGCCACGCCGCGGCGATAGTCACCTGCCCGATCTCCAAGAAGCCGCTTTATGATGCCGGATTTGGCTTTCCCGGCCACACTGAATATCTGGCACACCTGGCTTCGCGCCACACCGGCAGGGATGTGACGCCGGTGATGTTGCTGGCGGGACCGGATCTGCGCACCGTTCCGGTGACCATCCACATCGCTTTGGCCGAAGTGCCGAAGGTACTCACGACGGAGCTGATCGTCGCGACCGCGCGCATCACCGCCGCCGATCTCGAGAGCCGCTTCGGCATTGCGCGGCCGAAGCTTGCGATCGCCGGACTCAACCCGCATGCCGGCGAAGGCGGCGCCATGGGCCTGGAGGATGCTGCGATCGTGACCCCGGCCGTCGAGATGCTCAAAGCGGAAGGGATCGACGCGATCGGACCGCTGCCGGCTGACACGATGTTTCATCCGCGCGCGCGCGCTTCCTATGACGCGGCGCTCTGCATGTATCACGACCAGGCGCTGATCCCGGCCAAGACCTTAGCCTTCGACGAGGCGGTGAACGTGACGCTGGGCCTGCCCTTTGTCCGAACCTCGCCCGATCACGGCACCGCTTTCGACATTGCCGGCAAGGGTATTGCGCGCGCCGACAGCCTGATCGCCGCGCTAAGGCTGGCGCGCCGGCTGGCCGACAGCGGACGGCAGGCCACCGCCGCGTGAGGATCCATTGAGCGGGCGCACCACAATCGACGGGTTGCCGCCGTTGCGCGAGGTGATCGAGCGGCATGGCCTGCAGGCCAAGAAGGCGCTCGGGCAGAATTTTCTGCTCGACCTCAACCTGACAAGCAAGATCGCGCGAGCCGCCGGCGATCTCGGCGAGGCGACGGTGATCGAGGTCGGCCCAGGCCCGGGCGGACTGACGCGGGCGCTTCTCTTCAACGGCGCGCGGCGCGTGATCGCCATCGAGCGCGACGAGCGCTGCCTCGAAGCGCTGGCCGAGGTCTCCAGCCATTATCCCGGTCGCCTGGAGGTCATTCCCGGCGATGCGTTGAAGACGGATTTTGCCGCGCTTGCCGGCGCGGCGAACGGCGGGCCGGTGAAGATCGTTGCCAACCTGCCCTACAATATCGGCACTGAGCTTCTGATCCGCTGGCTGACGGTGGCCGATTGGCCGCCCTTCTACCAATCGATGACGCTGATGTTCCAGCGCGAGGTGGCGGAGCGCATCACAGCGGTCCCGGACAGCGACGGCTATGGCCGGCTCGGCATCCTGGCCGGCTGGCGCACCGAGGCGAAGATCACCTTCGACGTGCCGCCGCAGGCATTCACGCCGCCGCCGAAGGTCACCTCATCGGTGGTGCATCTGGTGCCGCGCTTATCTCCCCTGCCCGTGGACGCCAGAAAGCTGGGCCGCGTCACCGAGGCCGCCTTCGGCCAGCGCCGCAAGATGCTCAGGCAAAGCGTGAAGAGCCTTGGCGGCGAGGCGTTGCTGACGCGGGCCGGGATTGACCCGACGCGGCGGGCCGAGACACTCAGCGTGGAAGAGTTTGTAAGGCTGACCAACGCGGTTTGACCGCCAGCGTCACTGGAATCCAGAACCCGGCGCCATAGATAGTCAGGCGAAACCAGCCGGAGCCTGCAATGCCTGCCTATGTCATTTCCGATGTCACTATCCGCGACAGGGAGGCGTTCGAAACCTACCGAACTCGCGCCGCGGCCTCCATCGCCGCGCATGGCGGACGCTATCTCGTTCGTGGCGGCGAGGTGGAGACACTGGAGGGGAGTTGGAAACCCGGGCCGCTCGTCGTCGTCGAGTTTCCCGACATCGAGACCGCGCGGCGCTGGTATCGCTCCGGCGATTACGCGGCCGCACTTGAGGTTCGCGACGCTGCGCTTAGCCGCAACCTCATTCTGATCGACGGGATCAGTTCGTGACGCGGCGAATTGCCCGAAAACGGCCGCGCACGATCAAGCTGAGGCGCTTTTTGCCGAGAAACGGGCGGCAACGGGTCGCAAATAGAGGTCTGGTTCACTTTTGCTTTTTGTACCGCCGCAGGCCGGCGCTGCCCCTCATCCGACCCTTCGGCCACCTTCCCCCCGTAAGCGGCGAGAAGGAAAGATCACCCCGTCTTCTCGTCCAGCAATCCCGAAATGAAGTCGAACAGCCCAGGCCGCCTGTCTCGGCGAAGCCGCTCTGCCGTGACGATGGCGCGGACTTCGGCGAAGGCGCGGTCGAGATCGTCGTTGACGATGACGAAATCGTATTCCTTCCAATGCTCGATCTCGAGGCGGGCGTTCTTCAGCCTGGTCTCGATGACCGATTCCTGGTCCTCGGCGCGGCGCTTCAGGCGCGCCTTCAATTCCTTCATCGACGGCGGCAGGATGAAGATCGAGACGATGTCGGCGCGCATCTTCTCCTTGAGCTGCTGGGCGCCCTGCCAGTCGATATCGAACAGCATGTCGCGGCCTTCGGCCAGCGCGATTTCAGCGGGCTCGCGCGGCGTCGCATAGCAATTGCCGTGCACTTCGGCCCATTCGAGCAGCGCATCGGAATCGCGCAGCCGCTCGAACTCGCGCATGGTGCGGAAGTGATAGTGGACGCCTTCGATCTCCGAGCCGCGGCGCGGCCTTGTCGTGACGGAGACCGAAAGCTCGAGACTTCCATCGCTTTCGAGAAGATTGCGCGCGATGGTCGACTTGCCGGCGCCCGACGGCGACGACAGCACCAGCATCAATCCGCGGCGGCGGATGCGGGACCCCAGATCCCTGGCGGCCGTCGGCTCCTTGGCAACCATCCCGTCACTCCAGATTCTGGACCTGCTCGCGAAACTGGTCGACCACCGCCTTGAGCTCCAGCCCGATCGCGGTGACCGCGGCAGCGTTCGACTTGGAGCATAAGGTATTCGATTCGCGATTGAATTCCTGCGCCAGAAAATCGAGCTTGCGGCCGACGGCGGCGCCGCTTTTAAGCAGCGCGCGCGCCGAAGCGACATGCGTCTTCAACCTGTCGATCTCCTCGCGGATGTCGGCCTTGCTGGCGAGGAAGGCCGCTTCCTGGTGCAGCCGGATGGCGTCGAGATTGGCCGAAGCATCCGTCAAGAGGCGCACCTGCTCGGCGATACGCTCGCGGATTGCCGCGGGCTCGCGCGAGGGATCGGCCTCGGCCTTCAGCGTCAGCGCCTCGATGATATCGACATGGCCGGCAAGAAGCGCGCCCAGCGCCGCGCCCTCGCTGCGGCGCGCCTGCTCCAGCCCGGCGAGCGCCATCTCGAGCGCAGACAGAATCGCGGCGTCGAGAGCGGCCCGCTCCTCCTCCGTCTCCACGGCTTCGGGAATGTCGAGCACACCGCGCAGGGAGAGCAGGCCGTCGGCGGTGGCGGGCTCGGTGCCGAACTGCTCCTGCAAACGCCTGGCCAGCCCTGCCAGGTCCTTGAGGAACGCCTCGTTGACCACCGGCTGGATTTGCCTTGCGGCGGCGCGGCCGACGGTCAACGTCGCCTGGAAATTGCCGCGCGCGAAACGCTTCTGAACGGTCTGCCGGACGGCCGTCTCCAGCCGGTCGAAACCCTGCGGCAATCTCAGCCTCACCTCGGCGCTCTTGCCGTTCACCGATTTCACCTCCCAGGCTATCGAGGTGCCCTCGCTTTCAGCGGCGCACCGCGCAAAACCGGTCATGCTTTGCAGGCTCATTGCCCTGTCGTCCCCCTGTCGCAGCCAAGGCATGCGTTGCCCAGCGCTGCGCGCCCAAAAATCGCCGGACGATCGGCCGGCATCCCCTCAAAACATGAATATGGCCTCGCGTCAAAGGACGCGTGCTTCTGTGTAATGCATGTCGTTTCCCAAAACCGCCGGCGCACTTTTGGGCGACATGCAGTGAGTTTCGATGCATGTCGTTTCCCAAAACCGCTGCGCACTTTTGGACGACATGCATTGCGCCTATTGCGCGTCGTCGCCGCCGGCGTCGCCATTCTCGCCATTGGCCCCGGCGTCGCTGCTGTCGGCGTTGCCATCGGGGGCTGCCGGCGCCGTCGTCTGGCCCGAGGCCTTGGCGGCGGCATCAGCCTGCTTCTTCTGCAGCGCCCGGTAACGGGCGACGTTCTGGTTGTGCTCTTCCAGCGTTGCCGCGAAGACATGGCCGCCATTACCGTCGGCGACGAAATAGAGGTCGTCGGTCTTGGACGGATTGGCGACCGCTTCAAGCGCCGCGCGGCCCGGATTGGCGATTGGCGTCGGCGGCAGGCCCTTGATCATGTAGGTGTTGTAGGGCGTCTGCTTGTCGAGGTCGGACTGGTAGATCGGCCGGTCCGCCGGCTTTCCCTTGCCGCCGAACAGGCCGTAGATGATGGTCGGGTCGGACTGCAGCCGCATGCCCTTGGCCAGGCGGTTGAGGAACACCGCGGCGACGCGGGAGCGCTCGTCGCTCCTGCCCGTTTCCTTCTCGACGATCGAGGCGAGCGTGACGAAGTCGTTGATGTTGGCGATCGGCAGGTCGGCCGCGCGATGCGACCAGACATCCTCGACCAGCTTCTTCTGGTCGGCGACCAGCTTGTCGACCATTTGCTGCCTGGTGGCGCCGCGGGTGAAGCGCAGCGTGTCGGTGGCGATGGTACCTTCCGGCGGCAAGGTCGGCGGCATGTCGCCGGTGAGCGCCTCCTGATCGGCGACGCGCAGCAGCGCCTGCTCGACCGTCAGCCCTTCGGGAATGGTAAGCGAGTACATCACCGACTTGCCGCTCTTGAAGAGCTCCATGATGTCGCGCATCGAGGCGCGCGGCTTGATGGCGTATTCGCCGGCCTTGAGCGCCGATTCATTACCCGTGGCGCGCACGCCGAGCCGGAAGATGCGGGCATCGCTGATCAGGCTGCGGCGTTCCAGCTGGTCGGCGATCTCCTGCACGCCGGTGTTCGGCTTGATCATGAAGGTGTCGCCATTGGCGGACGGGCCGGGCTCGACGAAAGCCTGCATGCCGAAATAGAGCGCCGCACCCGAGGCGATGACCGCAAGGATAACCATGGAGAGGAAGAAGTTCAGGAACACGACGAACTGGCTGCGCGAAGCGCGCGAGCGCTTCGACGGCGGCGGCGTGCCGGCTTCCGGGCGCAACGCCTCGGCCGCGGTCTTCGGCATGATCGGCACCTTTGTGCCCTGCCGTGCGAAATCCCCGTCGCCGCCCGGATTTGTGCTCCCAGGATTTGTGCTCATGGCGCGCCCTACCGTCTGATCTTGCAACGAATCCCCTAGCTACAAACTAGGGGAGAATTTGGCAAAAATGACGGCAGGTGGCGGGACTGCCGGCTGGTTGTCTTTTTCTGAGCAATCCCGGGGCGGAAAGCGTTGAGCACTCTTTCCGGGATTGCTCCCGTTGGCCTTTCAGCCATTGTAGCGCTGGAACACGAGCGAGGCGTTGGTGCCGCCGAAGCCGAAGGAATTCGACAGCGCGACATCGATCTGACGCTGGCGCGGCTTGTTCGGCACGAGATCGATCGCCGTCTCGCGTTCCGGATTGTCGAGATTGATGGTTGGCGGCGCGACGTTGTCGCGGATGGCGAGGATCGAGAAAATCGCTTCCGCGGCACCCGCGGCGCCCAGCAGATGGCCGATCGACGACTTGGTCGACGACATCGAGATCTTCGAAGCGGCATTGCCGACCAGCCGCTCGACGGCGCCGAGCTCGATCGTGTCGGCCATGGTCGAGGTGCCGTGCGCGTTGATGTAGTCGACGTCGGCCGGCGAGAGTTTCGCCCGGTTCAGCGCCGCCATCATGCAGCGGAAGGCGCCATCGCCATCTTCGGCCGGCGCGGTGATATGGTGGGCATCGCCGGTCAGGCCATAGCCGGTGACCTCGGCATAAATCTTGGCGCCGCGGGCCTTGGCGTGCTCCAGCTCTTCCAGGACGACGACGCCCGCGCCCTCGCCCATGACGAAGCCGTCGCGGTCGCGATCATAAGGACGCGACGCTGTTTCGGGGCTGTCATTGCGCTCGGTGGACAGCGCCCGGCAGGCCGCGAAGCCGGCAATCGACAGCCGGGTGACCGGCGCCTCGGCGCCGCCGGCCAGCATCACATCGGCATCGCCCCACATGATCAGCCGGGCGGCGTCGCCAATGGCGTGCGCGCCGGTCGAGCAGGCAGTGACCACCGCATGGTTCGGGCCTTTCAGGCCGTGGCGGATGGAAACCTGGCCAGAAACCAGATTGATGATCTGTCCGGGGATGAAGAAGGGGCTGATGCGGCGCGGGCCGCGTTCCTTCAGGATCATCGCGTTCTCGGCGATGCCGTCGATGCCGCCGATGCCGGAGCCGATCAGAACGCCGGTGGCGCACTGGTCCTCATGTGTCTCAGGCTTCCAGCCGGAATCGGCCAGCGCCTCGTCGGCGGCCGCGATGCCGTAGAGAATGAACTCGCCGATCTTGCGCAGTTCCTTCGGCTCGAGCACAGCCTCCGGATTGAAGGTGCCGTTCGAGCCGTCGCCGCGCGGAATGATGTGGGCGATCTTGCAGGCAAGATCGTCCACCTCGAATTCGGTGACACGCCGGCAGGCGCTGCGGCCGGAGAGCAATTCCCGCCAGCTATGCTCGACGCCCATGCCGAACGGCGAAAGCAGGCCAAGGCCCGTGACGACGACACGCCTCATCGCAGGTCCTCCCCGGTTATGCCTGCGAAAGAACTCAGGCCGAGGCCTTGTCGATATACTTGACGGCGTCGCCGACGGTGAGGATGGTCTCGGCCGCATCGTCCGGAATCTCGACGCCGAACTCTTCTTCGAACGCCATGACGAGTTCAACCGTGTCGAGGCTGTCCGCGCCCAGATCGTCGATGAAGCTCGCCTGCTCCGTCACCTTGTCGGCATCGACGCCGAGATGCTCGATGACGATCTTCTTGACGCGCTCTGCGGTGTCACTCATTTGGGGCAATCCTCGTCTTAGGTTGTCTATCTTCGTTAGCGGGCGGAATGCCGCTAATCAAGCTGAAAGATGGTCTTGCGGGCAACGCAACGCCACAGGACCGGTTTTTGCCCGAACCGCCGGGTTGCGGGCCGCATTACACGAAAAATGACGGGCGTCCAAGCCGAAATGGCTGTTTTCACAGGCGCCCGCCCTGCCTCAGATCATTGCCATGCCGCCGTTGACGTGAATGGTCTGGCCGGTGACATAGGCCGCCTCATTGGAGGCGAGATAAGCGACGGCGGACGCCACTTCAACGCTGGTGCCCATGCGCCGGGTCGGGATCGCGGCCATGATCGTCTCTTTCTGCTTGTCGTTGAGCTTGTCGGTCATGGCCGATTCGATGAAGCCCGGGGCGACGCAGTTGACGGTGATGTTGCGGGTGGCGATCTCCTGCGCCAGCGACTTGGAAAAGCCGATCATGCCTGCCTTGGAGGCGCAGTAGTTGGTCTGGCCGGGATTGCCGGTGACGCCGACCACCGAGGTGATGTTGATGATGCGGCCATGGCGGCGGCGCATCATCGGATGCGTCAGCTCGCGGGTCAGCCGGAACACGGCAGTAAGGTTGACCTCGATCACCGAATCCCAGTCGGCGTCCGACATGCGCACGAACAGGCCGTCCTTAGTGATGCCGGCATTGTTGACCAGGATGTCGACGCCTTCGAGATCGGCCTCCGCTTTCTGGCCGAGCGCCTTGACCGCGTCGCGGTTCGTCAGGTCCGCCGGAAACAGTTTTACGCGGTCGCCCAATTCGCCCGCCAAGGCTTCCAGCTTCTCCACACGGGTTCCGTGCAGGCCGACGATCGCGCCCTGGCTGTGCAGCACCCTGGCGATCGCCTCGCCGATGCCTCCCGATGCGCCGGTGACGAGCGCCTTCCGGCCGGTCAGTTCGAACATATCTTCAACCTCATTTTTCCAGACGGCTGCAAGCAGTCGCGTTCCGTATACGTCATATCGTCCAAGTCACGCTAGACAAGCGTCGGACATTGGCGAAGGCCTCCTTCCCGTCGTCATCCACGGGCGGAGCGGGAGCGAAGCGGACGCGTAGACCCGAGGATCCATGCCGTGACATTGGCCGAAGGATGCAACGGAGCAGAATTCTGCACCGCGGCGGCACTTCCAAGTCACGGCATGGATTCTAGGGTCTGCGCTGCGTCGCTTCGCTCCTTGCTCCGCCCTAGAATGACGAAAACGGGGCCTCACCCCAAAGCCGCCAGCGCGGCCTCGACTTCCGCCGCCGTGCCCACGGCGCCGGTGGCGATGTCGCGGTTGATGCGGCGCGCCAGGCCCGACAGCACCTTGCCTGCGCCGACTTCATAGAGGCTCGCGACGCCGTTGGCGCCAAACCATTCCACCGTCTCTCGCCAGCGCACCCGGGCAACCACCTGCTCGACCAGGCGGCGGACGATCTCATCGGGGTCGCTGGTCGGGGTTACGGTGACGTTCGAGACGATCGGAACCACCGGCGCGGATTTCGCGACACCGGCCAGCGCCTCGCGCATTATGTCGGCGGCAGGCGTCATCAGCGCCGAATGAAAGGGGGCGGAAACCTGCAGCATCAGCGCCCGCTTGGCGCCTTTTTCGGTGCACAGCTTCGCCGCCAGCTCGACCGCCGGCCTGGCGCCGGAGATCACCAGCTGGCCGCCGCCATTGTCGTTGGCGACCTGGCAGACGGAGCCGTTGCCGACCTCGCGAGCTGCCTCGGCGCAAGCGGCCTCGACGTCGGCCTGTTCCAGCCCGATGATCGCGGCCATGGCGCCCTCGCCGGCCGGCACCGCCGCCTGCATGGCGTTGCCGCGGGTCCGAAGCAGCCGCGCCGCGTCGCCGACCGAAACGAAGCCGGCCGCAGCAAGCGCGGAATATTCACCAAGCGAATGGCCGGCGACATAAGCCACCTTGTCCTTCAGCGAGAAGCCGCGCGCTTCGAGCGCGCGCATCGCCGCCAGCGACACCGCCATCAGCGCCGGCTGGGCATTGGCGGTCAGCGTCAGCGTCTCTTCCGGCCCTTCCCAGATGAGTTTCGACAGTTTTTCGCCGAGCGCTGCGTCCACTTCCTCGAAGATGCGACGCGCTTCGGGGAATGCATCGGCGAGGTCCTTGCCCATGCCGACGGCCTGGCTGCCCTGTCCCGGAAAGGTGAATGCGACGGCCATTTTGAGGTCTCTCCAGAGGCTGGTTTTGTCTGCCTCTGGCGCAAGGCGGACAGCCAAGTCAAGCCCGCAGGCGTCTCTTCGGCCTGCATTTCGGTCGGAAATCCTGCTGACTGCCTGTTCCAAAAGGCCTTTTACTTGATCACACCTGATGAAAACCGCTCACGTTTAGTTTGCTGGCTCTTCTTATTTCCGCCACAGGCGCTAGCTTTGCGTGACATTTCGATGACAGTGGCGTGACGCGAGTGGAAGACGCGTGACAAGGGCCGGGGAAGCAAAGTGGCAAGGATCAGAAAAGGCGCGGCCAAACCCGCGCCGCAATTTTTGGAAGACGATCCGTCCACCGGCTATCTGCCGGGACGAGCCTGGCCGACCGTACGCTACGGCCTGTCGACGCTTCTTGCCTCAGCCCTGCTCGTCTTCGCGATCGAGCTGATCGTACGCGGCGATTTCTTCGGCACAGTCGATTTCTTCATGCAGCCCTTCAAGCCCGGCTGGACCACCATCATCGTCTTCGCCCTGGTGCTGCTCGGGCTGGACGCCATACTCGGCCGAAGCCACCAGAGCCTGATGATCGTGGCGCCGCTGACGCTGGCGCTGGCCTTTGTCGGCCACCAGAAATCGCGTTACCTCGGCGACCCGCTCTATCCCACGGATTTCCTGTTCGCCCGCCAGATCATGGCGCTGATGCCGCTCCTGGTGCGCGAGCGCCCGTGGACGGCCGTCATGCTGGCGGTCGGCATCGTAGGCGGTCTGACGCTGCTCGTCTACGGCTGGCGGACCTGGCGCCGGCGAGTACCCATCCTCAGCCGCAAGGGCCGCCTGGCGCGGCTGGCGCTTGCCGTGCCGCTGCTCGCCTTCTTCGTCTCGATCATGGACTACGCCACCTTCTCGTGGACGCGCGACCGGCTGCAGATCATCCCGATCATGTGGGACCAGAAGGAGAACTACGCCTCCAACGGCTTTGCGCTGGCCTTCGCGATGAACGTGCCGATGGCGCATGTCGCGGCGCCGCCCGGCTATTCCGAGAAGACGATGGCCGCGATCCAGCGCCCCGACGCCGCCGCTTCCATGCCGGACGAGAAGCCGGATATCGTGGTGGTGATGAGCGAATCCTTCTGGGATCCGACGCACCTGCCCGGCGTCACCATCAAGCCCGACCCGATCCCGACGGTCAGGGCGTTGCGCTCCGGCTCGATGTTCTCGCCCGAGTTCGGCGGCATGACCGCCAATATTGAGTTCGAGGCGCTGACCGGCTTTTCCAACGCCTTCCTGCCGGCCGGCTCGATCCCCTATCAGCAATATGTGCGCACCCCGACCCCGTCGCTGGCGACCTTCCTGAAGAGCCAGGGTTACCGGGCGCGCGCCATCCATCCCGGCACCAACTGGTTCTGGAACCGCGGCGCCGTCTATGCCGATTTCGGCTTCAACGACTTCCGCTCCGAAGAGACGCTGCCGCCGATGGAAAAGCGCGGGCCGCTGGCTTCCGACGCGGCGATGACCGACGAGATCATCCGCGAGGCCGACACCAGCGACGATCCGGTGTTCCTGTTCGCCGTCAGCCTGCAGAACCACGGTCCTTACGAGCCCTACCGCTACTACAACCCGACGCATTCGATCGACGCGCCGATCAGTTCCTGGGCGCGGGAATCGCTGCTTTCCTATGCCGAGGGGTCGGCCGACGCCGACCGCGGCCTGCAGCGCCTGATCGACTGGGCGAAGGCCCGCCAGCGGCCGACCATCATCGCCTTCTTCGGCGACCATCTGCCGCCGCTCGGACCCGTCTATGTCGAGACCGGCTTCCTCAAGGACAATGTCGCGCCGCGCAAGGAGCCGGCGGTCGCCGCGCTCGAACACCACGATACGCCTTTGGTTATCTGGTCGAACCGCTCCGGTCCGGTCGAGAACATCGGCTCGGTGAGCCCGGCCTTCCTGCCCTATCATATCCTGACCACGGCAGGCATCAGCCACCCCTATTACACCGGCTTCCTCGGCGCGCTGCGCGAACACTACCGGGTGGTCGACCGCAACCTGCTCCTGTCGCCCGTGGGCGAAGCAACGCCGGATTGGGCGAGGCAGAAGCAGATCGATCCGAAGATCAACGATTTCCGGCTCATCCAATACGACATGATGTTCGGCAAGCGGCTCTCGGCGCCCGATTTCTTCCCCGAGACGGTGAACAGGCTGGTCGCGCATACAAGCTGAGCTGACCGGCGGTCACAGCCGATCGCGGCTATCCCGGTCCGTGGCGGGAAACGATGCTCCGATGCCGGGCCTTGGAAAGATTTCGTCGCTGCGATTTAGAGCAATTCCAGGAAAAGTGTGAGCGGTTTTCCCTCCGAAATTGCGTAAAAAACAAGGAGATAGGGCGTTTCGCCGTTTCCGTGAAACGGTGAACGCGCTAGACGTCAAAAGCCTGGAACGGGCTGGACCTTTCCACTCAGCCGAGCGCCAAGCGTCAAAGCGGCCGGAAAATTCTTGATCACGGCGCGCATGGCCGGCGCGCCACCTGGCCCAAGCGCTATTTTGGCAATCAAGGCCGCGGCACGCAGACGGGTCGAGAATTGCCGACGCCATTCGCGTTCGTAGCGATGCCCGGCGGCGTCGCGGTCCTCGCGACGTTTGCCCGATGCGATCAGTTCTCGCGCAAGCAGCCAGCCCGATTGCAGCGCCATCGAAATCCCTTCGGCGATGACAGGATGCGACTCGCCCGCGATGTTGCCGACACGGAAGATGCCCTGATCGTAGCCGGCCCGGATGCCCGGATGAATCGGTCCCGCAGCCAGCCATGGGCCATCCAATTCGGCACCTGCCAGCGCAGTTCGCACGCCTCGGCACGAGGCCAGGACGTGACGCGACACCGCATCCGCCGCCGCAATATTCCCAAAGCGCCGGCGCAGCCCGGATAGAACATCGCGGCGGATACAGCAGGAGATTGAAACCCGGCCATTGTCCGCAGTTACCATCCCGCCATATCCGCCTGGGAATACCAGCAGCGGCATCAGATCGGGCGCCAGCGCGGCGCCGGTAAAATGCGCCTTGAAGCCGAAAAGGTCGGAGGGTTGGCTGGTTCTTTCAAGCTGGCTCGGAAGTTTCCCAGTTTCCCAGGATCCGTGCGCGGCAATGATGACGGGTGTGCTGAGCAGCTTCTGTTGCTGGTCAGATTCCACAGTCAGAAATTGCAAGTCATCGCGCCGGCGGATAGCGACTGCCTTGCAAGGCTGGAGGATCTCGACACCCGCACGTTCGGCAGCCTGCAGCAGGATGGTGTCCAGACGATCGCGGCCGAGCGCGCGGCCGAGACCCGTCTTGGCGCTCGGCATTCGCGCCTGCGCCGAGACATCGCCCGAAAAGAACCCGACGCGCCTTATCTCGGGGCCGGCTTCCGCGCGCCAGCTCTCGCCGACGCCCAGCTGATCGAGCAAGGCAAGGCTGGTGCCCGACATGAATTCGCCGCAGACCTTGCGGCGAGGAAATACCACCTTCTCCACCATTGCCACCGACCAACCATGTTGGGCGAGTGCAATGGCGGTGGAACTTCCGGCAGGACCGGCACCGATGACAATTGCGTCGTGCATCATTTCGTGTCGAGCGTGCTCGCGCCGACAAATCCTTGCGTAAACAGGCCTCTGCGGCCCTCCGTCACGGGCGTTCCACCCGACAGTTGCCACAATTGTGAAAGTTCCGCGCCGCGAAAACCGGCGCGCACACTTTGCGCTGCATCATTCAGCGTTACCGCACAGGCGCCGATCAATCGCAGGAACCGTGTCGCCACAAGCGGCACCTTGGCTCTCAACGGCTCCGTGGCGACGAGCATCGGGGCCATCGTCATCATCCGAGAAAACAGCTCCTGCAGGCGCATGTCGTCGAAGTGGTGGAGGATAAGGTTGGCGCAAACAAGGTCGAAGGGCCTGTCCTGGGTCCAATCGAACAGATCCGCAGTCACGGGCTGCGCCCGCCAACCCAATTCAGCGAAAGAGCTGCGCAAGTCCTCGCCTATCAGGCCGATCCTGTCAACCATGACGATCTCGACGTCGGCCCAATGGCGCGCCATCAGCCGCGCCACCGCCAGCATGAACTTTCCGTCGCCGGCGCCTATTTCGAGGATGCGCAGCGGCGGCTTTTGCACGTTTTGCCGCATCAGCGATGCCATGATCCTGGCCTGGAACATCAATGCATTGATCCGAACGAGATCGCGACGGGATGCAATCGCACGGGGATCGTCGGCCGGGAGGCCGTCGAGGAGTTCTGGCTCCAGATGCCGGATGTCCATGTCGGTCATGCGATGGATCGGAAATCTAGGCTTCAGCCGGCAATCCGGCAAATAGAATTCGGGTCGTTCCTTCATGGCAGCGCGCTGCTGGTCGCGGAACCCGCATTTGAACCCACCCGGATACCGAAGAAAGTCGGTCCCTTCATGCGACATCGGAGGCTGATATCACAGTTTGCTAATGAGAAATATCGGCACCGCGCAATAAAATGCTCTATGCAGGCGTTTACCTTAGGAACGCTTCTCCAATTCGCAGACCTTATGAGCCCGATTGCGCTCATGCTCGGAGCTATTTTGTCCCCTCAAGCGTATCTGAACGGCATTGCCACGTGTGTCCCCGAACATGACGTGCATCGGTTCTTCCTCGGCTATGGAGCCTCGCTGCTTGAAAACGACGCGCAGCGCCTTGCGCTCTTCGAGCGAATGGTCGCTCTGGCCGGGATCGAACATCGTTATTCCTGCTTTGCGCCTGCCGACGATCCGCGCGGCGGGGCAATCGACCGCGACGGCACCTCGGTCAGAGGCTCGTTCGCCAGCACCGCAACGCGTATGCGGATGTACGAAGCCGCCGCACCGGAGCTCGCGCAAAGGGCCGTCGACAGACTTCTGGCCAACGACGACCGCTCGCTGATCACGCATTTGATCGTGACGAGCTGCACCGGCTTTTCGGCGCCCGGCATCGACCTCGAGCTGGTGCAGCGATGCGGCCTGTCGACGTCGGTCGAGCGCACCATCATCGGCTTCATGGGATGCTATGCCGCCATCAACGCCTTGAAGCTGTCGCGCCACATCGTGCGATCGGATCCGAAGGCCCGCGTGCTGATCGTCAACATCGAATTGTGCACGCTGCATTTCAAGGAAGCCACGGAGCTCGAGAAGCTGATCTCGTTCTGTCTATGGGGCGACGGGTGCGCGGCCTCGCTGGTGACAGCCGAGCCGCACGGCATCCTGCTCGAAAGCTTCCACGCGATCGTGGCGGCGGAGCGCAAGGAGCTGATGAGCTGGAATATCCGCGACGACGGCTTTGACATGGTGCTGTCCGGGCAGGTTCCCGGTGCCGTCCGTGAGACGCTGCGCAACGAGCATCCGGCCATCCTCGGCGGCAGGCCCGCCAAGGAGATCGATTTGTGGGCGGTGCATCCCGGCGGCCGCTCGGTGCTCGACGCGGTCGAGCGGGCGCTCGAACTGAAGCCGGCCGCGCTCGCCGCATCGCGCGAAGTGCTCCGGCAATACGGCAACATGTCGTCGGCCACCGTAATGTTCGCGATGGCCGAAATGCTGAAGGAGCCGTCGGGCTTGCTCGGCTGCGGCATGGCGTTCGGGCCGGGATTGACCACCGAGACCATGATGTTCCGGACTGCCTGATGAAGTCGAATGCCATGCGGCACCGCGTCCGTGCTTTCGCAGCCCGTTGGCTGGTGCCCTACCTGCCGTATCCGCACTTCATGTGTATGGCACCTCTTGACGCCGTGTTGCGGGTCCTATGGCGTGCGGAAGGCCGGCTGCCTCCCGTTTATTGGCCGCGCCTGATGCTCCTGTTCCTGATTTCGGGCATCAACACGATCGCCTCCCTGCCGGAGCGCGTGATCCTTGGGGCATGGCTGCGGCTGCGACCTCCCCGGATGGAACCGGATAACGCGCCTGTGTTCGTTCTTGGCTACTTCCGCTCCGGGACGACTTTTTTGCAGAACCTGCTGTCGGCGGACCCGGACCTGAGATCGCCGGGCTGGCCGCAGGTCCTGGCGCCTCAGACATTCGTCCTTGGCTGGGCCCTGCTGCGCTATCTTTTCGTGCCCTTGCTGCCTTTGACGCGCCTCGACGCGGTCGTGCCGGTTGGCGCCAGGCTGCCGGCGGAGGACGACTTCGCATTGAACAATCTGGGTGGAATGTCGATCCTAGCGGGACGAGCCGTGCTTCCCCGCCGGCAAGCCTTCTTCAATCGGTATCAGGATCTCGACTCGCTTTCGGCGCAAGAGCTGAACCGCTGGCGCTCACATCAGCTCGCTTTCGTGCAGAAGCTCACGCTCGTTGCCGGAGGGCGGCGACTTCTACTCAAGTCGCCGAGCCACACGGCGCGCGTCCGCCACCTTTTGGAGCTGTTCCCTGGCGCCAAGTTTGTCCACATCTCGCGTTCGCCGGAAGCGGTGTTCCGGTCCAACCTTGTTCTGACGCGCGAGTTGCAGCGTGCGTTCGCCCTGCAGCCGCCGCTGCCCGAGCACGAGCAGGAAGAGATCATCGCCTGCGAATATCTCGCGACGGAGATGCACTATCTGGCTGATAGAACCCGGATTCCAGCCGCCGACCTCGCCGAGGTGCGGCTACAGGATCTTATTGCCGATCCGACGGGCGAGATGAAGCGGATCTACCGCGAACTGGGCCTGCCATTCTCCCAAGGCTGCGAGGAGCGCATGCTGCAAGTCGCCGCGACGTTCGGCAAACAGCCGCGCAACCGCCATCCCGACCTGACGGAAGGGCAGAAAGCGCGCCTAGCCCGCCTCGAACCGCTCGCTTCCAATTTCGGGCATGTGCCTGCGCTGCCTCCCGGACGGTCAATATTGACAGCCAACCGCGCATTGGATGACATGGCATCATGACGGCGGGCCCATGGTCATACGCAAGCTGGGCAGGTTTGGCCCGGCTGTTGCTCGTCCCTCTGTTGCTCAGCATCTGCGCCCCGCCGATCTCGGCGGTTGCCGACGAGCAAGGCGATGCGATCAAGCTGGTTGAGACCGTGCGCCAGGCGGCGCTCGTGCTCGGGCACGGCGGGCCCGCCGAGGCGCAGCTCCGCTCGATCTCAGCGGCCTTCGACGGAAAGGGAATTGCCCAGGCCGTGCTCGGGACGCGCTGGCGCAGCGCGAGCGCGGACGACCGCGCCGCGGTGGTCGATGCGCTTCTTTATGCCATCGCACACGGGCTGGCCGACAAGCTGGAACGGACGCAGGACAAGACTTTCACCGTGCTCGGCACAAAGACCCTGGCCAACGGCGACATACTGGTGCGCAGCGAATTCCGCCGGCAGCTCCGCGGCCCAACGTCCGTGGACTGGCGTGTCCGCCGCTGCCGCGGGCAACTCTGTATCGGCGATGTCTTTGTCGACGGCGGGTCGGTGACCGTGCGGCAGCGGGACCGCATCGGCCAGATCCTCGCCGGCAATGGCGGCTCGATCCCCGCGCTTGTCGTCGATCTCAGGAAAGGCCGGGTATGACTCCTCGCCGGCGCTCATGTCCCTCCTCGTCGAATTGAGCAATGTCGGCCGCGATTTTGACGGCGGCCGCATCGTCGCCGTCGACGACGTGTCGCTCGCAATCGGGAATGACGAGACCGTCGCGATTGTCGGCCGCAGCGGCAGCGGCAAATCGACGATCCTGAACCTGGTCTGCGGGCTTGACCGGCCGACCCGCGGCGAAGTTCGGTTCGAAGGACGGGCCGTCAACGGAAGCGCTGCGTGGGCAGCAGTCCGGGCCAGCAGGATCGGCATCGTGTTCCAGAACTTTTGCCTGCTCCCCTCCTTGTCGGCGCGCGAAAACATCGAGGTGGCCCTGCTGGGAAACCTCGGCGGAGCGCAGCAGCGTCGCGCTCGCGCGCTGGAACTTCTGGCGCATTTCGGTCTTGCCGATCGCGCTATGCTGCAGCCGGCCGAGCTTTCCGGCGGCGAGCGCCAGCGCCTTGCAATTGCGCGGGCGCTGGCCAACCGTCCGAAGCTTCTTCTTGCCGACGAGCCGACAGGAAGCCTCGACGTGCAGACAAGCCAATCCGTCATGGACATCATCGGCAATGCGCATCGCGAGTTCGGGACCGCAGTAATCGTGGTGACCCATGACGAGGACGTGGCCGCGTTGTGCGGACGCCGGGTCGAGATCTCGGATGGCCGCATCCGCTCGGACAGCCGGATGGCGGCAATCTCAGCGCCCGCACCGGCATCGCGGATCGGCTAGCCCATGACGGAGCTGACCCTGCCCTTGCGCGGTCTCATCGCACGTCCGCTGCGCACTTTGCTCACGGTGCTCGGCATCGCCTTGGCGGTCGCCGGCTTCGTGGCACTTAGCGGCCTGACCGCCGGCGTCCAGCGATCATTTGCGTCGGGAATCGACGAGAACGGCGCGGATCTGGTGGTTAGCCAGCGCAGCACCTTCAATTTGGTGAGCAGCACCGTGCCCAGAGCGCTCGGCCCGGCGCTCTCGGCGGTGCCGAATGTCGAGGCGGTGTCGGGCGTTCTCCTCAACATCACCACCGCCGACGAGGACGCCAATATCGTCATGGCCGGCTGGCCAAGCGGCAGCTTCCTTTGGAAAGACGTGCCGCTCGTGGCGGGGCGGCTCCCTGTGCCGGGGGACCCGTGGCCGGTGATCCTTGGCCAATCGATCGCCGGCGCATTGGACAAGCGGGTCGGCGATACCGTCGAGCTGCAGTTCCAGCCCTATCGGATCGTCGGCATCGCGTCGTTCTCGTCCATGCTGAACCAGAACAGCGCCATCGTTCCGCTCGAGGGGCTGCAGCAGCTCCTGTCGCGGGAGGACGCCTTTACCTTGTTCGAGGTAAGACTGAAGCGCCCGCTCGACGCCGACGGCATCGCCGCTGCCCGAACCCGGCTCGTTGCAGCCGCGCCGGGATTCGTGGTCGTCGACACCGAGCAGTTCGCCAACAGCATTCGCATCTTCGATCTGCTTCGGGCGATCGCCCGCACGATTTCGCTGGTCGTCATGGCGATGGCCTCGGTTGCGGTCGCCAACACGCTGCTGATGGCCGTGAACGAACGGACGTTCGAGATTGGTGTTCTGGCGGCGCTTGGCTGGGCGCCGCGGCGGATTCTTCGGCTCATCCTCATCGAAGGCGTCTTCATGAGCGCAGCCGGCGGCGTTATCGGCATCGTTCTCGGCGCCCTGACCATGGAAGCGGCGGCGAAGACAAGGGTCGCGGCGGGGCTGATCGTGCCCTATCTGTCAGGCTGGTCGATCGCCCAGGCGCTGATCTTCGTCTTCATCGCCGGTCCGCTCGGCGCACTCTACCCGGCTTGGCGCGCCACGCGCCTTCTCCCCGCTGAAGCGCTCCGCAGGATCTGACTTGCCGTGTCGGCCGGGCAGCGCTCCGGTCCCAGCAAAAGCATCAATCTGTCGTGTAAACGAAACGGCCGGTTCGCAGGTCCGCGGCATCGGCGACGCAGGCCGGGCCTTGCCTTCCTGGCGAATTGCTATATAGACCCGCGCAATCTGCCGGTCCTTGCTGGGGGCTGAACGGAGGGCCGCGGCCTTTTCGAAGGTCGCGACGCGAAGCCGGAAGGGCTTCCAGCCTCCCGTGTCTCCGCTCTCGACCGTCTCGTGATGCTCCTTTCTTCCCCGCTCTTTCGCGATCGGGTCAGACAAGTTGCAGAGGCTTAGCCGCGAGGGCCGGTGAGAGAAACGAAGAAAGGC
Source organism: Mesorhizobium sp. CA6 (assembly GCF_020165035.1). Classification (NCBI taxonomy): domain Bacteria; kingdom Pseudomonadati; phylum Pseudomonadota; class Alphaproteobacteria; order Hyphomicrobiales; family Phyllobacteriaceae; genus Mesorhizobium; species Mesorhizobium sp. CA6. The sequence goes on along the minus strand of NZ_JAIUHI010000006.1, from coordinate 89,816 downwards.
ACTTAAACATAATGGCTCTTTACGAACATGTGTTTCTTGCCCGGCAGGACCTGTCGCAGCAGCAGGTTGATGCGCTTGTCGAACAGTACAAGGGCGTCATCACGGCGAATGGCGGCTCGGTCGGCCGGATCGAGAACTGGGGACTGAAGTCCCTCACCTACCGGGTCAAGAAGAACCGGAAGGCTTACTACACGCTGATGGACATCACCTGCCCGCCGGCCGCGCTCAACGAAATGGAGCGCCAGATGGGCCTGTCGGAAGACGTCCTTCGCTTCCTCACCATCAAGGTGGAAGCGCATGAGGAAGGCGCCTCGGCGATGATGCAGAAGCGCGAAGAGCGCTCCGAGCGCGGCGGCTTCGGCGACCGCGACCGTGGCCCGCGTTCGTTCGGCGACCGCGACCGCGGTGACCGCGGCCCGCGTTCGTTCGGCGACCGTGACGGCGGCGACCGTGGCCCGCGCCGTCCGCGCGAAGGCGTTGAAGGAGGTGCAGAATAATGGTCGACATCAACCAGATCCCGACCCGGCGCCCCTTCCACCGCCGCCGCAAGACCTGCCCGTTCTCCGGCGCCAACGCGCCCAAGATCGACTACAAGGACGTGCGTCTCCTGCAGCGCTACATTTCCGAACGCGGCAAGATCGTGCCCTCGCGCATCACCGCCGTCAGCCAGAAGAAGCAGCGCGAGCTCGCCAAGGCGATCAAGCGCGCCCGCTTCCTCGGCCTGCTGCCCTATGTGGTTCGCTGAGGCCTGAAACTTCGATGCGGGCGCTTGGCGCCCGCATCCCCACCCACGGCGACGGGCGCCGCGGTTCAAATCAAATCCCGAGTTGGGGCCGGATGGCCTCTAACTGCCAGGACAGGCAGGACAGCGACAAGAGCGGCGAGCGCCGCAAAGAGCTTCCTGACCTGTTCCAGATCATTGCGCCAGCCTTCCGGCCGGCGCCAACCGAAGGAACGAAACCATGGAAGTCATTCTCCTCGAGCGCATTTCCCGCCTCGGCCAGATGGGCGAGACCGTCAAGGTCAAGGACGGGTTCGCCCGCAATTTCCTGCTGCCGCAGGGCAAGGCGCTGCGCGCCAACGAAGCCAACAAGAAGAAGTTCGAGGGCCAGCGCGCCCAGCTCGAAGCCCGCAATCTGGAGCGTAAGTCGGAGGCCATGCAGGTCGCTGAGAAGCTCGACGGCAAGAGCTTCATCGTGGTGCGCTCGGCCGGCGAAACCGGTCAGCTCTACGGCTCGGTGTCGACCCGCGACATCGCCGATCTGCTGATCGCCGAAGGCTTCACCGTCAACCGCAACCAGGTCGAGCTCAACCAGCCGATCAAGACCATCGGCCTCTCCAACGTGGCGATTGCGCTCCATCCGGAAGTCGAGGTCACCGTGACGCTCAACGTCGCCCGTTCGGCCGACGAGGCGGAGCGCCAGGCCAAGGGCGAGACGCTGACCACCGCCGAAGCCATTTATGGCGAGGACATCAACGACAACGCCCGGCCGGAGAATTTCTTCGACCCGAACGCCGAATTCGAAGGCGGCGAAGAAAACGCCTGATCTCTGGGCCTGATTTGGCATATCCTCCGAAGCCTCGCTTCGGTTCGCAGACGTCCAGGATTTCTGGACCAACGCCCGGGTCTTCGACCCGGGCTTTTTTGTGCCAAAAGGAACTTTTCGACACCCCATATCTTGTGCACATTACAGCGTGGCGCGTCGATTGGACGCGGGCGAGGCGCCGTGGCATTTTCGATCTGGCATTCCAGTCCGATTACCGGGTGATCCGACTGAGGGGACATTTGGTCATGAATATCCTGTTGAAACACGTTCTCGAACGCCTGGTGCGCGCCGGCGACCTCAAGGTGACCGGACCGAAGGGCGCGACGCACAAGTTCGGCGACGGCAGCGGCGAGCCGGTGCATATCCACATCAAGACCACGCATGCCGAGCGCGCCATCACCTTCGATCCGATGCTGGCGGTGCCCGAAGCCTATATGGACGGTGAGCTCGACGTGATCGAGGGCGGCGTTCTCGGCCTGATGCGCATCGCGTTCCAGAACATGGGATCGAGCGGCATCGACGTGACCTGGTCGAAGGCGATCGAGGGGCTGCGCCACGCCTTCCGCCGGCTGCAGCAGATCAACACCGCCGCGCGCTCGCGCCGCAACGTCGAACGCCACTACGATCTCTCGGGCGAGCTCTACAAGCTCTTCCTCGACGAGGACATGCAGTATTCCTGCGCCTATTTCGAGCAGCCCGACATGACGCTCGACGAGGCGCAGCTTGCCAAGAAGCGCCACATCGCCGCCAAGCTGCGGCTCAAGGCCGGCCAGACGGTGCTCGACATCGGCTCCGGCTGGGGCGGGCTGGGCCTCTATCTCGCCAAGGTCTTCGACGTCGACGTGCAGGGCGTCACCCTCTCCACCGAACAGCATGGCGTCGCCACCGATCGAGCGCATGCGCAGGGCCTGCAGGACCGCGTGCATTTCGAACTCAAGGATTATCGCCACATCAACGAACGTTTCGACCGCATCGTCTCGGTCGGCATGTTCGAGCATGTCGGCGTCAATCACTACCGCACCTTCTTCGACAAGGCCGCGACGCTGCTCAAGCCCGACGGCGTGATGCTGCTCCATACAATCGGCCGTTCCGGCGTGCCGTGGGCGACCAGCGCCTTCGTCCGCAAATACATTTTCCCGGGCGGCTACATCCCGGCGATGTCGGAAGTGATGCCGGCGATCGAGAAGTCGGGCCTCGTCGTCACCGATATCGAAATCCTGCGGCTGCATTACGCCGACACGCTCAAGCATTGGGGCGCGCGCTTCGCCGCCAACCGCGACAAAGCGAAAGCGATCTATGACGAGCGCTTCTGCCGCATGTGGGAGTTCTATCTCGCCGCTTCCGAGGCCGCCTTCCGCTGGCAGGACCTGGTGATCTTCCAGTTCCAGATCGCCAAAAAGAACGACACGCTGCCGATGACGCGCGACTACATGGCCAAATGCGAGAAGGCGCTGGAGCTGCGCGATATCGGCCACCAGGAGCCGGCGGCGCCGGCGCCCTCCAAGCCGACCCGCCGCAAGAAGGTGGGGTAGCCGCGCAATGCCGCTTGCCATTGCGGCCTGACGCCACGAAAAAGGTCTCGTTCGCGAGACCTTTTTTCATGACCTACCTCATCTACACCGCAGCCGCTCTAGCCGAGATCGCCGGCTGCTTTTCTTTCTGGGCGTGGTGGCGGCTGGAGAAGTCGGCGCTCTGGCTTCTCCCCGGCCTCATTTCGCTGGCGCTGTTCGCGTCGCTGCTGTCGCTGGTCGGCACGGATGCGGCGGGCCGCGCCTACGCCGCTTATGGCGGCATCTACATCGCCGCCTCGCTCGGCTGGCTGTGGCTGGTCGAGGGCGTGCGTCCCGACCGCTGGGATCTGGCCGGCGCTGCGCTCTGCATCGTCGGCGCCTCGGTCATCCTGCTCGCTCCAAGGGGAGCCTGAGATGGAACTGCCCGCCCCGCTCCGGCAAGGCGTCGACAGCCTCTTGGAGAAGGTGCCGCTTTCGGCGCTGAAGCAGGCGGCGCGGACGCTCTCGGAGCGCTACCGCGCCGAGCTGCGCGACGGCCGCCTGCATATGGGCGAAGACATGGCCATCAAGGCCTATCTGGCGACGCGGCTGCCCGCCACCTATGCCGCCGTGCGCGCCAGCCTCGATGCCTTGATCGAGGTTCGCCCCGACTTCCGGCCGGCGAGCCTGCTCGATGTCGGCGCCGGACCTGGCACCATGCTTTGGGCCACGACTGACGCCTGGCCTGAGCTGGAACGGGCGGTGCTGGTCGAGGCAAGCGCTGCCGTGCGCAGGGTCGGCCAGGCGCTCGCGGAAGGCGCGATCACGGCCCGCGCCGACTGGATCGCCGGCGACGCGACCATCGATCTCGACGGCATCATGCCCGCCGACCTCGTCAGCGCCGCCTATGTGCTGGACGAGATCGTGCCTTTATCCCTGCCGAGCCTCATCGACCGCCTCTGGCGGCTCACGGTCGACACATTGCTCATCGTCGAGCCCGGCACGCCCGCCGGCTGGCAGCGCATCCTTGCCGCGCGCCGCCAACTGATTGCGGCCGGCGCGCATGTTTCGGCACCCTGCCCACACGCGGCGCCATGCCCGCTTGCTCCGCCCGACTGGTGCCATTTCGCGCGCCGCGTCGCCCGTTCGCGCCTGCATCGCCTGGTCAAGGAGGCCGAGGTGCCATGGGAGGACGAGAAGTTCATCTACCTCGCCGCCTCCCGGCAGCCGGCGCCGGCGCATTCGGCGCGGGTGATCGCGCCGCCAAAGGGGGGCTCCGGCAAGGTGGTGCTGAAACTCTGCCAACCGGACGGCAGCGCCGGCGAGCGCCTGTTCAGCAAGCGCGACGGCGATGTCTTCAAGGCGGCGCGGCGGGCTGACTGGGGCGACACGCTGGACTGAGGGAGCGTAGGCCGATGAAATCGGGAGAAGACGTATCGTCGATGCCCGTCGCTACTTTGGAGATCAGCCGAGGCGCGCGAACTTCGTCATCCACGGGCGGAGCGACGCGAAGCGGCGCGCAGACCCGAGGATCCATTCCGTGACGTTGCGCGAAGAATGAAGGCGGCGCAGAACGGAGCTCGTTCCGGCTCGCCGCGACGCCCACAGGTCACGGAATGGATCCTCGGGTCTGCGCGCGTCGCTTCGCTCCTTGCTCCGCCCGTGGATGACGACTTCACCAACGTTTCGGCTAATCTCAAAGGTGAACGCCCAAAAGAAGCAACTCGCTACTTTGGCGATCAGCCGAGGACGTCCGCGATTCTTTGCGCGAGCGGATGCGGCTGGTCGGTTGTGAGCGAGCGTCGGACGACAATCGGTCGCCCAAAATGTTCTTGCTTCGTTCCATAATTGCAACTAAGAATCGCCGCTTGCCGAGTCAACTGGAATCAGGCCCCCGGAATACTGTCCTGTGGATGGTTTGCCGATCCTGTGAACATTGGGGCGTCAAGCTGGTTGGACCGAGGGTGTTGCAGAAAAGTCAGCATCGAATCTTCCCGTTCTGATATCGAGGACAGCGGGATCGAAACCGGGGATATCATGGCAGAGGCGGCACTGAAATTCGGCGCGGCGGAAACGCCGCTCTATCGCGAGGCACCGAACAACATCGAGGCCGAGCAGGCGCTGCTCGGCGCCATCCTCGTCAACAACGACGCCTTCTATCGTGTCTCCGATTTCTTGAAGCCGGCGCATTTCTACGAGCCGCTGCACCGCCGCATCTTCGAGATCGCGGCCGAGCTCATCCGCATGGGCAAGATCGCGACGCCGATCACGCTCAAGACCTTCCTGCCGGCCGACGAGAAGGTGGGCGACATGACGGTGGCGCAATATGTCGTGCGCCTCGCCGTCGAGGCCGTCACCGTCGTCAACGCCACCGACTATGGCCGCGCCATCTACGACCTTGCGACGCGCCGCGCGCTGATCACCGTCGGCGAGGACATGGTCAACATCGCCTATGACGCGCCGGTCGATATGTCGCCCTCCGACCAGATCGAGGACGCCGAGCGGCGGCTGTTCGAGCTTGCCGAAACCGGCCGCTATGACGGCGGCTTCGAGAGCTTCAACGATGCGGTCAAGACCGCGGTCGACATGGCCAACGCCGCCTATATGCGTGACGGCCACCTGTCGGGCATCGCCACCGGCTTGCGCGACCTCGATCGCCGCATGGGCGGCCTGCAGCCCTCCGACCTAATCGTGCTCGCCGGACGTCCGGGCATGGGCAAGACCTCGTTGGCCACCAACATCGCCTTCAACATTGCCGAGGCTTACGTTCCGGCGCAGCAGGCCGATGGCAGCTTCAAGGCCGCCAATGGCGGCGTCGTCGGCTTCTTCTCGCTCGAAATGTCGTCGGAGCAGCTGGCCACCCGCATCATCTCCGAGCAGACCGAGATCTCGTCCTCGAAGATCCGCCGCGGCGAGATCACCGAGATGGATTTCGAAAAACTGGTCGCCTGCTCCCAGACGATGCAGAAGATCCCGCTGTTCATCGACCAGACCGGCGGTATCTCGATCGCGCAGCTTTCCGCCCGCGCGCGGCGTCTTAAGCGCCAGCGCGGCCTCGACCTCATCGTCATCGACTATATCCAGCTGATGCAGGGCTCCTCCGCGCGCGCCTCGCAGAACCGCGTGCAGGAAATCACCGAGATCACCACGGGCCTGAAGGCTCTGGCCAAGGAGCTCGGCGTGCCGATCATCGCGCTGTCGCAGCTGTCGCGTCAGGTCGAAAGCCGCGACGACAAGCGCCCGCAGCTCTCGGACCTGCGCGAATCCGGCTCCATCGAGCAGGACGCCGACGTGGTCCTGTTCGTCTATCGCGAGGAATATTACCTCAAGAACCGCGAGCCGAAGCTCGGCACCGAGGAATACATCAAGTGGGAAAACGAGATGAACGAGGCGCGCGGCAAGGCCGAGTGCATCATCGCCAAGCAGCGCCACGGACCGACCGGTACCGTCAGCCTGGCCTTCCACGGTGAATTCACGCGGTTCTCGGATCTGGCGGAAGAGCATCATCTGCCGGAGAGGTTCGAGTGAGTTGAGACAGGTCTCACTCCGTCACCCCCCTCTCTGTCCTGCCGGACATCTCCCCCTCAAGGGGGGAGATTGGATGTCGCATCGGCTTTCGCCAATCGCCGACGTTGCAAGATGGGCGCCGTCGGCGAAACTGCCGATCTCCCCCCTAGAGGGGGAGATGTCCGGCAGGACAGAGGGGGGCGCTGTCCCGCCGGCCTATCCAATGTTGGGCCGTCCCTAATGGCCAAATCGCGCGTTCAGTTCATCTGCCAGAATTGCGGCTCGGTGCATCAGCGCTGGGCCGGCAAATGCGATGCCTGCGGCGAGTGGAACACGCTGGTCGAGGAAGGCACGTCCGGCGGCATCGGCTCGGGGCCGGCCAACGCGCGCAACGCCCGCAAAGGGCGTGCCGTGGTGCTGACCAGCCTGTCGGGCGACATCGAGGACGCGCCGCGCATCGTGTCGGGCATCGGCGAGCTCGACCGCGCCACCGGCGGCGGCTTCGTGCGCGGCTCGGCCCTTCTGGTCGGCGGCGATCCCGGCATCGGCAAGTCGACGCTCTTGACGCAGGCAGCCGCCGCGCTCGCCTCGAAAGGCCACCGCATCGTCTATGTCTCGGGCGAGGAAGCGGTGGCGCAGATCCGGCTGCGGGCACAACGCCTCGGCGTCGCCTCGACGCCGGTCGAGCTTGCAGCCGAAACCAATGTCGAGGACATCCTGGCGACCATCGCCGACGGCAAGCGGCCGGACCTCGTCATCCTCGATTCCATTCAGACGCTGTGGACGGACCTTGCCGATTCGGCACCGGGCACCGTCACCCAGGTGCGCGCCGCCGCCCAGGCGATGATCCGCTACGCGAAATCCACAGGCGCGGCGATCGTGCTCGTCGGCCATGTCACCAAGGAAGGCCAGATCGCCGGCCCTCGCGTCGTCGAGCACATGGTCGACGGCGTGCTCTATTTCGAGGGCGAAGGCAATCACCACTTCCGCATCCTGCGCACGGTGAAGAACCGCTTTGGGCCGACCGACGAGATCGGCGTGTTCGAAATGTCGGACAAGGGGCTGCGCGAGGTTTCCAATCCATCCGAGCTTTTCCTCGGCGAGCGCCACGCAAAGTCCCCGGGCGCCGCGGTTTTCGCAGGCATGGAAGGCACGAGGCCGGTGCTGGTCGAGATCCAGGCGCTTGTCGCACCCTCCTCGCTCGGCACGCCGCGCCGCGCCGTCGTCGGCTGGGACGGCGCGCGGCTGTCGATGGTGCTCGCCGTGCTGGAGGCGCATTGCGGCGTCCGCTTTGGCCAGCACGACGTCTATCTCAACGTCGCCGGCGGCTATCGGATCTCGGAGCCGGCGGCCGATCTCGCGGTCGCCGCGGCGCTGGTTTCGTCACTCACCGGTCTTGCCCTTCCCGCCGATTGCGTCTATTTCGGCGAAATCAGCCTATCGGGCGCCGTGAGGCCGGTTGCGCATGCGCAGCAGCGCCTCAAGGAAGCCGAAAAGCTGGGTTTTGGAAGCGCGGTGCTGCCGCTCGGCAGCGAGGAACTCGCCGGGGGGATCGGGGCCGGCGCTTTCCAGCCCACCGAGCTTGCCGACCTTGTGGCGCGCATAGCCGGCACGCGGCGCGGTCGTGCCGACGACGGGGAGTGATGCGGCTCGTCGGGCCGTAAGACAGGAAGTGGGGCGAGAACCATGCCGATTACGCTGCTAGACGGAATCCTCGTCGGCTTCACCCTGGTCTCAGCAATGCTCGCCATGGTGCGCGGCTTCTCCCGCGAAGTGCTCTCGGTGGTTTCCTGGGCGGCGGCGGCGGCGGCGGCTTTCTTCTTCTACAAGCCGGTCCTGCCCTATGTTCAGCCCTATGTCGACAACGACAAGATCGCGATGGCGGCTTCGGCGGGCATCGTCTTCCTCATCGCGCTGATCGTCGTCTCCGTCATCACCATGAAGCTCGCCGACTGGATCATCGATTCGCGCATCGGCGCGCTCGACCGCACGCTCGGCTTTCTGTATGGCGCGGCGCGCGGCATCCTGGTGGTCGCGGTGGCGCTGCTGTTCTTCAACTGGCTGGCCGGCGCCAAGGCGCCTGCCTGGATCGCCAACGCCAAGTCGCGGCCGCTGCTGGAGACGATCGGCGCCAAGCTCGAAAGCGTGCTGCCGGAAAACACCGAGGAACTGGTCAACAAATACACCCATAAGGGCACGCCGCAGGCCGGCGCGCCGGCCACGACCGACCAGCCCGCGGCCGAGCCGCCAGCAGGCGACGACAACGCGCCGGCGCCTGACGACAGCGAAGGCGAGGCGCCTGCCGACAACGAGCCGGCGCCGGCCACGCCAGCGCCCGCCCCGGCTCCAGCGCCGGCAAACTGATTGCGGGCCGGCTTGGCGCCGGTTGTGAATGCAAAAAAGCGTGCGTTGCGTTCGGCGAGAGATCGCCTTATATGGCGGCTTTAGCGGAGCTTGAGCACCAGATGGCAGACTCAACGGCAGATGAAGGCAAGGTCCTTTCCGCCGAGGCCGACGATCATTTTCATGACGAATGCGGCGTGTTCGGCATCTTCGGCCGGCAGGACGCGGCGGCCATCGTCACACTCGGCCTTCATGCCCTGCAGCATCGTGGCCAGGAAGCGGCCGGCATCGTCTCCTATGACGGCACCCAGTTCCACGTCGAACGCCATGTCGGCCTGATCGGCGATACCTTCACCAAACAGCGCGTCATCGACAGCCTGCAAGGCAACCGCGCGATCGGCCACACGCGCTACGCCACCACCGGCGGCGCCGGGCTGCGCAACATCCAGCCCTTCTTCGCCGAGCTCGCGGAAGGCGGTCTTGCCGTGGCCCACAACGGCAACCTCACCAACGCGCTCACCGTGCAGCGCGCGCTGCAGAAGCAGGGCTCGATCTTCTCCTCGACCTCCGACACAGAGACGCTGCTGCATCTGGTCGCGACCAGCAAGGAGCGCGATTTGAATTCGCGTTTCATCGATGCGATCCGCCAGGTCGAAGGCGCCTTCTCGCTGGTGGCGATGACTGCCAAGAAGATGATCGGCTGCCGCGATCCGCTCGGCATCCGCCCGCTGGTGCTTGGCGACCTCGACGGCGCCTGGATCCTCGCTTCCGAAACCTGCGCGCTCGACATTATCGGCGCCCGCTTCGTGCGCGACATCAAGCCCGGCGAGATGGTGGTGGTCACCGCGAAGGGCATCGAAAGCATCTTCCCGTTCGAGCCGCAGAAGACGCGCTTCTGCATCTTCGAATATGTCTATTTCGCGCGGCCGGATTCCTCGGTCGAAGGCCGCAACGTCTATGATGTGAGGAAGCGCATCGGCGCGGAACTCGCGCAGGAAAGCCCGGTCGAGGCCGACATCGTCGTGCCGGTGCCGGATTCCGGCACGCCGGCCGCGATCGGCTTCTCCCAGGCCGCCGGCATTCCCTTCGAGCTCGGCATCATTCGCAATCATTATGTCGGCCGCACCTTCATCCAGCCAGGCGATTCCATCCGCCACATGGGCGTTAAGCTCAAGCACAACGCCAACCGCCGCATGATCGAGGGCAAGCGCGTGGTGCTGGTCGACGATTCGATCGTGCGCGGCATCACCAGCCAGAAGATCGTGCAGATGGTGCGCGACGCCGGCGCCAGGGAAGTGCATATGCGCATCGCCTCGCCGCCGACCAGCGCGTCCTGCTTCTACGGCGTCGACACGCCGGAGAAGTCGAAGCTGCTTGCGTCGCGCATGTCGGTCGAGGAGATGGCGGAGTTCATCCGCGTCGATTCGCTCGGCTTCCTGTCGATCGACGGGCTCTACCGCGCCGTCGGCGAGGCCGGCCGCGACAACGACCAGCCGCAATTCTGCGACGCCTGCTTCACGGGACAGTACCCCACCCGCCTGCTTGACTTCGAAGGCCACGACAATGTGCGCACGCTGTCGCTGCTGGCAAGCGGCGGGGCCTAGGCCGCCCGGACTATCAATTGCATTCGCCGAGCTGTCTCGCGCCTTATGGAATCTCTCACATGACCCTCGACCTTACTGGCCGCGTGGCGGTCGTAACCGGCGCCTCGCGCGGCATCGGCTATTTCATCGCCAGGGAGCTGGCGGCAGCCGGCGCGCATGTGATCGCGGTGGCGCGCACGGTCGGCGGGCTGGAAGAGCTGGACGACCAGATCAAGGCCGACGGCCGCGGCCAGGCGACGCTGGTGCCGCTCGATCTTGCCGACATGGCCGGCATCGACCGGCTGGGCGGCGCGATCCATGAGCGCTGGGGCAAGCTCGATATCCTGGTCGCCAATGCCGGCGTGCTCGGCGTCATCTCGCCGATCGGCCATGTCGAGGCCAAGACCTTCGAGAAGGTGATGACCATCAATGTGACGGCGACCTGGCGGCTGATCCGCTCGGTCGATCCGCTGCTCAGGCTCTCCGACGCCGGCCGCGCCATCATCCTGTCGTCCAATGCGGCGCATTCGGCGCGCGCCTTCTGGGCGCCCTACGCGGCCTCGAAAGCGGCGGTCGAAACGATGATGCGTTCCTGGGCACATGAAACCGAGAGCCTGCCGCTGAGGGTGAACGCCGCCGATCCGGGCGCAACCCGCACCGCAATGCGGGCGCAGGCCATGCCCGGCGAAGACCCGGAGACGCTGCCGCATCCGTCCGAGATCGCCAAGCGCATCGTGGCCCTGGCAAGCCCGGAATTGAAGGAGACCGGCCTGATCTTCCAGGCCAAGCACAACCGCTTCGTCGCCTACCGGCAGCCGGAATAAGGAAACCTCAGACGGGATTAAACCGGGCTCCGGCAACGTTCTTCGAATGCAAGGCATTCGAAACCGGAGGACCGATATGCGTAGACCCATTCTCGTTGCCGCCACCACCACCGTCGCGGCACTTGCCGCATCGGCTAGCGTAGCCCTCTCGCAAGACAAGACCATGAGCTTCTTCGTCACCAGCGTCGGCTCCGGCAAGGGTGCCGATCTCGGCGGCTTGAAAGGCGCCGATGCCCACTGCGCCTCGCTCGCGGAAGCGGCCGGCGTCACCGGCAAGACCTGGCATGCCTATCTTTCCTCCAGCACCGAAGACGCGCGCGACCGCATCGGCAAGGGTCCGTGGTTCAATGCCAAGGGCGAGAAGATCGCCGACGATGTCGCCTCGCTGCACAGCGACGCCAACGGAATCACCAAAAAGACGGCGTTGACCGAAAAGGGCGAGATGATCAACGGGCGCGGCGACACGCCCAACCGCCACGACATGCTGACCGGCTCCAAGCCCGACGGCACCAGGATCGCCGACCAGACCTGCGGCGACTGGACGATGAGCGGCGCCGAGGGTGCCGCCATGATGGGCCATCACGACCGCACGGGGCTCGACGATTCGGCGGCGGCGAAGTCGTGGAATTCCTCGCATGCCTCGCGCGGCGGCTGCAGCCAGGAAGCGCTCAAGGGCACCGGCGGCGACGGCCTGTTCTACTGCTTCGCGGTCGAGTGAGCCCGAAGCCCGATCGGTCTATTCACGGGTCTGTGAACGGAGCGGCGAAAGCGTGTGCCGCCTCGCTGCTTTCGCTGCTCCATGGGAGTTGCTAGGATCGGACCGACTCCGACATTTCAAAGCGAGGAATTCCCATGGCTGCTACTCCCAGCGTAGCGTTGGTCTGGTATCTGGTGATCGCCGGCCCGCAGGGCGGCATGGTGGTGCTGCCCAGCACCTTCGACACCCGCGAACAATGCACCAACGCCATCACCGAATATCAGAAGCAGCCGACCCCTCAGGGATGGGCCGTGCAATGCGTGCCAAGCGCCTCGCCCTTTACCGATGAAGGGGATGCGGAAACGCCCTCGGCGCAGTAGCGCGAGGCGTCGTTTCAGCGCCGCGCGCTCACGCTCAACGCCGGCTTGTTGTTGATCGTCTGGAACACCACGCAGTAGCGCTCGGTGAGTTTTATGAGCGAATCGATGCGCTCTTGCGGCTCGTCGGTGTCGAGATCGAATTTCAGTCTTATCTCGCGGAAGCCGACCGGCGCGTCGCGGGCGATGCCCAGCGTGCCGCGAAAATCGAGATCGCCCTCGGCCTCGACGGTAGCGTTGCCGAGCTTGAACTCCAAGGCGGTCGCCACCGCTTTCAGCGTCACGCCGGCGCAGGCGACCAGCGCTTCCAGCAGCATGTCTCCCGAGCACAGCTCGAGGCCCGAGCCGCCGGTGGCCGGATGAAGCCCGGCGACAGCAAGCGCCCTACCGGTCTCCACCTTGCAGGCGATCGACTGGTCGTCGAGCGTGCCGCGGGCTCTCAGCGTGATCAGCGCTCGCGCGGCGTCTTCGCGATAGGCGTCCTTCAACGGGGCCTGCATGGCCTTGAGGGCGGTTGCGTCCATTGTGTTGTCCTTCCGATCAGCCTTTGATGCCTTGATAGCACTGATATGCCGGCGGGACAGCGCCCCCCTCTGTCCTGCCGGACATCTCCCCCTCTTGGGGGGAGACTGGCAGCTTCTCCGGCGGCGCCCTTTCTGCAGCGCGTGGGAGATTAGCGAGCGTGGGAGAATGACGAAGGCCGACGCGACATCTGATCTCCCCCCTCGAGGGGGAGATGCCCGGCAGGGCAGAGGGGGGCGCGAAGGATCGCAACGTTTGCGATTGTTGTTTTGACTTCACACGCGCAGGCCATACCTATTCCGAGACCATTTCCGGAGCCCACATGCGATCCAAGCTCGTCTCCCTCATCCTGCTGGCGGTCGCCGCCTTCGCTCAGCCCACCTTCGCCGAAGCACCCGAGCGTCCAGCCCCGACCGGCGGCGTGCTGTCGCTGTTGCCGCCACCGCAGGTGACAGAGCATTCGATCACGCTCGGCGGGCGCAAGCTGGATTACCAGGCCAAGGCCGGCACGCTGTCGCTCCTATCCGGCAAGGGCGAGGTGACGGCCGAGATCTTCTATGTCGCCTACTCGCAGCAATCGCCCGCCCCGGCGAAGGAGCGGCCGATCACCTTTGTCTTCAACGGCGGGCCCGGTGCTGCGTCGGCTTACCTGCATCTCGGCGCGATCGGGCCGCGCATCGTCGAGACCGCCGCCGACGGCGAGTTCCTGCGGCCGCCGCAGAAGCTCATCGACAATCCCGACAGCTGGCTCGACATGAGCGATCTCGTCTTCGTCGATCCGGTCGGCACCGGATACAGCCGCGAAGCGCCTGGGCACGAGCCGAAGGAATTCTGGAGCGTCGATGCCGACGCCAGCTCGGTCGGTGCCTTCATCCGCCTCTATCTGGCGCAGAACGGCCGCACCGGATCGCCGCTGTTCCTCGCCGGCGAGAGCTATGGCGGCTTTCGCGCGGCGCTGCTTGCCCGCACGCTGCAGGAGGATGTCGGCCTCAGCCCCAGCGGCATCGTGCTGATCTCGCCAGCGCTGGAATTCATGCTGGTGCGGCCCGACCAATTCGACCAGCTGCACTGGGCGCTGGAGCTGCCTTCGCTGGCGGCAACGCGGCTGAAGGGCGACGGCGTGAGCGGCGACGCGTTGCGCGACAGGTTGGCCGAGGTCGAGCATTATGCGCTCGGCGATTACCTGACGGCGCTGAACAGCGGGCTGGAGCAAGGCGGCAAACTCGCCAGCGGGCGCGTTTCGGAGATCACCGGCCTGCCGCTGGAGCTCGTTCAGCGCAATTTCGCCCGCATCCCCATCGGGCTTTTCGCCAAGGAATTCCAGCGCGCCACCGGCAAGGTTCTGAGCCCTTACGACGCCACCATCGGCACTGCCGACATCGCGCCGCAAAGCGCCCGTGAGGCCGGCCCCGACCCGGTGCTCGACCGCAGCGTTCCGGTGCTGACCTCCGCCTTCGTCGCTTACGCCCGCGACGAGCTCAACTACCGCACCGACGTCAGCTACCGGCTGCTCAATGGCGAGGTCAGCCGCAGCTGGGATTACGGCACATCAGGCCAAGGCTATGCCGGTGTGATGAACGACCTGCAGCGCGCCCGCTCGCTCAACCCGGCGCTGGGTGTCGTCATCGTCAACGGCTATACCGACCTTGTCACCCCCTATCTCGCCTCGCGCTATCTGGTGAACCAGCTTCCTTCGCTATCGGACGCCAAGCCGATCCGCCTCGACGTCGTCGAGGGCGGCCATATGATGTATCTGCGGCCGGACGGACGGCGCGCGCTGAAGGACGCGGCCTCGGAGCTTTATCAGGCGACGCAGTAAGGCCGACCGGCCTCCGGCAAACGACCTGCGCCAACGCAAGCGCTGAGCTGGAGCAGCGCAGTGCAAGCTTTCGCCCCTATAGCTGGAGCAACGGTCCCGACCGGGGCGGAACCGCCTCACGCAAACACGCTGAGCCCTTATGGCCGATGTCGTCATCCTGGAAAGCCGCGAAAGGGTGCTGGCCGGCATCCTGTTCACGGCCGCGGCCTATTTCCTGTTTTCGGCGCAGGATGCCTCGATCAAGCTCCTGGTCGCTGGCATGACGGTCTGGCAGATCATGTTCGTCCGCTCGATCACCGTGCTCGTCGCCTGCGGCGCGGTCGGCGGCAGGCGGCTGTTGGCCGACACGATCGATTCGCCGATCGTCAGGCCGATGCTGGTGCGCAGCGCCTTCACACTCGCCGCCTGGCTTTGCTACTACAACGCCGCGCGCTCGCTGCAGCTTGCCGAGCTCACCACCATCTATTACGCCGCGCCGATCATCGTCACCGTGCTTTCGGTGCTGATCCTGGGCGAGACGGTGCCGCTGCTGCGCTGGCTGGCGGTGTTCATCGGCTTCGTCGGCGTCTTCATCGCCTGCGATCCGACCCGGCTCGGCTTCTCCGTGCCGGTGCTCCTGGTGCTGGCAGCGGCCGTCCTTTGGGGGATCGCCGTGGTGCTGCTGCGCAAGACGGCGCTGCAGGAGCGCACGACGATCCAGCTCGTGCTCAACAATTTCTATTTCCTGCTCTTCTCGGCCGTGCCGGCGCTGATCTGGTGGCATATGCCCGACGGAACGCAGTTCCTCTTGCTCATCAGCGTCGGCGCGCTGGGCGGTGTGGCGCAATACATGCTGTTCGAGGGCATGAAGCGCGCGCCGGTGTCGATTGTGGCACCGTTCGAGTACACCTCGCTGGTCTGGGCCTTCGCGCTGGGCTACGCCATATGGGGCGACTTGCCGCGCACGGAAGTGTTCATGGGCGCGGCGCTGATCATCGGCGCCGGCCTGCTCATCGTCGGCAACGAGCATTTCCGCAGACGGGAGCAGGCCTCATGACGGAAGGCTGTCAGGAGCAACTGGGTAGGCTGGCGCCATGACGGACACGCTCGACATGCCGGAAAAGCTTGCGCCCGCCGCCGACGTGGCGGCCGAGCGCACGCTCGGCATCATCCTGGTGTCGGCATCGGCGATCGCCTTCGCGCTCACTGGCGTGCTGACCAAGTCGATCCATGCCGATCCGCTGACCATCACCTGCTGGCGCGGTTTTTTCGGCTCGATCCTGATCAGCTTCTACGTGCTGTGGCGACGGCGCCGCTCGGGCGGGCGCGAAAGCCTGAAACTCGGCTGGCGGGGCTGGCTGCTTGCGGTCGAGGGCGCCGCCGCCAGCATCGCCTTCATCTCGGCCTTCAAATTCACCTATGTCGCCAATGTCGCGGTCATCTACGCGACCTCGCCCTTCATCGCCGCACTGCTCGCCTTCCTTCTGGTGCGGGAAAAATTCCGGCTGCAGACGATGATCGCGGCGGCCGTATCGCTTTGCGGCGTCGCCATCATGGTGGGCGCCGGCCTCGGCAGCGGGCACCTGTTCGGCGACGCCCTGGCGCTGCTGATGACCGCCGGAAGCGCGCTCTACATGATCATGGTGCGCGCTTTTCGCGACTCGCCGGTCGTGTGGGCGGGCGCTGTCTCGGCCTTCCTGCTTTTCGTGCTCGGCTGGTTCGTCACCGATCCGCTGGCCGTGTCCGCCCGCGACGTGGCGCTGCTTGCCACCTTCGGTTGCTCTTTTGCGCTCGCCTCGATCCTGTGGACGGAAGGCTCGCGGCTGATCCCGTCGGCGGAAGCCGGCCTGCTCGGTTCCGCAGAGGTGCCGTTCGCCATCCTGTTTGCCCTGCTGTTTCTGGGCGAACTCCCACCGATGGCCAGCATCATCGGCGGCGCCATCGTGCTTTGCGCGGTCTTTGCGCATGCCGGACGCGACTGGCTGAAGGCGAAATCGGCGGCCTCGTAAAAATATTTCGCCGGTCACGGAACCATCATCCCCGTGGAGCATTATTGGATCGACGGGTCACCCCCCAAGTCCCCCCAAACCCCTCGACCCGTCCGACTAGAAGCCGACCCGCAAAAAGGTCGGCTTTTTCTTTGGGCGACCGGCCTCAGGACGGAAGGGCCAGGCCGCCGGCAAGCAGCTCCGCCAAGTCCCGCGCCGGGCGGGCGGCTTCGCGGCCGAGCCGGATGACGAAATCGGCCATCGGCAGCGGCGGGAGGTCGAAATCGGCAGATACCTCGACGATGCCGGAATGGGCGAAACGCCGGGTGCGCGGCGTCAACGCGATGCCGGCATTGACTGCGGCGCGCAGGCCGGCAAGGCTGGCGCTGCCGGCGGCGATGCGATAGCGGCGGCCGGCGGCGTCGAGCGCATTGAGCGCCGCCTCCCTGAAGCCGCAATAGGGATCGAGCAGGGCCAGCGGTACCACCTCCTGTCGCGCCGCCAGGCCTTTTTCCGAGCAGAGCCACAGCATCGGCTCGCTGATCAGGGCCGCTTCATCCGGCGACGGGGCATGGCGCATGGTGATCGCGAGGTCGAGCTGGCCTGCCTGCAGGGCCGACCCGAGCTCCAGGGAGCGGCCGACGCGCAGCTCGACCCTGACGCGCGGATGGCTGGCGGCGAAGGTCCGGAGCAGGTCCGGCAGCCCCTGGTCGGCGAAATCCTGCGTCGTGCCGATGGCGATGCGGCCGCCGGCGCGCGCGCCCTTCAGCGCCAGCCAGGCCTCGGTGTGGACGGCAAGGATGCGCCGCGCATGGCCGACAAGATCCTCGCCGGCCGGCGTCAGCCCGCGTCCCCTGCCCTGCGGGATGAGCAGCGGCTCGCCGACGATCTCCTCCAGCCGCTGCATCTGCGCGGTCACCGCTGACGGTGTGCGGCCGACGGTGGATGCGGCCTTGGCGAGCGAGCCGCCGTCGACAAAGGCAAGGAAGGTTTTCAGAAGATCCGGATCGAGCGTTTCCATACTTCAATGATATCGAACTATTTATCAAAAACAATTCGATTTTATTGATGTTATGCCGATGGCATGGTCCTCCCATCGACGGCGCGAGGCGCCCAACTCGGAGGATAGAAAAATGCCGATCATCAATGTGAGCGTCACCGGCAAGCCGGACGCCAAGCTGTCCGCGGCAATCGCCAGGGAGGCCACCGATATCACCGCGAAACTGTTGCACAAGGATCCGACGATCACCGCGGTTGCCGTCAACTACATCGATCCGCAGCACTGGTTCGCCGGCGGCAAGTCGCTGGCCGAGCACGGCACCAACACGTTCTGGCTCGACATCAAGGTCGTCGACGGCACCAACACAAAGCTCGAGCTCGAAGCCTATCTCAAGGCGATCTTCGGGGCCTTCGGCCGGCTGCTGGGCGGAGTGCATGAGGAAAGCTACGCCTTCGTGCATGAGGTGCCGGCGGCGGCCTATGGCTATGGCGGCAAAAGCCAGGAGTTCCGTTTCATCAGCGGAAGGTTGAAGGCGGCGTAGCGCCGTCTTCCCCTTCTCCCCTTGTGGGAGAAGGTGGCCGAGCGAAGCTCGGTCGGATGAGGGGTGTTGGACGGAGCGCGGCGTCGCAAGCTAAGCGCCTCAAGAGCTGGATTTTCCAGCGCCTCATTTCTTCCAACACCCCTCATCCGTCTCGGCGCTGCGCGCCGATCCACCTTCTCCCACAAGGGGAGAAGGGAAAGCTCTCCGACCCCGCATTGACCTTGCCCGCACTTCCGCTACCCTCTGCCACCGAAGCGGTCGCTCAAGAGCCGCGCCCTGGAGGAGACTGGGAGAGAGCGGCATGATCCTGACCCTGGCGCTGCTGGCGGGCCTTGTCTTTGCCTGGCTGCTGATTGCCGTGATCGAGCGGGTCCGGCTCGACCTGCGCTTCACCCAGGCGCTGCTCTATGTGCCGTTCAAGCTCGCCTACCGCATCGCCGACAATCGCATGCGCATCGCTCGCAGCGCCAAGACGCCGGTCATCTATGTCGTCTGGCACCAGTCGCGCATCGAGCCGGCGCTGATGCTGTCGCTGCTTCCCGACGACACGCTGCATATCCTGGACGAGGCTTCGGCGCGCTCGCCTTGGCTGGAGCCGTGGCGCGAGCTTGCGCGTACCATCGCCTTCAACGCCGAGCATATCTTCGTCAGCCGCCGGCTGGTGCGCGTGCTGAAGGGCAAGGGGCGGCTCGCCGTCTACCTGCCGGACAATGTCGAGCCGGACGTCAAATCGTTCCGGCTGTTTCGTGCCATCACGCGCATCGCCATGCAGGCCGACGCGCGCATTGTGCCGATCTTCGTTGCCGGCACGCGTGACCTGCCGGTGTCGCTGACGCCGAAGGAAAAAGCGCCGCGCCACTGGTTCCCGCGGCTTTCGATGAGTGTGCTGGAGCCGATGACCATCGCCGAGCTGGTGGCGCGCAACCCCGACATGGCATCCAACACCAACGCGCTGTTCGACCGCTTCGCCGAGGCGCGGCTTTACGGCACCAATCTCGATCGCGGGCTCTTCCTCGCCATGCGCGACGCCGCCGACCGCATCGGACCTTCGCGCCCGATCATCGAGGATGTGATTTCCGGTTCGCTCAGCTACCGTAAGCTGTTTATCGGCGCGCGCGTGCTCGGCCGCCATTTCGAGGCGGTGACCGCGCCCGGCGAAGCGGTCGGCGTGCTGCTGCCCAACGCCAATGGCGTGGTGCTTACCTTCGTCGGCCTGGTCTCAGCTGCCCGCGTGGCGGCGATGATCAACTACACCGCCGGCCCGGCGAGCGTGACCGCGGCGGTCCGCACTGCCGTCATCAGGACGGTGGTTTCCTCCCGCGCCTTCATCGAAAAGGCGGGCATCGACGACATCGTCGCAGCGGTCGAGGCGGGTGGCGCCAAGATGCTGTGGCTGGAAGATGTGCGCGCCAATGTGACGACCCTGGACAAGGTCGCCGCCGCGCTTCTGTGGCGTTTGCCGCTGCAGCGGCAGCAAGCCTCGAAGCCCGCTGTCATCCTGTTCACCTCCGGCTCGGAAGGCACGCCGAAGGCGGTGGTGCTGTCGAACCGCAACCTGCTTGCCAATGTCATGCAGGCCGAGGCGCGCGTCTCCGTCTCGCCGGCCGACATCCTGCTCAACGTGCTGCCGGTGTTCCATTCCTTCGGGTTGACCGGCGGCACCATCCTGCCGCTGGTGCTGGGCGTAAAGCTGTTCCTCTACCCCTCGCCGCTGCACTACAAGATCATCCCCGAGATCGCCCGCAAGGTGAAGCCGACCGTGATGTTCGGCACCGACACCTTCCTCGCCAACTATGCGCGCACCGCGAAGGACGGCGACTTCTCCAGCCTGCGCTTCGTCGTGGCCGGCGCCGAGGCGGTGAAGCCGGAAACGCGGCGCACCTACCGCGACCGTTTCCAGGCCTCGATCGTCGAAGGCTTCGGGCTGACCGAGGCCGCGCCCGTGGTGGCGGTGAACACCGCCATCCACAGCCGCGACGGCACAGTCGGGCGGCCGCTGCCGGCGATCCGCATGAAACTGGAGCCGGTCGAAGGCATCGCCGAGGGCGGCCGGCTGTGGCTCGACGGGCCGAACATGATGATGGGCTACATGACCGCCGATCGTCCCGGCGAATTGCAGCGGCTGGAAGGCTGGCACGACACCGGCGATATCGTCTCGGTCGACCGCGAGGGCTTCATCACCATACGCGGGCGGGCCAAGCGCTTCGCCAAGATCGCCGGCGAGATGGTGTCGCTGGGCGCCGTCGAGATGCTGGTGCAGTCGCTATGGCCGGAAGAGCGCCACGCGGCGGTGGCAGTGCCCGACAAGAGGCGCGGCGAGCGCATCGTGCTGGTCACCACCGCTGACGAAGCCAATGCCGAGGAGCTGCGCCAGTTCGGCAAGAAGGCCGGCGCGGCCGAGCTGATGGTGCCCAACGACATCATCAAGGTGGAAGAGATCCCGGTGCTGGGCTCGGGCAAGACGGACTACATCTCGGCGCGCAAGCTGGCGATCGACCGGCTGGGGCTGAGTGCGGCGGCCTAGGGCGCAGCGCTACCCGATATCCGACGGCGGCACCTTCTCGCCTTCGCGCATGGCCCGCTTGGAATAGGCGCGCACCGACAACGGCAGGAAAAGCAGGTACCCAGCGACGGAAGCCGTCAGCGTGTACCAGGGATAGGTCATCAGCAAGAGGATGTAGAGCACGACGCCGAGGATGACCGGCAGCACCCTGTCGCCCGGCACCTTGACGCTCTTGCCCGAATAGACCGGCAGGCGGCTGACCAGAAGGAAGGCGACCAGCACGGTGAAGCCGGTGGCGACGAAGGCGGCCGGCCGGCTGGGCTCCAGACCGAGCCGCAGGAAATAAAGATAGAGCGGCAGCATGACCAGCACAGCACCCGCCGGGGCCGGCACGCCGACGAAATATTCGGTCTGCCAGGCCGGCTGCTCGGCGTCGTCGGCCAGAACGTTGAAGCGGGCCAGCCGCATGCCGCAAGCGATTGTGAAGAGAAGTGCGGCGATCCAGCCCGGCGAGCCGGCTCGGTCGAGCAGGAAGGCATAGAGCACCAGGGCCGGCGCCACGCCGAAATTGACGATATCGGCCAGCGAATCCATCTGGGCGCCGAATTTCGAGGTCGCCTTCAGCATGCGCGCCAGTCGCCCATCGATGCCGTCGAGGAAGGCGGCAAGCAACACCATGACCACAGCGATCTCGAAGCGGTTCTCGAAGGCGAAGCGGATGCCGGATAGGCCGGCGCAGATGGCAAGCACGGTGACCAGGTTGGGCAGCACCATGCGCATCGGGATCTCGCGGATGCGCGGACCGCCGCTGGCATGGGCTTCGAATTTCTTGAACGGCGCGCCCAACGCTCAGGAAACCCTGACCAAGGGCGTGACCGCGGTGCCACCGAATTCGGCAAGCACGGTCTCGCCGCCAACCGCCGTCTGGCCGACCGCGACGCGCGGCACGGCGCCCGACGGGAGGAAGACGTCGACGCGCGAGCCGAAGCGGATCAGGCCGAAACGCTCGCCTATCGCGATCGTACCGCCAGCCTCGGCCCAGCAGACGATGCGGCGCGCCACAAGGCCGGCGATCTGGACGGCGGCAATCGTGCCGTTGGGGCTGTCGATGACCAGGCCGTTGCGCTCGTTCTCCGCGCTTGCCTTGTCGAGCTCGGCATTGAGGAATTTGCCGGGCTTGTGCTCGATGCGCGTGATCCGGCCGCGCACCGGAGCGCGGTTGATGTGGCACGAAAACACATTCATGAACACCGAGATCCGGGTCATCTCGCCGGAGCCCAGCCCAAGCTCGCTCGGCGGCACGGCGGGGCCGACCGCCGAGACCACGCCATCGGCCGGGCTCACCACCAGCCGGTCGTCGACCGGGGTGACGCGCTCGGGGTCGCGGTAGAAATAGATGCACCATGCGGTCAGGATCAGTCCGATCCAGAACAGGATCGAGGAGAAATAGCCGAGGAACAGCGTCGCCGCGGCGAAGGCGGCGATGAAGGGGTAGCCTTCGCGATGGATCGGAACGAACGTATTCTTGACCGAGTCGAGAAGCGTCATAGGGCTTGGAGCGGTCCCTGTTTCAGGTTGCGCCTCAATAGCGGAAAGCCCCCCTCCCCGCAACGCAACAATGGGGGAGGCAGCAACGCCGGCGTGCAAGTCTAAATTTTGCTCCGGGTGTCGGAACTCGGCTCCGTCGCGCGTCCTTGGCGCGTGGACACCCAAGGAGCCCGCCAATGCCTTCGCCGAAACCGTCTGCAATGAGTGCCAAGGTCGTCACACAAGGCCTAGCCTTCGGCGAGTCGCCGCGCTGGCATGACGGCCGGCTCTGGCTCTGCAACTGGGGCACCGGCGAGATCGTCGCGGTGGACGAAAACGGCCGGAGCGAGGTGATGCTTGCCGTGCCGGCCGTCCTGCCCTATTCGATCGACTGGTTGCCGGATGGCCGGCTTCTGGTGGTCTCGGGGCGGGAAGGCCTGCTGCTCAGGCAGGAAGCAGGCGGGACGCTCGTCACCCATGCCGATCTGAGGCATCTGTCGAAGAACCCCTGGAACGAAATCGTCGTCGATGGGCGCGGCAACATCTATGTTAATGGCGGCGGGCCGGCTCCGGCGCCGGGCGAGCATTTCGCGCCGGGCACCATCGTGCTGATCACGCCGGACGGCACGATGCGGCAGGTCGCCGAGGATATCGCATTCGCCAACGGCATGGCCGTGACGCCGGACAATCGGACACTGATCATCGCCGAGTCCCACGCAAGACGGCTGACAGCCTTCGATATTGGCGAAGACGGGAGCCTTTCCAAGCGGCGCGTATGGGCCGATCTCGGGAACAATTATCCCGACGGCATCTGCATCGATGCCGAGGGCTGCGTCTGGTATGCCGACGTGCCCAACCGGCACTGCGTGCGCGTGCAAGAGGGAGGCGAGAAAATCGACAGGGTCGAGGTCGATCTCGGCTGCTTTGCCTGCATGCTGGGCGGCTCCGACGGCAGGACGTTGTTCATCCTCGCTGCAGAATGGCGTGGGTTCGAAAACATGGTGAGCGACGCCCGCACCGGCCAGGTGCTGAGCGCCGCTGTTTCGGTGCCCGGAGCCGGGTGGCCTTCCTATAGTTCGGGCACGCGCCGATAGTTGGCTATGTCGGCCTTGACGCCGAGGCGGGCGATCGTTTCCTGCGCGCTGAAGGCGATGCGCTCGTGCGCTGCCTTGACGATCGGCACCACCTTGTCGACCGCGGCCTGGCTTTCCCATTCGACTATGGTGACGATGTTGAACTCGCCGGGGCCGGAGAACTGCTCGAGCAGGAAGTCCTGCACGAAACCCTGCTGCTGGCGCAGCAGTTCATGCGTCATCCTGGCCTTGCTGAGGATTTCGTCGCGCGCTTGCGCCGGCACGACGAATTTGTCGACGCGGAAGACACTGCCGGTGCGTTGATTGTTGGTGCTCATTTCGTCCATCTCCGATTTGGAAGGTTTGCCTGGCAGGTGGCTCGGAGGTTGGTTTGCAAGCTCAAGATAGGTTGAGGTCAAGGGGGAATTTGGCGCCTTTCCCTTCTCCCCTTGTGGGAGAAGGTGGATCGGCGCGAAGCGCCGAGACGGATGAGGGGTGCTGGAAGGAATGAGGCGAGAAAAGAATAGATGCTTCAAGCGCTTAATCTTGTCGTGCGGCGATCCTTCCAACACCCCTCATCCGACCTCGCTTCGCGGCCACCTTCTCCCACAGGGGGAGAAGGTGAACAGGCGCTAGCTCACCTCCGACGTCCTTCTCCTCACAATCACCCCAAGCTCGTCGCCCTCGCGCGCAATGCGCAGGCGCTCTTCGGCTTCGGTCGCCTCGCGCTGGCGGTCCCACATCGAGGCGTAGAGGCCGTGCTTGGCAAGCAGCGCCGCATGGGTGCCGCGCTCGGCGATCTGGCCGTCCTTCAGCACGATGATCTCGTCGGCCGAAATCACCGTGGACAGCCGGTGGGCAATCACGATCGTGGTGCGGCCCTTGCTGACCAGGTCGAGGGCTGCCTGGATCTCCTGCTCGGTCTGGGTGTCCAGCGCCGAGGTCGCCTCGTCCAGCATCAGGATCGGCGGCGCCTTGAGGATGGTGCGGGCGATCGCCACGCGCTGCTTCTCGCCGCCCGAAAGTTTCAGCCCGCGCTCGCCGACCATCGACTTGTAGCCCTCGGGCAGCTTCTGGATGAACGGGCCGATCTGGGCGAGCTCGGCCGCTTTGCGCACCTCCTCCTCGCCGGCGCCGACACGACCGTAGCGGATGTTGTAGGCGATGGTGTCGTTGAACAGCACGGTGTCCTGCGGCACCATGCCAAGCACCGCCCGCAGGCTCTCCTGCGTGACGTCGCGGATGTCCTGGCCGTCGATCAGCACCTGGCCGCCCTGAACGTCGTAGAAACGGAACAGCAGCCGGGAGATGGTCGACTTGCCGGCGCCGGACGGGCCGACGATCGCCACCGTCTTGCCGGCAGGCACCTCGAAGGAGACGCCTTTCAGGATCTTGCGGCTAGGATCATAGGAGAAATGAACGTCGCGGAATTCGACCTTGCCGGGCCCGACCTTCAAAGGCCTGGCATCCGGCTTGTCGACGATCTCCTGGGGCACGTCGAGCAGGTCGAACATATGCTCGATATCGGTCAACCCTTGCCTTATTTCGCGGTAGATGAAGCCGATGAAGTTGAGCGGCACCGAAAGCTGGATCAGCATGGCGTTTATGAAGACGAAGTCGCCCACCGTCTGCCTGCCGGCCTGCACCTCCAGCGCCGACATGCACATGACGATGACCGTGCCGAGGCCGAAGATGAGGCCCTGGCCGAAATTCAGCCAGCCGAGCGATGTCCAGGTTTTCGTCGCGGCGAGCTCGTAGCGTGCCATCGAGCGGTCGAAGCGCTCGGCCTCCATGCGCTCATTGGTGAAATATTTGACCGTCTCGAAGTTGAGCAGCGAGTCGATCGCCTTGGTGTTGGCGTCGGTGTCGCTGTCGTTCATGTCGCGGCGGATCGAGATGCGCCAGTCGCTCGCCTTGACTGTGAACCAGACATAGAGGCTGACGGTGACGGCGACCACGGCGACGTATTTCCAGCCATAGGTGAAGGCAAATATGCCGGCCGTCAGCGCGAATTCGAGGATGGTCGGCGCCGTGTTCAGCATGATGAAGCGCACGATGGTCTCGATGCCCTTGGTGCCGCGCTCGATGATGCGCGACAGGCCGCCGGTGCGGCGCTCGAGATGGAAGCGCAGCGACAGCTGATGCATGTGGACGAAGGTGCGGAAGGCGAGCTGGCGCACCGCATACTGGCCGACACGGGCGAACAGCGCGTCGCGCAGCTGGTTGAAGCCGAGCTGGATCAGGCGCAGCACGTTATAGGCGATGACCAGCGCCACCGGCGCCAGCAGGAAGGATGGCAGAGGCGGCGGCGTCTTCGAGCCATGGGCCAGCGCATCGGTCGCCCATTTGAAGAAATAGGGGCCGGCGACCAATGTGACCTTGGCGACGACCAGAAGCAGCGTCGCCCAGGTGACGCGGGCTCTGAGATCGGCGCGGTCGGCCGGCCACATATAGGGCCACAGATTGCGCAAAGTGGTGAGGGTGCCGGCTTCGGCGGATACGGTCTTTTCGGCCACTAGTCTTGCCTTATGGGTGAGAGGCTGGGGCAGCAGGAGTTGACGAGCTGGGTGAGCGAAGCGGAGACGCCCGCGAGGGCGTCGTGGTCGACCGCGTAGCGCGAGCGCTGGCGGTCGGTCTCGAAGCGGACGAGTCCGGCCTCGACCAGGATCTTCAGATGCTGCGAAACGGTCGACTGTGCGAGATCGAGGTGATCGACCACCTCACGGCAGGAGCAGCAGCGGCTGGCCGAGAGATGTTTCAGGATCTCGATGCGCGCCGGATGCGACAGCGCCGCCAGCCGCGCGGCAATGGCACGGCTTTCGGTGCAGCGGGTCTCGGGGAATTCGGACATCGTTCATCGGCGATAGACGATGAACGGTGAGAGGGCAAGCTAGGCGCATGGGTAGATTTGTTGAAGGAGATCGCAGCCCTCTCGTTCGTCATTCTAGGGCGTAGCGACGCGAAGCGTCGCGTAGACCCTAGAATCCATGCCGGGACGCGCGCGCGAGATGCCGCGATCGAGAATGGAACTCCGTAGGATGCCTGAAAAAGACAGGTCTGCACCGTGGCATCGCCTTTATGTCACGGCATGGATTCTAGGGTCTGCGCGCGTCGCTTTGCTCCTTGCTCCGCCCTAGAATGACGAAGTGCCTCACTCCGTCTTCGCCGGCGCGGCTGTCATCTGCTCGCCCATGGCCTTCATGTCGGCGGCCTCGCCTTCCTTCGAAGTCGAGGGCACCTTGAACACCTGGCCTGGCCAGATGCGATCGGGATCGCGGATCTGGTCCTTGTTGGCCAGATAGATCGTCGAGAAGCGCGTGCCATGGCCGTAGACGCGGCGCGAGATGCGCCAGAGCGTGTCGTTGCGGCGGATGATGACGGAGCTGTCGGCATGTTCGAGCTTTGGCGCGACCGTTTCGGGCACGTCGGTCGAGGGCGTCGCCTCGGCAACCTTGGCAGCGCCCCCGGCGGCCGGGGCCGGCTTGGCCGCTTCGGCCGTTGCTGTGTCGGTCGTGGTTTCGGCGGTCTTGGTCTCGGCCGGCTTGGCCTCGGCCGGCTTTGTCTTGCTTGGGGCGACGGCGGCGACCGACGCGCCGGCCTCGCGCTCGAACGGGACGGCAGCGCGGGCGACGACCTTGACGCCGTCATTGTCCAGGCCGTCGACATGGATAGTGTAGCTGCCGACCGGAATGTCGCGCGTCGCTTCGATCAGGAAATGCCCGTCGGCCGAAGTCTTGGCGTCGCCGAGCAGGATGGCGTCGGCATAGGCGCGCACCTTGCGGCCGGGATCGGCCGTGCCGGCGACGAAGATCTTGCTGCCGTCGATTTCGACCGCTTCGACCGCGATCTTGGGCTCCGCCGCGGCGGCCGCAGCCGGCGCGGTCGCCTGGTCTGTGGCGGCCGGCGCGGTCGCGGCCGGCGCCGAGGCCGTGCCCGATACCGCCGGCGCGGTCGTTGCCGGAGCTTGGGTCGCAGGCGCCGCTGCCTGATCGGTCGCCGCCGGCGCCGCCGGCTTGCTCTCGGTCTCAGGAACGGTGATCAGTTGCGAGGCCTTGCCCGGCTCCTCGACCATGGCCAGCACCTGGCCGGTCGGGCTCTGCGGCACCGACACGACGGCGGTCTGGGCCGAGGCAACGGCAATGCCGCCAACCGTCTGGCGCAGCGTGATCGTATAGTCGCCGGGCTTCAGCGGATCGTCGAGCACGATGGCGAAGGCGCCGTCGGGTCCGGACTCGGTCGAGCCGAGCACCGTGCCGCCATTCAAGATCTCGACCTTGGCGTTGGGCGCGGCGCTGCCGGCGACGACGATCGAGCCATTGCCCTCGACCCGCACGACGTCGAAGGTCGGCAATGTCGGGCCGGCGGCGGGCGCCTGGGCGGCCGGCGCCATGGCGTTGTTGGCCGGCGCCATCTTATTGGCGGGCGCCATGGTGTTGGCTGGCGCCATCGTGTTCGCCGGAGCCATTGTGTTTGCCGGAGCCTGGGGCACGCGCGCCTCTGTGCCGGTGCTCGAGGATTCAGCCGATTTCGCATCGGTCTGCGGCAGCGTCGCGACCTGCGCCGGCTTCTGGTCGTTGATGTAAGGATCGAGCGCGCCCGAGCCGTAGGCGACTGCCGCGACGGCGACAACGCCACCCGCCGCGAACAAAAACGCCTTAGAAGGATTGATCGCCATAATTCCGTATTGCCCCCTTAGCCACCTAACGCCCGGTCTAGCGTGTTTTCCCGAGTCCGACAAGAAAAAGCCCGTCCGCGGGCTTGACCCGGCCGACCGTCCCCATCACCAATCATCGCCATGAACACGATTCGATCCGTCTGCGTCTATTGCGGCTCGTCTCCGGGCCGCGACGAGGCCTATATCAAGGCCGGCCACACACTTGGCCGCTCGCTTGCCAAATCCGGGTTGCGCCTCATCTATGGCGGCGGCACCAAGGGCATCATGGGCGCTGTCGCCGACGGCGCGCTCAAGGCCGGCGGCAAGGTCACCGGCATCATCCCGCGCTTCCTGATCAACAAGGAGGCGACCGAGACCGCGCTCGACAAGCTCGACGAACTCTTGATCACCGACAATATGCACGAGCGCAAGCATAGCATGTTCGAGAAATCCGACGCCTTTGTGGCGCTGCCGGGCGGCATCGGCACGGTCGAGGAGATCGTCGAGATCATGACCTGGGCGCAGCTCGGCCACCACCGCAAGCCGATCGTCTTCGCCAACGTCAAAGGTTTCTGGGACCCGATGCTGACGCTGATCGAGCATATGTCCGAGGAAGGCTTCATCCACACCGCGCATAAGGTGAAGCCGCTGGTGGTTGACGACCCGGAAGCGATCGTCGCCGCCATCATGGTGGCGGGCTCGTCGGTCGACGCGCCGACTGAAGGGGTGCAGTCGGTGATCGACAAGATGTAAGGGCGCGCTTAGCGGCGCTCGACGCCCTTTGCAGCCAAGATGTCGTCAACGGCCATCGACGTCAGAAATCCTGATAGCTGCTTGGCGGCTTCTGCACGCGTTGGATCGGTACTGAGGCCAATGGCGAATTCAACGTAACTTTCGAGTTCCGTCGGAAACAGACCGACAAGCGTGACCTCGGGAGCGGCGGCGAGAATCGAAGTCACGGGAATGACCCCCAACTCAGCTTCCCCACGGCCTACGGCCGCTGCTGTCTGCCCTCCCGATATGGCAACCAGCTTAGGCTTCACCTCATCTGCTATTCCCAAGCGTTCCAGCAAATCGAAGAAGTAGCCACCGCTGGTCCCTTCGCTGGCGTAGGCGACTGATCTGGCGCTCTTCAACGCATTTTCGAATGTTTCCACGGACCCAATGTCGGGCTGTCGACTGCCTGCCTTGGCCGCCACCCCCATTGCTACCCGTCCGAACGCCGCCTGGCTTCCGGCCTTGACCTTTCCCGAGACGACCAGACCCTGGATCAGGTTCGGATTGGTGATGACAAGGTCAAAAGGTTCCCCAGCCTCAATCTGCTTTTTTACTGTCGGATTGAGCTCCCACTTGGCCGCTACTGTGAATCCTGTGGCCTTTTCGAACTGGGATATGAGTGCAACCACGGCGGGACGAACCGCAATAGCACCAAAAAGTCGGACAGCGTTATTCATGGCCTAACCCGAAATCGGCCGAACGGCCTTCCTTATAATACCTAGCTAAGCCCGGACTCCATGCCCCGCGTCCGGTGGGGCCGACCTTCTGGTCAAATCGACTCGCTCAATCGCGCCAAAATCATGTCCAGAATGCACCTTTCCGCCCCATTGGAGCATGCCTGGAATTGACGTACCGTTGCCCTACTGTCCTACGGTTCGTCTCAAATCCCCAACCACCGCCCTTCCATCATTCCGCCGCCATGCCAGATGGATCGACACACTGCGTTTGAACCAGGGCAGGTCGCGGAAAACGATGCCGGGCGGCGCGGTCGAGCGCAGGCTTTCCTGTACCGTCGCCAGGCCTAGCCCGGCGCTGACAAGGCCAAGCGAGGTCAAGGGATCGGCCGTCTCATAGGCGATATCGGGCATGAAACCGGATTCGGCGCAGGCCGCCAGGAATTGCGCGCGGTTGGTGTCGCCGGGCTGGCGCACGACTGTGATCCAAACGCGGCCGTTGAGATGGCCGGGCGCGATGTCGGCGACAGCGGCGAGCGGATCGCCTTCCGGTATTGCAAGCACCAGCGGTTCGCGCCGCACCAATATGCTCTCGATATCCGGATCGCCTTGCGGCGCCGGCGCATAGACGAAACCGAGGTCGAGGACGCGCTGCCTCAGATCTTCGAGTTGCGCAGCCGTCCGCCGGCTGCGCAACTGCAGATGAAAATCCGGCCGCGCGCGGCGGAAATCCCGCAGCATGTCCGCGACCAATCCGGAATGCACCGCGCCCTCCACATAGCCGATGGCCAAGCTGCCTGTGGCGCCGCTGGCAAGGTTGCGGCCGAGCTCTTCCAGCCGCGCAGCATTGGCAAGCAGCGCTCGGGCTTCGGCAAGAAAGGCCCTGCCCTCGGCATTGAGGTGGACACGCTGCCTCGCCCGCTCGAACAGGGCGACACCGAGCTGTTCCTCGAGTTGGATGATCTGCCGGCTCAAGGGCGATTGCGAGATGTGCAATTGCTCGGCGGCACGACCGACATTGCCGGCCTCAGCCACGGCCACGAAATATCTGATCTGGCGCAGGTCGAGCATTTTTTTGCCCCTCAACTCAAGTCCTCAAAGGTCTTAACTTTAGCCTAATCAGTCTTGGACAGTCTGACCAGCGGGCGCGATATCTCCCGGCATCAACCGGCCACCAAGGAGATCGCCATGCAGTTCTTTGCCCTGCTCACCCGCAACACCCAGAAGTTCGGCGACGCCGATTTCGCGCCGCTGCTGCCGCCCGAGTCCGAGCAGCGCAAGACGCTCTACGTCCAAGGCGCCGTGCGCCAGATCTGGAACCGCGGCGACGTTCCCGGCAGCGGCATGATGTTCGAGGCGGCAGACGAAAAGGAGGTTCGCAGCCACCTTGCCACTCTGCCGCTGATCGAGGCCGGCATGATGGACATCACGGCGATCGTGCCGCTTAATCCTTATCCCGGTTTCGGGCCGAAGCGGTAAAGCAGCTGCGGCGGCCCACCTGGCAGCCTACCCGCGACCGAAAAGACGACTGAAAATACCCGGGCGCGCGCCGCTGTAGCGCTCGGGCAGAGGGCGGGTGAGCAGGAACTGTTCGTGGCCCTCGACGGTCTCGGTACCCCGATAGCTGCATTGCAGCGACCTTGCCAGCGGAACGATTTCCTTCAGCACGGAGCCGAAACCCTCGCCGTCGATCGGCACGTCCTTCGCCATCCTTAGCTCACGCGAGACTATCTCCAGACTCAAGAAGCGGTAGCCGCGCTTTTCAAGTTCGGTGCGCAGCTTTGCCAGAGAAGGCTCGGCGCCCCAGAACTCGAAGCGTGTCGGCCGGATGCGGGCATCCGCGGCGATTTCCAGCCGGAGGTCGCCTATCGCCTCGGCGGGAAGGATGAGCGGCGCCAGCGCGGCAAGCGAATGCTGTTCCAGCGTGAGCGGAAAGGCCAGCGCCTCGGCGGCCTTGCCAGCTATCTGTTCGAAACCGGCGATGTCTTCGGTCGTAAAATAGAAATCGCGGCCGCCCGCGCCATGCTGTTCGGCGATATAACAGGCTGGGCAGTTTGCAGTAGCCAGATCGTGGCAAAGCTTTTCGAGGAAAGCGTAGTTTCGCTGCGACCCCCTGGGCGTCAGCAGAGTGTCACGCGCCGTCAATTCGTCTGGGCGCGGTGTGAGCTTCAGGCGCAGGATCGGCAGCGAGGCGGCGGCCCGCAGCAGCGCCATGTTCACCCGCGTATGGATGAAGAGCTCGCCGCCATCGGGGCGGTAGCGTATCAGGGCGCGATGCGGTTCGGCCTCGCGGATGACCTCTTCCGTCTCATCGTTCGAGACCTGTTCGCCGGTGACCGGAAATTGAAGCAAAGTCATGCGATCACCCCAAATCGCGTTGATCGAGCCATCCTGCCAGTTTGTTGCGACCTAGCCTAGATGCCTCACGGCCAGGCGTCCTGCATCGCGTTCACCGACAGCCACGCCATCGCGGGAAGCGCGACGAGCAGCGCCAGCCGCATCCCCGCGGATCGCGCTTGGTCCGGCTCGTGGCGCTGAAGCCGGCGCCAGATCTGGAATGCCGCGGCGAGAATGAGCAGCGCATAAAATCCGGCGAGCACCCACAGGGCTGTCTGGCCGGATATCGCTATGCCGTTTTTCTCGAGCACCTTGCCGATCAGCATCACCGGCCCGGCGACGAAGAAGGCAATGGCGATGCCGAACAGGAAGCCGATCATGGCGCCCAGGAACGATGTGGCCGACAGTGCCACAAGCACCGCCATCAGGATGAGCAGAGTGATGAACGCGCGCTGGCCCATGGCCGCACTCCCCGATCGAATGCCCCGGAATCTATCAGTCTGGCCTTAATTGCGCGTAACAGTTGGAATCCTTGCCAGCGCGGTCGGACGGGCCTCCCTTGCCGGCAACGGAACCGTCGCTATTGTCGGCGGCTATCCGAAACAGAGGCGAAAACTTCCATGAAACTTGGCTTTGTCGGCACGGGCGCGTTGAGCTCGGCCATTGTCGCGGGGCTGAAATCGCTGCCGGGGGAGACGACGCCGGTGGTGGTCTCGCCGCGCAACGAGGCGATCGCCGCCGAGCTTGCCGCGCGTTATCCGGACGTGCGCATCGCTACCGACAACCAGGCCGTGCTCGACGATTGCGACACCGTGATGCTGGCGGTGCGGCCGCAGATCGCGCACGAGGTGCTGAAGGAACTGCGGTTCCGGCCGGACCATCACGTCGTCAGCCTGATCGCCACCGTGTCGCGCGAGGAGATCGCCACGCTTGTCGCGCCAGCGGCACAGGTGACGAAAGCCCTGCCCATGCCGATGATCGCCCGCCTGCAGGGCGCAACGATCATCTGCCCGCCGGACCCGATGGCGGCGGCGCTCTTCGGCAGGCTTGGCGACGTGATCGAGGTCGAGGACCAAAGCGAGTTCGATGCGCTGAGCGTCGTCACCGCGACCTATGCCAGCTATTTCAAATATCTCGACACGATCCACGCCTGGGTGCGCAGCCAGGGTGTATCGGGCGGCAGGGCACGCGACTACATCACCAGCATCTTCAAGGCGCTGGCCAATGCGCCGGATACGGCGCCGGATGAAGATTTCATGCATCTTGCGCAGGACTATGCGACGCGCGGCGGCATCAACGAGCAGGTGCTGCGCGAGCTGACCGAGCGCGGAACATTCGATGCCTTCGCGGAAAGCCTGGAGCGGGTGCATCGGCGCATTGCGGGGAAGTAGCCGGAGGACCCAAGCGGCGATTGCCGATCACTCAGCCGGCAGCATCCGCGGCGACGGCCTCGGCGCGCTGAGCCGGTCGCCAAGCCCGACCGCTCGAACAACGCCAACTCTGCCGCGGCTTGTCATCGCGCATGCGCTTCTCCACGATTGCGGCACACGGCTCCCAAGAACCGCTAGGATCATGAGATGAGTGACACTATCCCCGCCATCGACATCGCGCCGCTGTTCGGCCCGACTTCGCCCGCACGCGACGAGGCCGACCGCCAGATCTTCACTGCTGCCTCCGGCATCGGCTTCATGACCGCGCGCGGCTTTCCGGGCGCGGAGCTTCTGACGCGCGAGCGGCGCGGCGAGCTCCTGAAGATCTTCGATTTGCCCGATGCGGAAAAGCGGAAGCTGCTGCGCTGGAATTTCGACCCGTCGAAATCGAACTATTATCGCGGCTGGTTCCCGCTGCAGCCGACCGCGGTGTCCTACAAGGAAGGCATCGACATGGGGCCGGACATCGCCCATGCCGACGCCGGGTTCGCGCCAGACGATCCGCTGCTCGAGCGCACGCCGCTTCCCGCCGAGCCCGATGCTCCAGGATGGAAGGCGGCCGCCGCGCATTACTACCGCTCGATGGAGAAGGTCGGCGCGGCGCTGATGGGCTCGATCGCGCGCAGCCTCGGGCTTGAGGACGGTATTTTCGACGGCCATTTCCGGGGCGGCATCTCGACGCTTAGGCTGATCCGCTATCCGCTGCGCAGCGAGGACGGCGCGGTCGACCTGTCGAAGCCTGAATATTGGGTCATGCACAAAGGCGAGCGGCGGCTGGTCATCGGCCGTGAGCATGCCGATTCCGGCTTCGTGACACTTTTGGCGCAGGACGGCGTCGAAGGCCTGCAGGCCAGGCGCCATGCCGGCGAATGGATCGACGTGCCGGCCGCCGACGGCTCGCTGGCGGTGAATTTCGGCCAGCTGCTGGAAACGCTGGACGGGCGGCGTGGTGCAGGCGACGCGCCACCGGGTGATCGCGCCGAAGACGGCGCGTTACTCCATTCCCTTCTTCTATGAGCCGCGCGTCGACGCCGAGATCGCGCCGCTGCCGATCAAAGGCGCCAGCGACTTCGCGCCGTTCCTCTATGGCGATTACCTGTGGGAGTCGGCGACCAACTTCGTCGAGATGGCCGGCGTCAAGACTTTGCGCAAGCCAAGGCGGCCGGCCGCCGCCTGAATGCCAATGCCTGCCGAGAGCGCGGCAGAAGCTCGATGATGAAATGGCGAGGGGTGGCACTGGCGCGCAACCAGCCCAGCACCGAAGGGTCGAGGAAATTCCAGTCCTTCAGCGGGCGGATGCGCGACCCGCGCCGGGGGCGGGTGAGCAGCAGGCCCTTGGCCGACAGGATCTTCACCGCTTCGCGCGCGGCCCTTCGGCTGGCGCCGAAGCGGGCGCAGATCTCTTCCTCGCCAAGCAGCGTCGCGCCGGACGAAAACAGCCCGCCGAGTATCTCGCGGCCGAGGCTGTTGGGTATGTCATCCGTCACCGATGAGGTCTGGTTGCCCGCCATTTGTCCCGGCCCGTTCGAGTCTGCCGCCGAGTGTTACACGTGCGGGATCGACCGCACCGACTAATTGCCAGGGCGGCACAGCCCGCTTGTTAGTCCGATTTATCAGATGAATCGGTTGAATGGAGCCGGGCTTTGCTGCTAGCTGTGCGAGGAACAATCCCGGCACCCCTGCTCAGCAACACTTTGCTGCTCGCCGAGGCCCGCAAGGTCAAACTGGCCAGCGACAAATCGCAATCGATGAAGGTGCAAATTGCGTTCGACTGATTATCTCGGCCGTCTCTTCGGCCTTGAAGGCCGGCATGCCTTCGTCACCGGCGCCAGTCGCGGGCTGGGGCTCGCCTTCGCGGAGGCATTGGCTGCCGCGGGCGCACGCGTCACCATCGGCGGCCGCAAGGCGGACGAGTTGAAGGCCGCCGGCGACCGTTTGCGCGCCGAAGGCTACATGGTGGCGGAAGCGGTTATCGACGTCACCGACACGCAGTCGGTCGACGCGGCGATCGCGGCTTCGGAAGCCGGCACCGCGCCGATCGACATCCTGGTCAACAATGCCGGCATCCAGCGCCGCGCGCCGCTCGAGACCTTTTCCGACGCCGACTGGGACGCGCTGATGGCGACCAATCTCGACGGTGTCTTCAAGGTGAGCCGGGCGACGGTCAAAGGGATGATTGCGCGCGGCAAGGGCGTGATCATCAACGTGTCGTCGGTGCAGAGCGCGCTCGCCCGGCCCTCGATCGCGCCTTACGCGGCGAGCAAGGGCGCCATTACCATGCTGACCAAGTCGATGGCCGGCGAATGGGGCCAGCATGGCGTGCGCGTCAACGCCATCGCGCCCGGCTATTTCAAGACCGAGCTCAACGCAGCATTGGTCGCCGACGAGAAATTCTCCACCTGGCTCGCCGGCCGCACCCCGATGCGGCGCTGGGGCGATGTCGAAGAGTTGGCGGGCGCGGCGGTTTTCCTGGCGTCGGATGCGGCAAGCTTCGTGACGGGACAGACGCTGCTGGTGGATGGCGGGATCACGAGCGTGTTGTAGAGGCCGCCCTCACCTCACGCGGACCCGCGTCTCAAACCGGCAAGCTCGTCTCCCCCACCGACGGATGCTGCTCGACGGGCGGATCGATCTCGGTGTCCTTCGCGAACCCAGTCAGCATCCTGTCCATCGACAGCCTGCCGGAACCGGCGAGCGCCAGGATGAACATGCCGCCGGCAATGGCGAGGTCCTTCTCGAAATGCAGCAATTCGTTCTGGCTGGCGAAGTTGGTGTGGAAGAGGCCGGCCGTCATCAGGCAGAACAGGCCGAGCCCGATCGCGCCCAGCCGCGCCAGGATGCCGAGCGCCACCGACAGACCGGCGCCAAGCTGCAACGCGATGGTGGCGAAAAGCAGCGGCGTGCCGACGCCGAGCGCGGCCATCGCCTTCTCAGCGCCCTCGAAATGGGTCGCCAGCTGCAGGCCTTCATGCACGAAGATCAGCGACAGCAGCAGCCGGCCGGCAAGCAGGACGACGTCGCTGGCGTGAAGTTTTTCGGCAAGTCTGATCGGTGTCATAGTCGGCTCCAGTCTTTGGAAACAGGCAGTTTGGAAAATGGGCGGTCGCCCGCGTCCATGCAGGTGCGCTTGAGATTGAAAGATCGGAGCCGGCGCGAGGGAGAGGAACGCCGGCTCCGGTTTTCGGGCGCTACCGCCGTGGCGCCCAAAAGGTGGCGAGCTCTTGCGAGCCGCCTATTTCGTCACCTTGGTGGCGATCGCCTGCTTGAGGTCGGCAAGCTCCTCGCAGCCGGCCGGACAGAGCTTTTGCAGCGAGGCGAGCTGCTCGTTGGCCTTGGCTATGTCGCCGGTCTCGACATAGAGCTCGCCCAGATATTCATGCGCCGCCTTGTGGTCGGGCTGAAGCTCCAGCGCCTTGGTGTAGTAGGTGAGCGAGGTCTGGTAGTCCCCGGTCTTGCGCAGCGTGAAGCCGAGCAGGTTGTAGACGTCGGCCTGCTGCGTGTCCTGCGCGAGGTCGCGCAGGTCGGCCAGCGCGCTTTGATAGTCCTTGGCCTCGATCTTGGCTTTCACCGCCGTCAGGTCCGGCGCGTCGGCGCCTTCGATGTCGTCCACGGCATAGGCCGGAACGGCGATGGCGATCGGGGCCGCCGTCAAGACCGCAATGGCACCGAGCACCGCGAAAAGTGCGTGTTTCATTGTAGCTGTCGCTTTCTGTTCAAGATCCGATTCAAATCAGATCTGGGTTGGGGTGAAGGCGTAGGCATTGCCGTCCTTGACGAAGCTGCCTGTGCCGGGGAACGGGAAGTGGGAGCCGCAGATGCGGACATTGTCGGCAATTACCTGGTCGATGATCCGGTGGCGCGTGGCGATCGCCATCGGCCCGTCCTGGTCGTAGGCGCCCTGCCATTCGGGATGCGGGGCGAGCAGCGCCGGCACGTACATGGTGTCGGCCGAGACGAGGAACTGCTCGGAGCCGCCATCGACATGGTAGACGGAATGGCCGGGCGTGTGGCCGGGCGCCGCCATGAGGCGGATGCCGGGCACCACTTCAGTGCCGTCGTCGACCAGCTTCCAGTTCTTCCATTTCGGGAAGTTCTCGGCGATGCGCTTGCCCGCGGGCTTGCGGCCCTCGGGCAGCTTGGCCAGCCGGCTCGGATCGATCCACCAATTATACTCGGTGGCGTTGACGATCAGCTCGGCATTCGGGAACACCGGATCGTTGGTGCCCTTTTCCATCAGGCCCCAGACATGGTCCGGATGGAAATGCGAGATCATGATGGTGTCGATCGCCTTGTAGTCGATGCCGGCCGCCTTCATGTTGGCCGGCAGATGCGTGGCGTTGGCCTGCCATTGGCCGACGCCGGAGCCGGCGTCCATCATGATGGTGCGGCCGTTCATCTTGAGCACCACGACGGTGAGCGGGATCGGCATGAACTCGGTGGTCAGTCCCGCCTTGGCGAGTGCCGCCTTGGTGTCGTCGATCGACACGTCCTTGATGAAGGCCGGGTCGTGCGGCTTGCGCCAGATGCCGTCATAGATCGCGGTGACTTCGAGTGAGCCGACCTTGTATTTGTAGAAGCCGACCAGCGGCTCGACCGGGGTTTCGGCGTAAGCCGCGGGCGCGAATTCCAGCTTGCCGGCAATGCCGAAGGCGGCAGCGGCGGCGGCGGATCCCAGCACCATGCGACGCGTCATGTTGAACATCGGAAATCTCCTCTAATGGCTGCGGGTTGTTTCAGGTTTCAGGCGGTAGTCCATTGGTTTGCCGCATGTCGTTGTCCCAAAACCGCTGCGCACTTTTGGGCGACATGCAGGGAATGGCGGAGGGCCCGGTGCTGCCCTCCGCCGAGACTGCGGAAACCGGCGCCGGCCGGTCCGACTGAAGACCGACCGGCGCCGAGGAGATCAGGACTTGTGGTTTTCCGACCCGGCGAGGCGTGCCTTCCCCGCCGCGATCAGAACCCTTCGCCCCGGGCTCCGGAGCGAGGACCTTTCGGTCCCGCCGGCTCAGTGACGCCAAATGCCCTGGCCGGGCTCTTCCGCAGCAATCCTGGCCGCCGGCTTCGTGACGTGGCGGGCCATTTCGGGCCTCGCGATGGAGGCGGTGGTGGTGGTGTCGACGACGGCAGCCTGCTGGCCGCCATTCGTCCAGGAGAAGTGGTCGCTGCCGGCAAAGGCGCTGCCGGTGACAACCAGGATGGCGACTGCGGCAAAGGCGGTTCTGTTCATGTGCGTATTCCTTCCGGGTAGGTTGATGCGTGCCTTGGGAGGATGGCCCTCGCTACAGCCAAGACCCGGAAGGCCCGGGCTTTATTCCCCGGGGGCGGAAAGAATTTTTTGGAGGCAACGGAAGATCGCGATTTTTGCGCGATGAACGGCCCGGTTAGCCGGCGTTAATCATGGCTTGAGTTTGTTGGCTCAAGGCAAGCCTCCAGGCCGCGAATGGCGCAACTTGAGGCGGGCATGGAAGTTCTAATTTAAGCACTTTCCTTTAACTCCGATCGATGGCGCATCGTCCTCCGATCGACGGAGCGTCGCCCAGGAAAGCTATTCGGGTTGAATTGACCGCGACAAATTTCAACATCGGTCGTATCAGGCAGGCCGTTTTCTCTTCCGCCAACGTGCCGGCGGCGATTGCCTTCGTCGTGCTCATGATCTGCGCGATCTTCGTCGACCAGCAGAACAAAACGGTTTCCGATCAACTCACGCGCGCCGACGTCCTCTACAAGGTCAACATCATCCGCGCCAAGCTGGAAGGAAACATCAACGGCAATCTCCAGCTGGTTCAGGGCCTCGTCTCGGCCATCGTCACCGAGCCCTATATGGGGCAGCAGAGATTTGCCTCCCTCGCTGCCAATCTCTTCAAGCAGAAATCGCAGCTGCGCAACATTGGCGGCGCGCCGGATCTCGTCATTTCGCTGATGTATCCGATGGAGGGCAACGAGAAGGCGATCGGGCTCGACTACCGCAAGAACGAGGCGCAACGCTTGGCGGCGCTTAGGGCGCGCGACCAGCGCATATCGGTACTAGCCGGTCCCGTCGACCTCAGGCAGGGCGGGCGCGCCTTCATCGGCCGGATCCCTGTCTTCGTGCCGACAGCGGGGGGCGGCGATCGCTTCTGGGGCCTTGTCTCGGCGGCTATCGACATCGATCGGCTCTACGCCGCAAGCGGCCTCACCGATCCCGGTCTCGACATAGATGTGGCGCTTACCGGAAAGGATGCGCTTGGCGGTGGCGGCCAGCGCTTCTTTGGTGGCGCCGACATCGTCAAGAACAATCCGGTGACGGCAGAAGTGCAGCTGCCGTTCGGTTCCTGGCAGATATCGGCAATCCCCAAGGGCGGTTGGCCGACCGTGCCGAAGAACGAGCGGGTCTTGCAGGCGCTCATGGCGCTCGCCGCTGTGCTGGTGGTGCTGCCCATCCTGGTGGCCGGACGGCTGTTCGGCGAAAGGCAGAAAAACTATGCCGAATTGAGGCGCCTGTCCGGGAGGCTGGAACTGGCTCTGGAGGCTTCGGGCATCGGCGTGTGGGAGCAAGACCTCGTCACCGACGAGCTGCTGTGGGACGATCGCGTCAATGAGATCTACAGCAAGCCCGCGGATGGGAAGCCGCGCGGCTACGACGACTGGGCACTGGCGATCCACCCCGAGGATATCGCGCGGGCACAGCGCGAGTTCGACCTTGCCGTGGCTGCAAAAGGTCCCTACTCGTCGCAGTATCGACTGCTTCGCCCAGACGGCACCGTCCGCCATGTGCGGGCGCGTGCAAGCTACTTCCAGGACAGCGACGGCACGCCGAAGATGGTCGGGGCCGAATGGGACGTGACCAGCGACGTTCTGCTCAACGAGAATCTGGTGCGTGAACGGCAATTGTCGGAATCGAAGAATGCCGAACTCAAGACCGCCA
This sequence comes from Mesorhizobium sp. CA6, assembly GCF_020165035.1. Classification (NCBI taxonomy): domain Bacteria; kingdom Pseudomonadati; phylum Pseudomonadota; class Alphaproteobacteria; order Hyphomicrobiales; family Phyllobacteriaceae; genus Mesorhizobium; species Mesorhizobium sp. CA6. The sequence goes on along the minus strand of NZ_JAIUHI010000006.1, from coordinate 49,720 downwards.
AGGCGCGCATCGAGCATGTTGCGCTGCACGATTCATTAACAGGCCTGCCCAATCGCCGTTACCTCGACGAGATGCTGGCCAATTCGCCCGAGGATCGCACTGCGCTGCTGCATCTCGACCTCGACCGCTTCAAGCACATCAACGACACGCTCGGCCATGCGGCAGGCGATGCCATGCTCATGCATGCCTCGAAGGTCATCAAAGCCAACGTCCGCGCAGGCGACTTCGTGGCGCGCATCGGCGGGGACGAGTTCGTTGTGGTGTGCCAAGGGCGCGATGACAATGAGCTCGCCGCGCTCGCGGACCGTATCATCGAAGAGATGCGCCAGCCGGTCGACTATAAAGGCCACCAATGCCGGTTCGGGGTCAGCATCGGGATTGCGGCGCTTAGCGGCGTCGATGCAAAGCAGCTGCTGGTCAACGCCGATCTCGCGCTCTATCGAGCCAAGAGCCGCGGTCGCAATCGTTATGAGTTCTTCAACGAAGAGCTGCAGAGCGAGATCGTCAGGACCAAGCAGACCGCGGACGAGATCCTGGGCGGGCTGGAGCGCAACGAATTCATCGCTTACTACCAACCACAGTTCGATGCGAAGACCCTCGAGATCGTCGGCGTCGAGGCGCTGGCTCGCTGGCGCCATCCAAGACGCGGCATCCTCGCCCCCGACATCTTCCTCAAAGTGGCCGAGGAATTGAATGTGGTCTCGCTGATCGACCGCACGATTCTCGAACAAACGCTGCAGAATTTCCAGCGCTGGTCGCGCGACGGTCTCAACATCCCGCGCTTTTCCGTCAACGTCTCGGCACGAAGGCTGGAGGACAAAGACCTGATCAACGGCCTGCGCAAGCTGCCGATCAAGGAAGAAACCGTCTCATTCGAGCTCGTGGAATCGATTTTCCTGGACGAAAATGACGAGCTTGTCGCTTGGAACATCGAGCACATCAAGGAACTCGGGATCGACATCGAGATCGACGATTTCGGCACGGGCCATGCATCCGTCGTCAGCCTGCTCAAACTGCAACCGAGCCGTCTCAAGATCGACCGGCAGCTCGTCACGCCGATAACCGGCTCGGCGGCGCAGCGGCGGCTGGTATCGTCAATCATCGAGATCGGCAAATCGCTCGGCATCGGCGTCGTGGCGGAAGGCGTCGAGACGATGGAACATGCGCGCATCCTGAAGGACCTCGGCTGCGACATCCTGCAAGGCTACGCATTCGGGCGCCCGATGGACGCAAAATCCTTCAGGACCTTCGCCATATCGCGCAAATGGCTGGCCACGGCATAGCGGATGATGCGAGCTGCCGTTGACAGCACCGCCGCCGGCCGCGCGGGTTGTCAGCAACAGCCCTGTCGAGAGTGACAGCAGCTGTAGTCATCGAACTGTCACACCAGGCGGCAACCTCCATGGTAGGTTTGCCGTGGCCGCCCCCGGCGACCCCGACCGCATCAAGAGCCGGCGAAGCCGCCATGAACATCGCCCTCCCCGCCGAAGGCATCGACCTCTCGCCCTATTTTCCGGACGAGCACGGGCTGTTCTTCATCTACCATTTCAAGGCCGATGGAAGCCGCACCAAGGATCCAGCGGAGGCGCATTGGAGCTGGCGCAGCTACCAGATCACCGACATGCGCGCCCGCCAGGAGATCGGCGCCGAGCAGGCCCTGCCGGCGCCGGTGCGCGATGCCTTCCTGTCGCCCAGCCATGGCTGCCAGATCGATTTCGAGGACGACTTCCTCTACGGCGACCTGCCCGACCTCAGGCACGATTTCGCCGAGGCGCGCGGGCTCACCCATTTCCGCTTCGCCTTCAACGACAGGATGCTGATCGGCGCCCGCAAGCAGCCGCTGGAATCGGTCGACAAGATCCGCAAGCTGGTGGAGAGCGGCGCGCGAAAATTCCGCACGCCGGCCGAGCTGATCGAGGCGGTGATGGGCCAGTCGCTCGACGGTATGTCGGCCGAGCTCGACAAGATGGGCGACACGCTCGACGGCATCGAGGACCGCATCGTGTGCGATGCATGGCACAATGAGCGCCAGGCGCTGGTCGACGCGCGCCGGCAGTTGGTGCTGATCCACCGGCAGATGGCGACGCTCACCAGCCTCTTTCGCCATCTCGACCATTCGCATCGCAACGAACTGCCCGACCCCATCAACGACATGGCGACCAGGCTCTCGCACCGGGCGCACACTCTGCATCACGACGGCGAGCAGTTGCAGGCGCGCACGCGCCTGTTGCAGGACGAGCTGATGGCCAAGCTGACCGAGCAGTCGAACCAGCTGCTCTACATCCTCTCCGTCATGACGGCGGTGCTGTTGCCGATGACCATCATCTCCGGGCTGTTCGGCATGAATGTCGGCGGATTGCCGCTGGTCGGCACACCGCTGGGATTCTGGGTGGTGACGGCGATCTCGGTCGTCATCGCCGGCATCATCTATATGTTCGTGCGACGGCTGGGGCGCGTGTAGCGCTTCAGGCGGTCGCCCGCAAATCCTCGACGATGGTGCCGGCGGCCTGGACTTCGGCTTCGTGGCCGGGCTCGCGCCACGTCTCGGCAAGTCCGGCCGCGTACCATTCGCGCATGGCCGGCAGGTCGAGCAGCCGCCGCGGATAGTTAGCCGCTTCGCCTTCGAAAGTCAGGCCATAGGACTGCGCCCTGAATGCAATCGGAGCAAAGAAGGCATCGACGGCACCAAAACGGTCGCCGGCCAGGAAAGGTCCGCCGAAACGCGCAAGGCCGTAGTTCCACAAATCTCCCATGCGGAAGATGTCTTGCTTCAGCGCGCCGGACATCGGCAATGGCGCGACGCGCACGCCGCAGCTCATCGGGCAGTCATTGCGCATCGCGGTGAAGCTCGAATGCATCTCGGCGGCGGCCGAGCGCGCCCACGCGCGCGCCTTCGCCTCCGCCGGCCACACGCCCTGGTGGCGTTCGGCCAGGTATTCGACGATCGAGAGCGAATCCCAGACCGCCCAGCCGTCATCGATAAGGCAGGGCACCCGGCCGTTGGGCGAGAATTGTCGGTAGAGATCGAAACTCGATCCGCTCGGGAACGGCGCCAACCGCTCCTCGAAGGGAATGTCGAGGACGCGCATCAGCAACCACGGCCGCAGCGACCAGGACGAATAGTTCTTGTTGCCGATATGCAGAACGTACATCAGTCCCCTGCCCTGTTTGATGCAACCCTAGACGGAAAACTGTCTCGAACTTTCCCTGGAAGCTACTTTATCGCGGGCTCCGGCTGGCGGACCTCGCGGCCCCTGAACATCGACCATGAATACATCGCCAGCGCCGTCCAGATCAGCGCGAAGGCTATGGCCTGGGTGGTGCCGAACGGTTCATCGAAGATCAGCACGGCGATCAGGAAGACCATGGTCGGCGCGATATATTGCATGATGCCGATGGTGGACAGGCGCAGCAGCCTGGCGCCGAAGGCAAAGAGCAGCAGCGGCACTGCGGTGACCGGACCGCAGCCGATCAGCAAGGCCGCGTCGGCACCCGTGCTGGAGATGAAATGATCCTGGCCGGTGGCGATCAGGTAGACGATGTAGCAAAGCGCCGGCACCGACAGCAAAAGCACTTCGAGCAGGAAGCCCTGGCTCGGGCCGATCGGCAGCGTCTTGCGGAAAAAACCGTAGGCGGCAAAGGAGAAGGCGAGCGCCAGCGATACCCATGGCAATTTGCCGGCCTCGACTGTGAGCACCGTCACCGCGATCGTGGCGAGCGCCACCGCGGCGATCTGCAGCCTGTCGAGCCGTTCGCCGAGCAGAACGGCGCCGACGACGACGCTGACCAGCGGGTTGATGTAATAGCCGAGCGCCGTCTCGACGGTGCGGTCGACCGCGATCGCCCAGACATAGATGCCCCAGTTGATCGAGATCAGCACCGCCGTCAGCGCCGCCATGGCAAGGCTTTTCGGCGAGCGGATCGCCGCCTTGAAGTCGGCGGTGCGGCCGGCCCAGATGAGCACCGCCGCGGCGATCGGCACCGACCAGACGACGCGGTTGGCGATCACCTCGGCAAGCGGCAGATGCGCCACCGCCTTCATGTAGAAGGGCAAGAGCCCCCAAAGGAAATAGGCGCCAAGCGCCAGGAGGAAGCCGTGGCGGCCCTTGGCGTCTTGATCGAGATCGGCTGTAGCGGTGACCATGGCCCAACGCTATGGCCCAGCGGACCGCCCAAGACCATCACAAAATTATGATGGATCAATGGAGTTTTGGTGATGGTTCAAGGAAGTCGCAGTTCCTCGCCCCACGGAGTGGGGAGAGGTGGCCCGGCGAAGCCGGGACGGAGAGGGGTCAGCGCCGCGGCTGACAATCACCGCTTCGGGTAAGCATTCTGGTGACCAACCTCGCGCCCTCTCTTGCATTGACTCTGGCTTCGCGAAGGTCGCCCCCTCTCCGTCCCGGCTGCGCCGGGACACCTCTCCCCCACCTTGTGGGGGCGAGGAAGGGCGGCGGCCTACTCCGCCGCCACCAGTCCCGCCATCTCGCGGTTCTTCATCAGCTTGTAGACGATCGAATCCATCAGCGCCTGGAAGGAGGCGTCGATGATGTTTTCCGACACGCCGACCGTCCACCAGCGGGCTCCAGTGGAATCGTGCGATTCGACGAGGACGCGAGTGATGGCCTCGGTGCCGCCGTTGAGGATGCGCACTTTGAAGTCGGCGAGCTCGAGGTCGACGATCTCGCTCTGGTACTTGCCGAGATCCTTGCGCAGCGCGATGTCGAGCGCGTTGACCGGACCGTGGCCTTCGGCCACCGACATCTTCTCCTCGCCGTCGACCTCGACCTTCACGATCGCCTCGGAGACGGTCTTCAGATTGCCGTTGGCGTCGAAGCGGCGCTCGACCATGCAGCGGAAGGAGGTGACGTTGAAGAACTCCGGCAGGCCGTGCAGCATCTTGCGGGCAAGCAGCTCGAACGAGGCGTCGGCTCCCTCATAGGCATAGCCCTCAGCCTCGCGCTCCTTGACCACTGCAATCAGCGCGTCGAGCCGGTGATCGTCCTTCGGCACGTCGATGCCGCGCCGCTTCAGCTCGGCGAGGAAATTGGCCTTGCCGCCCTGGTCCGAGACCATGACGCGACGGCGGTTGCCGACGGCTTCCGGCGGCACATGCTCATAGGTCGCCGGCTCCTTGGCCAGGGCCGAGGCGTGGATACCGGCCTTGGTGGCGAAGGCGGAGGAGCCGACATAGGGTGCCTGCGCTTCCGGCGCCCGGTTGAGCAATTCGTCGAAGGCGCGGGAGAGCCTGGAGATTCCGGTCAGCGCCTCGGTCGAAATGCCGGTTTCGAAACGATCGGCGAAGGCGGGCTTCAGCGAAAGCGTCGGGATGATGGAGATGAGATTGGCGTTGCCGCAGCGCTCGCCGATGCCGTTCAGCGTGCCCTGGATCTGACGCACGCCGGCTTCGACGGCGGCGAGGGAATTCGCCACCGCCTGGCCGGTGTCGTCATGGGCATGGATGCCGAGATGATCGCCCGGGATGCCGCCGGCGATGACCTTTTCGACGATGGCACGTACTTCCGAAGGCTGCGTGCCGCCATTGGTGTCGCACAGCACCACCCAGCGCGCGCCGGCATCGTAGGCGGTTTTGGCGCAGGCCAGCGCGTAATCCGGATTGGCCTTGAAGCCGTCGAAGAAATGCTCGCAGTCGACCATGGCCTCCTTGGCCGAAGCGACCGCCGCCTCGACCGAGGCCTTGATCGATTCCAGATTCTCCTCGTTGGTGCAGCCGAGCGCAACGCGCACATGATAGTCCCAGCTCTTGGCGACGAAGCAGATGGCGTCCGACTTCGACTGCACCAGCGCCGCCAGCCCCGGGTCGTTGGAAGCCGAGACCCCTGCCCGCTTGGTCATGCCGAAGGCGACGAATTTCGCGCTCTCAGTCCGTTTCTTCTGGAAGAAGGTCGTGTCGGTCGGGTTGGCGCCCGGATAGCCGCCCTCGACATAGTCGATGCCGAAGTCGTCGAGCAGCTTGGCAATCGCGATCTTGTCCTCGACGGAAAAATCGATGCCCGGCGTCTGCTGGCCGTCGCGAAGGGTCGTGTCGAAGAGGTAAAGGCGTTGCTTGGTCATGGCTGTAGCTCGAAAGGCTGCGATCCTTCGCAGTGGAGAGCGACGTGCATCACTATTTCCCCGCGAACCGATCCGTCGCCCGGATCAGCCGGTCCAGAATCCCGGGCTCCGAATAGGCGTGGCCTGCCCCCTCGATGAGGTGGAAATCCGCCTTCGGCCAGACCTTGTGCAGCGCCCAGGCATATTTCGCCGGGCACGGCATGTCATAGCGGCCGTGGACAATGGTGCCGGGGATGTCCTTCAGCTTCCAGGCGTCGCGCAAAAGCTGCCCCTCCTCCAGCCAGCCGGCATGGACGAAATAGTGGTTCTCGATACGGGCGAAGGCGATCGCATAGTCGTCCTGGGCGAACGGGTCGCTGGTCTCGGGCTCGGGAAGCAGCGTGATCGTCTCGCCTTCCCAAATGCTCCAGGCGCGGGCAGCTTCCACTTGCGCCTTGCGGTCGGACCCGACTAACCGCCTGCGATAGGCGGCCATCATGTCGCCGCGCTCGGCCTCCGGGATCGGGGCCAGGAAGCGCTCCCATTTGTCGGGAAACATCTCTGAGACGCCGAACTGATAATACCATTCGAGCTCGGCGCGGGTCAGCGTGTAGATGCCGCGCACGACGAGCTCGCTGACACGCTCGGGATGCGTCTCGGAGTAGGCGAGCGCCAGCGTCGAGCCCCAGGAGCCGCCGAAGACAAGCCATTTGTCGAAGCCAGCCATCTCGCGCAGGCGCTCGATATCGGCGACGAGGTGCCAGGTGGTGTTCGCCTCCAGCGAGGCGTTGGGTGTCGACTTGCCGCAACCGCGCTGGTCGAACAGGATGACGTCATAGAGTTTCGGGTCGAACAGGCGCCGGTGTTTCGGCGAGATGGTACCGCCCGGGCCGCCATGCAGGAACACGGCGGGTTTGGCGCCCTTGGTGCCGCAGCGCTCCCAATAGACGGTGTGGCCGTCGCCGACGTCGAGCATGCCGGAATCGAACGGCTCGATCTCGGGGTAGAGCGTACGCAAGGAACCGCTGTGGATCGTCATAGTTTCAAGCCCTGCTGCGGCCAGTTGGCCGTCTCGTGGTCGGGATGCTGGAAAGAGATGATCTGTTCCTGCCGCCGATAGAAGTCGGGGTCGTCAAGGATCGGCGCCTCGAAGATCTTTTCCACCCAAGGCAGGCGAACCGCGTAATTCACCTGGATCTGCGGCGCGAGGTCGGAGCGGTCGTCGAAAGCGCCGATGGCGATCTCCAGCGAGCCGGGCTGGCGATAGGTCAGCGGCGTGCCGCAGCGGGCGCAGAAGCCGCGGTCGATGTTGACCGAGGACTGAAAGTAGCTCGGCTCCTCATGGGTCCACTCGACGCCGTCCTTCGGCACCGTCACCAGCGCGCCGAAGAAATTGCCGAACTGTTTCTGGCACATGCGGCAATGGCAGATGGACGGGCGCCCGAGCTTGCCGTGGACGCGGAAACGTACGGCGCCGCACTGGCAGCCGCCTGTTCGAATTTGGTCGGTCATGGTCTTTCCTCCGGCGGCCATTGGTCGGTGTCGTGATCGGGATGCTGATAGGAGACGAGCTCGGCCAGGTAAGGCGCAGACGCGATATCGGCCATCGTGTCCTCGGACGGCAGTTTGGGGATGGCGTCGACATAGGGAAGCTTTGCTTCGATGCCCCACTGGATGGTGGGCGCGATGCCGGTCGGATCATCGAAGGCGGCGATCGCCAGTGCTGTGCCATCCGGTGCCTCGAAAGTCAGCGGCGTTCCGCATTCGGCGCAGAAGCCGCGCCAGACGGCGTTGGACGAGCGGAAGCGCTTCGGCTCGCCGCGCGTCCAGTCGAGCGCGGCGCCGCGCACCGAGACCAGCGGCAGATAGAAATTGCCGCTCGCCTTCTGGCACATGCGGCAATGGCAGACAGAAGCGTCACCTAGCGCGCCCTCGACGCGGAAGCGCACGGCGCCGCACTGGCAGCCGCCTGTATAGACCGGCCGGTTGTCGAGGCTCATCGCTCACTCCTGATCATCGGCTTACTCCGCATCATGGCAGACCGCCTCGACATTGTTGCCGTCGGGATCGAAGACGAAGGCGCCGTAATAATTGGGATGGTAGTGCGGCCTCAGGCCCGGCCCACCATTGTCCTTGCCGCCTGCGGCAAGCGCTGCCGCATGGAAAGCGTCGACCTCGGCGCGGCTGCGGGCGGTGAAGGCGACATGCTGGGTGGATTTGGGCTTGTCCGTGCTATCGCTCAGCCAGAACACCGGCCGGTCACGGCCATAGCCGCCAACCTTGGCGCCGCCGGTATATTCTTCCGGCACCATGTAAAGCAGCGAAGCCCCCAGCGGCGCCATCGCCTTGTCGTAGAAGGACTTAGACTTTTCGAAGTCGGAGACATTGATGCCGAGATGATCGATCACGGGACGAGCTCCTCCGTTTGTGGCGCGGGTGCATCGGCCAGGCCGGCCACGATGACGATGTGCTGGCAGGCATTGTCGATATCGCGGATCACGTCGTCGTTCCAGAAGCGCAGGATGGTCCAGCCGCTTGCGCTTAGATATGCACTTCTTGCCTCGTCATATCGTGAGTGTTCCGCATCGGCATGCTGGCTGCCGTCTACCTCGACTATGAGTCGATGCGCTGAACATGCGAAGTCAACAATGTAAGGTCCAATCGGCACCTGCCGTCGAAAGCTCATGCCCATCAAGCGATGCGCGCGCAACTCGTTCCAGAGCTTCAGCTCCGCATCGGTCATCGCGCGGCGCATGGACTTGGCGTTCTTGCGCTGACGGGATGGAACGCGGTCGTGGCCCATGTTCAGACCGCCTTCCGCTGGAGATTAGCGAAACCGGACGCGTCGGCTAATCTCCCCCCTTGCGGGGGAGATGTCCGGCAGGACAGAGGGGGGTGCTGTCCCGCCAGCATGGCCGCAACTCGGGAGTGCTGCGCTCTCAGAAGATGGTTGTCGCCAAAGCGAGCAAGCTGAGGCGCTGGCGTTCCTTCACACCCCCCTCTGTCCTGCCGGACATCTCCCCCGCAAGGGGGGAGATTGGCCGTCGCCGACGCTTTCGCCAACCCCGCAAGGTCGCTCACCTCTTGATCTCCCAGGTCGTCACGCGCTCGCCGGTAACCGGATCCTTGCCGTCCTTCAGCTGCACGCCCTGCGCCAGGAGCTCGTTGCGGATTCGATCACCCTCGGCCCAGTTCTTGGCAGCGATAAACTTCAGCCGATCGGCGATCGCCTTGGCGATCGCTTCCTCGTCCACCTTGGCCGCGCCCGTATCGAAGCCGAGGAAGGCCAGCGCAGTCTTCAGCGAAGCGGCGGCAGTATTCTCATTGGCACCGGTGTGCTCAACCGCCTCGCCGGCGAGCTGCGTCAGCCGCTGGAAGGCAGTGTAGGTGGCGAGGTCGTCCGACAGCGCTTCCACCACCTCGGCCGGCAATTCTTCTGCCGCCACAGGCGCGAGGTCTGCGGCGCGCTTCCATTTGCGCAGCGTGTTTTCGGCTTCCTCCAGCTTGCGCACGGAGAAGTCGATCGGCTCGCGGTAATGCGTCATCAGCATCGCCAGCCTGAGCACCTCGCCCGGCCAGGCGCGGCTGCCGAAAGTGTCGGTCTCCAGCAGCTCATGGATCGAGAAGAAATTGCCGAGGCTCTTCGACATCTTCTGACCTTCGACCTGCAGGAAGCCGTTGTGCATCCACACATTGGCCATGACCTTGGTACCGTGGGCGCAGCGCGACTGGGCAATCTCGTTCTCGTGGTGCGGGAAGATCAGGTCCAAGCCGCCGCCATGGATGTCGAAGACCTCGCCAAGATAGGCGGCCGACATGGCCGAGCATTCGATGTGCCAGCCGGGCCGGCCCCTGCCCCACGGGCTCTCCCAGCCGGGCTCTTCCGGGCTCGACAGTTTCCACAGCACGAAATCGCCGGGGTTCTTCTTGTGCGCGTCGACAGCGATGCGCGCGCCAGCCTGCTGCTCGTCGAGATTGCGCTTCGAGAGCTCGCCATAGTCCGGCATCGAGGCGGTGTCGAACAGCACCTCGCCGCCGGCGACATAGGCGTGGCCGCGCTCGATCAGCTGCCGGATCAGCGACAGCATGTCGGCCTTGCCGTCGGCGCGCGGCGCGACGAACTCGGTCGCACGCGGCTCGTAGGTGGGCTCAAGGCAACCGAGTGCGGCGACATCCTTGTGGTACTGATCGGCGGTCTTTTCGGTGACCTTGCGGATCGCGTCGTTGAGCGACAGCTTTCCGGCCGCGATGTCGCCGCCGAAGTCGCGCAGCGCCCTGGCATTTATCTTGTCGTCGACATCCGTGATGTTGCGCACATACGTGACATGGCTTTCGCCGTAGAGATGGCGCAACAGACGGAAGAGCACGTCGAAGACGATCGCCGGACGCGCATTGCCGATATGGGCAAAGTCGTAGACGGTCGGGCCGCAGACATACATGCGCACGTTGTGCGGATCGATCGGAACGAAAAGTTCCTTCGCCCGCGTCAGCGTGTTGTAGAGGCTGAGGCCCTTCGATGCGTCCGACATGCGGTCCCGGTCCTTAATTTGGGTTCACTGGAACCAGCTCTGCGCCGACGGCGCAAATCAGGCTCCAGCCTGCTGGCCGGGGCGTTTTTTCCGATCTGGGGAAAGATGAGGCGAAAACGTCCGGACCAGCGCGAAGCTAGCCAATAATGCAAATGCCACAAATGGCGAAAGACGTTTTCATGGGCGGCTTTATCGCGCCGGCGGGTGTTGCCGTCAAGTCGCTCCGCTCAGGAAAGATGTCGTTGGGTCACAGGTAAAGACAGGCCGAAACATTTTATTAAACATGTCGGCACAGTGATGAAACATTCGCCGACTAGACCGCCAGAAGTCACGATTTGGTCGGAATCAGCCGACAAACGCTGAACACGAAACCGTTATCAGGGAGAGAATCATGGCTCGCACCAAGCAGGAACAGGACCGACAAACGCAGCCGGCTCTCGCCAGCCACTACCGCGCGATCGGCCCGGCGGCCATCGTCGCAGCGCTTCTTCACACCGCGAAGAAGAAGAAGCCGACGCAGAAGATCGTCTCGCCGCGCGCCGCCTGACAAGAACGACCGGCACGGTCCCCGATCATGGGGACGCCGGCGATGAGGGCGCAAACAAGCGCCCTGGAGATGAAGGCCCCAAAGCAGCCTCTCGAGGCGAGCAGCCTTCGCTAAAAGAGCGTCATTTGGTTTTCGTCCGCGCCGGGCTTCTGGCGCCTGGGCTTCTCGGCCTATGGCCCGACGACGCCCCGTTCCTGAATCTCCGGCCCGGTGTTGGCGACCTTGTTGACCAGGTCTGAAACCGCAATCGCCTCGAAGAAATCGGGCTCGGCAGGTTTCAGCAGATCGAGCACGTCGCGCGGCTCCTGCGTGCGGCAATCGAGCCAGCGGGCGAAGTCGCACTCCTCGATCACCACGGGCATGCGGTCGTGGATATGGGCGATGCCGGCATTGGCCTCGGTCGTGATGATCGCACCGGTGTCCATCTCGGAACCGCCAGGTTCGGAGTAAGTCTCGATCAGGCCGGCGAAGGCAATCACCCCACCTCGCTTCGGCCGGATCCAGTAAGGCTGGCCCTTCTTGCCGCCCGACTGCTGCCATTCGTAAAAGCCGGAGGCCGGCACCAGAGCACGGCGGTGGCGCATGGCGGTTTTGAACGAAGCCTTTTGCAGCACGCCTTCGGAGCGGGCGTTGATGAGCAGCGGAAACGCCTTGGTGTCCTCGACCCAGGCAGGAATCAGGCCCCAGCGCACCAGCATCGCCTGACGATCCGGCAGGTTCGAGCCCGGCTCCCGCCGCGGCCCGGCAAGCGCCATAAGCACCGGCTGCGTCGGCGCGATGTTGTAGCGCGCCGGAAATTCCTCCAGCTCGGCCAGGCCGAGCAAGGCGGCGGTCTGGTCCGGCGTCGCGGTCAGGGCAAAGCGTCCGCACATGGATCGGGCTCGTCAGTTGATGTGCCATGAAAGTGGCGATGGAACCGCCAGGCCGCAACGGCTAAAGCTGGATTCGCCCAATCGATCCACAAAAGGCTGCAGAAAGATCGGCACGCATGGAACAGCGCAAGATCATACCGGCCGTTTCCGTCGCCGTCGTGCGCGGCGGCACCGTGCTTCTGGTCAAGCGCGCGCGGGCGCCGTCGCAAGGGCTCTATGCCTATCCCGGCGGCAAGGTCGAGCCGGGCGAAACGCTTGCGCAAGCCGCGGCGCGCGAGTTGCAGGAAGAGACCGGGCTCGAGGCAACAGGCTACCGGCCGCTACGCGACATCCATATCGACGGCCATGCTGAAAACCACGCGGTCGACTACCTGCTGACCGTGTTCGGCGCGGCCTATGCCGGCGGCGAGCCCGTTGCCAGCGACGATGCCGAGACCGCTGCGTTCTACACGCTGGCGGAAATGGCAGGAATGCCGCTTGCGGGCGATGTGTTCTCGGTCGCCGAGGAATTGCTTGGGTCAGCGCAAGGCACAAGGCGGTGAGCATCCAGAATGGCCTTGCAGGCGACGAAATGTTTCGCCACAAAGCCCTGCCCTTTCACCGCAAGGCTTTGATGACCCGCGCTCCCGCTTTTCTCGCCGCGTGCCTCGCCGTCAGCATGACCGTCGCAGCGTCCCCAGCGCCTGCCGCCGAGGCGCCTTTCGAGCCCGGGCTGATGCGGCTGGCGGAAGTCCTGGGATCGCTGCACTTCCTGCGCAACCTGTGTGGCGAGAAGGGCGACAAGTGGCGGGTCGAGATGGAAAAGCTGCTCGAATCGGAAAATCCCGATGCTGACCGGCGCGCCCGCTTCATCGCCTCGTTCAACCGCGGCTACCGCTCCTTCAGCGGCACCTACACGCGATGCACGCCTTCGGCGACCGAGGCCATCGCCCGCTACATGAAGGAAGGCGAGACGCTGTCGCGCGACATCGCTTCCCGCTACGGCAATTGAGACCGGCTCGACCGCTGCGCGTTTTGCCCAGATTTGTTGCGGGCAATCGGCGCCAATGTGACGTGCCTTATTGTGTCCTGTCCCGCTCTGGTGCAATCATGTGTTGCACTTGCGCAACAGTATTAATGAAACGTTAGCGCGCAGTTGTGGAATTAACTCAAACTGAAGGTTTCGATGCCCCAAGCCGGTCTAATCGGCTAAGCTTGGCATCAATTGAGGGCAGTCTCGCCCGGAATGTGGATTTCGACCGTAAAAATGTCGTATTTACAAAGACTTAAATTGAGACTGCGGACGAACTGACAGACCAAGCCGGATCCCTCGTCGGATCGACGCTTGTAGAAAGTGGATATCGCAATGGAACATGGTGTCAGCGACATCGACGCTTTGGTCAGGGAAGAAAAGCGGCTGACTGCCGTGGAGAGCCACAGCGAAGCGTGGGCCGAGGGCCTGTCGGCCGGCATCGAACCGGAAATCATCGCCGAAGCGGCGCTGGAGACCGCTTTCGGCGAGATGTTGCGCGCCAATGGCGAGACCTCGGCGCTTGCCCTGCTCGACCGCATGCGGGAAAAAGTGATCGCCGGCGCGTTCGAGCCGGAACGGCTGAAGCACTAGCCACCCGTTTTGACAGCGACTTTTTGATAGTGACTTTTGACGCGCCGTTTGGGCATCATGTCCATGCGCTCGGACATCAATGTGCCGGCCGGGCCGAGCCCGGGAACCATGGAGAGGCAAGCGGTGAGATTTTCGATGTCAGGTCGGCCGCGCGGGCTGGCCCTCAGCATCCTGATCGCCGCCTCCTGCCTGGCGCTGCCTCTGTGCCTTACCAGCACGCCTTCCTACGCGCTGAGCGAGATTCAGCGCGAGGACGTGCCTTCGCCGGTCACCCCGCCCGCCAATAGCGACAGCGCCGCGCCCGGCGCTGCCGTGCCGATGCCGGAGCCGCCCGGCACCAAGCCCGCGGACGGCCAGCCGGCCGACGACACCGACAAGTCGGAGCCGGAGACGCCGCCCGCCAATGGCGGCATCACCAGCCCGCGCGCAGACCCTGACGCGCCGCCGCCCGCGGTCGTCTACGACCTCAACACGCTTCCCGAACCAGTCAAGCGCATGCACGGGCTGCTCATCGAGGCCTGCCGGACCGGCGACATCGAGAAGCTGAGGCCGCTGATCGGCAAAGGCGATTCCATGACGCAACTGTCGCTGGGCGACATCGATGGAGACCCGGTCACCTTCCTCAAGAGCCTTTCGGGCGACGGCGACGGCCAGGAAATCCTCGCCATCCTGGAAGAGGTGCTTTCGGCCGGCTATGTGCATGTCGACACCGGCACGCCGCAGGAACTCTATGTCTGGCCGTATTTCTTCGCGCTGCCGCTCGACAAGCTCGATGCCAGGCAGCGCGTCGAATTGTTCAAGCTGGTCACCGCCAGCGACTATGACGACATGAAGCAGTTCGGCGCCTACATCTTCTACCGCGTCGGCATCACGCCGACGGGACAGTGGCTGTTCTTCGTCGCCGGGGATTGAATTTCGCCCTTACTCGGTAAGGCTGGCGGGACAGCGCCCCCCTCTGTCCTGCCGGGCAGAGGGGGGCGCGAAGAAACACGATCATAGCGGATCGTCCTACTGCCGAGGATTGTTGCGATGGCTCAGGCAGTGGTCAGAAGGATGCCGTGACCGAATTCGTCGGCCAATTTCATGATAAGCAGCTTCTCACGCGCCGTAAGGCGCTTTTGGTCGACAAAGCGCCAGTCGCGTTCGTAAAGCGCAAAGGCCTCTTTCGCGGGAATAGGGCGCGCGACATCGCGGTTCCAGGCGAGCGCCTGGAGCTCAGGAAATTCCGCAGGAATGATCGGCGCAATATTCGCGGGCATAGCCCACTCAAGATAATGCAGAGCACTTAACAAATCCAATGTCGGCGGGATCAGGCCGGCAGCGCCTCGGAGAACTCCACCGCCCTGCCCTGGCCGGGTGTCGCGATCTCGCCTTCCCACATGACGCGCGTGCCGCGCACGATGGTGCCGACCGGCCAGCCGGTGACCTCTTTGCCGTCATAGGGCGTCCATCCGGCCCTGGAGCCGGCCTGCGCGTTGGTGATGGTCTCGCGCCGCTTCATGTCGACGATCGTGAAATCGGCATCGTAGCCGGCGGCGATGCGGCCTTTCCTGGCCATGCCGAAAATGCGCTGAGGACCATGGCTGGAAAGGTCGACGAAGCGCTGCAGGCTGAGCCGGCCGGCATTGACGTGGTCGAGCATGATCGGCACCAGCGTCTGCACGCCGGTCATGCCGGACGGCGAGGCCGGATAGGGCTTCGCCTTCTCGGCCAGCGTGTGCGGCGCGTGGTCGGAGCCAAGGACATCGACGATGCCCTGCGAAATGCCGTGCCAGACGCCTTCACGATGGCGTGGCGCCCGCACCGGCGGGTTCATCTGGATGAGCGTGCCAAGCCGCGCATAGTCGTCGGCGCTCAGCGTCAGATGATGCGGCGTGGCCTCGCAGGTCGCGACATCCTTGTGCTGCTCGAGGAAGACGATCTCCTCGGCCGTCGATATGTGCAGCACATGGATGCGCGCGCGTGTCCGCCTGGCGATGCGCACCAGCCGCTCCGTGCAACGCAGCGCCGCGATCTCGTCGCGCCAGACGGGATGCGACGACGGATCGCCGTCGACGCGCTCGCCGAGCCGTTCGCGCAGGCGGAACTCGTCCTCCGAGTGGAAGGCGGAGCGGCGGCGGGTGTTGCGCAGGATCGAGGCGACGCCTTCATCGTCCTCGACCAGAAGATCGCCGGTGGACGAGCCCATGAACACTTTTATGCCGGCCGCGCCCGGCAGCCGTTCCAGTTCGCCGACATCACGAGCATTGTCGCGCGTCCCGCCGACCCAGAAGGCGAAGTCGCAATGCATGCGGCCGGTAGCGCGGCGCACCTTGTCGGCAAGTGCTGCCTCGCTGGTGGTCAGCGGATTGGTGTTGGGCATTTCGAAGACGGCGGTGACGCCGCCCAGCACCGCGGCGCGGGAGCCGGTTTCCAGATCCTCCTTGTGCTCCAGCCCCGGTTCGCGAAAATGCACCTGGCTGTCAACGACGCCAGGCAGGATGTGCAGGCCCGTGCAGTCAATGGTTTCGCCGGCCGAAGCCTGGCCGAGATCGCCGATCCGCGCGATGCGTCCGGCCTTCACGCCGATGTCGCGCCGTCCCTCGCCGTCATGGTTGACCACCGTGCCGCCTGTCAGGATGAGGTCGAAGGTGGTTGCCATGGGCAGGTCCAATCTCTTGCGGGGGGAGTGTGGCCGGCTTACGTAATGACCGGACGTTTTGCAAGATCAGGCCGATTTCACGCTCATGCCCTTTGCCCAAATCAAAGACCGCGCGCTCATTTCCGTGTCAGGCCCCGATGCCGAGCATTTTTTGCAGAACATCCTCACCACCGATCTCGACGCCCTCGGCCGGGGCCAGGCAAAACCTGGCGCGCTGCTTTCGCCGCAGGGCAAGATTCTGTTCGATTTCCTGGTCTCGCGCGCCGGCGACGATGGCTTCCAACTGGAATGCCGGGCCGACATCGCCGACGACTTCGTGCGCAGGCTGATGCTTTACCGGCTAAGGGCAAAGGCCGAGATCGCCAAGCAGGATAAGGTGCTTGTCACAGTCGCATGGGGTGATGATTCAACCGCCTCACGTTTTGATTCAACAGCGCTCTCCGACACGCGGTTTCAAAATATCACGGTTACGCGCACTTATGGCGGCGAGGCGCGGGACGGCGGCGACCCGAATGGCTGGCTGAACATGCGCATCGGCAACGGCATTGTCGAAAGCGGCAGCGACTACCAGCTTGGCGATGCCTTCCCGCATGACGTGCTGCTCGACGAGACGGGCGGCGTCGGTTTCAAGAAGGGCTGCTATATCGGCCAGGAAGTGGTCTCGCGCATGCAGCATCGCGGCACCGCGCGGCGCCGTGTGCTAATCGCTTCGGCCGACAGCCCCCTGCCCGCCGCCGGGACCGAGCTAACCGTGGCCGGCCGACTGGTGGGCACGCTCGGGTCTGTCGGCCACCGGACCGGGCTCGCCATTGCCCGCATCGACCGCGTCAAGGCGGCGCTGGATGCCGGCGAGGCGATCACGGCGGGCGAGATTCCGGTAAGGCTCGCCATTCCCGCCTGGGTGAAGTACACCTTCCCTGAAGGTGCGGTCAGCGCGGAGGGGGCCTGATGGCGGCCGACCGGGCCGGCGCGCCGCCGCGCGCCTGGCAACGCATGCTGTCCGGCCGGCGGCTCGACCTGCTCGATCCCTCGCCGCTGGACATCGAGATCGCCGATATCGCGCACGGGCTCGCCCGCGTCGCGCGCTGGAACGGCCAGACCAGAGGCGACCATGCCTTCTCGGTGGCGCAGCATTCGCTGCTGGTCGAAGCTCTCTACGGTGAACTGGCGCCTGCAGCCCCGGCCGAGGCGCGGCTCGCAGCGCTGCTGCATGATGCGCCGGAATATGTCATCGGCGACATGATCTCGCCGTTCAAATCGGTGATGGGCGGTTCCTACAAGGATTGCGAGCTGCGCCTGCAGCGCGCGATCCATCTGCGTTTCTCGCTGCCGGCGGAACTCGCCGCCTCCTTGCGCAACGACATCAAGCGCGCCGACCAGATCGCCGCCTATTACGAGGCGACGCTACTGGCCGGCTTTTCGACCGCTGAGGCGACCGAGTATTTCGGCCGGCCGCGCGGCTTCTCCGCCGATAGCTTCGACTTCACACCAAAATCCGTGACTTGGGCGCAAACAGCTTTTCTCAGGCGTTTCAAGACGCTGGAAACCAGGCGCCAGTCTTCGCGCGCGGTCAATTCCACCCCTTAATAGAACGCTAAATTAACCGGCGAGCAGGACAGTATTTGCGTTCGGTTACGATCCGAAGGCGTGCTCATGCCCCGCGCACATGTCAAGACTGGTTCGTTCGCCGGCAAGCGAAGAGCGGCCGGTGTTGGCCCGGTGCGACGAATAGCCGAAGAACTTCGCGCGCAGAACGAGCGCTTCGCGGCGGCTGTCGAGAACATGTCGCATGGCCTGTGCATGTTCGACGCCGATGAGCGGATGATTATCTGCAACCGCAACTACATCGACCTCTTCCGCCTCGACGCCAAGGTGATGAAGCCCGGCATCCGCTTCTTCGACATCCTCCAGCACAGCGTCGATATCGGCATCGCCTCGCAAAGCGCCGAGGAGCTCTATGCCGTCCGCAAGCCCTATATCGACGGCGCGAAGCCCTCGACCTATGAGGAGGCTCTGGCGGATGGACGCATCATCGTCATCTCGCACCGGCCGCTGGCTTCCGGCGGCTGGGTCTCGATCTACGAGGACGTGACCGTGCAACGGCGCGCCGAAAAGGAGCTGAAGGAGCAGCACCGCCGCTTCGACGCTGCCTTAGCCAACATGTCGCAAGGCCTGCTGATGTATGACGCCGGCGGCAAGATGATCGTGCGCAATCAGCGTTTTCTGGAGCTCTACAACGTAGCCGCGGCGGATTTCCCGTTCGGCACGACGCACCGGGACGCGCTCAAACGACTGCTGGAGCTCGGCATCTACACAAAGATCGATGTCGACAGCGAAGTCGCCAAGACCGAAGCTTGCCTGCGGGCGGGGCAGATGCATTCGACTTACCGGTATCTTGCCGACGGCAGGACATTTCTGGTTGTCCGTCAGCCGATGAGCGGCGGTGGCTGGGTGGTGACCTTCGACGACGTCACCGAGCGCCGGCGCACCGAAGAGCGCATGACGCATCTTGCGCATCACGACACGCTGACCAACCTGCCCAACCGGTCGATGTTTCGCGAAAAGCTGGACCAGGCGCTTGGCGAGGCAAAGCCGCTGGCAATCCTGTCGCTCGACCTCGACCGCTTCAAGGCCGTTAACGACACGTTCGGCCACCCGGCCGGCGACTGGCTGCTGAAATGCGTCGCCAAGCGGCTACAGCAGGCCGTGCGCAGCAGCAAGGACGTGGTGGCGCGCTTCGGCGGCGACGAATTCGCCATCATCCAGTCGGGCATCAAGAGCGTCGCCGACGCCGAAAAGCTCGCCAAGCGCATCGTCGAGATCGTCGGCAAGCCTTATCGCGACAAGGGGCGAGAGATGCATGTTGGCGTGAGCCTCGGCATCGCGCTCTATCCCGGCGACGGACACGACGCCGACACGCTGCTCACCAACGCCGACATGGCGCTCTACCGGGGCAAGAGCGAAGGGCGCAACGTCTACCGCTTCTTCGAGCAGGGCATGGATGCGCTGATGCGGGAGCGCCGGGCGCTCGAGGCCGATCTCGAGGCAGCGCTGTCCAGGCGCGAATTCGAACTCGACTTCCAGCCGATCCTCGACATCGGCTCCGGCAAAATTGTCGGCGCGGAAGCCCTGATGCGCTGGCGCTCGCGGTCGCGCGGCCTGGTATCGCCGGAAAACTTCATCGCGGCCGCCGAGGAAACCGGACGGATCGTGCAGCTCGGCGATTGGGCGCTGCGCAAGGCTTGCAACGTGGCGGCGGACTGGCCGCCGGAGATGCGCATGGCCGTCAATGTCTCGGCCGCGCAGATCAAGAGCGGGGGCTTCGCTCGCAGCGTGATCTCGGCGCTTGCCTTTTCCGGCCTGCCGGCCAACCGCCTGGAGCTCGAAATCACCGAGACGGTGATGATGGACGAAAGCGACGCGGTGCAGAAGACGCTGAGCCAGTTGCGCGGTCTCGGCGTGCGCATCGCGCTCGACGATTTCGGCACCGGCTATTCCTCGCTCGGCTACCTTCGGCGCTTCCCCGTCGACAAGATCAAGATCGACCGCTCCTTCATCCGCGACCTCGACAAGCGCGACACGGCGGCGATCGTGCGCACGGTGATCAGGCTCGGCGCCGAGCTCGGCATCACCGTCACCGCCGAAGGGGTCGAGACCGAAGCGCAGCTCGATATGCTTCGCAAAGCCGGTTGCGGCGAGGCGCAAGGCTTTCTGATCGGCGTGCCGGCCAAGGCGTCCGACATTGGCAGGCTCCTGCGCTCGCAGGCGCAGCTGCGCCAATCAGGCTGAGTGACACCGTCCGTCAGCGTAGCGTCCCGACATATTTCGCATGGAAGCTGACATAGCCTGGCTCGACCACCTTGAGATGCCGCTCGATCAGGCGGTGAAATTCCGGCAGCTGATGGAAAGGCACGCCGGGATAGGCGTGGTGCTCGGCATGGTAAGGCATGTTCCAGGCGAGCTTGCGCACGAACCAGTTGGTCAGCGTCGTGCGGGTGTTTTCCAGCATGTTGGCGACGAAGGGACAGCGGCCGTGCTCGGCCAGCAGATAAAGCCTGAGGAACGGTTGGCCGAGCAGCGCCGGCACCATCCAGACATAGAGCAGCACCGAGGCCCTGAACCAGACCGCAAGCGCCAGCAGGACGACATAGAAGGCGGTCATCGCCCGTGCCTCGGCCTTCACCTTCGGCAAGCCCTTCGGCGGCACGTAGGTGTCGCGGCAGCGCCCAATTGCATTGGTGTAGAGCGTCTTGACATGCCCCCACCACACCGGCAGGCCGGAGACGTGGACGATGTATTGCCGCACCGTCTCGGGCTTCGGGAAAGCCAGCTCCGGATCGTTTTCGGGATCCTGGGTGAAGCGGTGATGGGCGAAGTGGAAGTAGCGGAACCAGTCGGCCGGCAGCGCGAGCGCCAGGCTGCAAAAGCGCGCGACGGTATCGTTCAACCACTGCGTTTCGAACGCCGTCCTGTGCACCGTTTCATGCAGCAGCGTGAACAGGAACACGATCAGGATGCCCTGCGGCAGCATCAGGATCGGCCAGAACGGCACCTTGGCCGCGATCAGCGCGCCGAAGAGGAGGATCGCGCCGAGATGGAGCGCCAACTGAACGAGGGCCGGCCCATCCGATTTGCCGGTCAGCCGGCTGCGCTCCTCATTCGTCAGCGAGGCTATCACGGAGCGATGGTCGATGGCTGCGTCGTGGTCGATTGCGTTCATGAGATCACGATACCCAGAAACAAACCTCTCGAAAAACGAGGATTTCCACGAAAGAGGTAAGGTAATCCTATCTTTCGGATTGTCATGGCCGCCCTTCCCTCCTTGCGCGGACCGACTGAGGACCGACCGGCGCATCTTTCCCATCCTGGCGCAACTGCTTCGAGGCGACGGGGAAGCGAAGCGGACCACGCAATGCAGAGCGGTCTCTCCGCGTATTCGTCGCGGGCAGCGCTCGATCTCGCCATTTCAGGGCTGGGCATGGCGCTGGCGCAAGGCGCAAGGCGCCTACTGCGCCCAGGCGCTGGAAGACGGCCGGCTGGTCCGGCCCGTTGCCAGATCGCTGGAGTCGCGCCAGCCCTACTGCCCGACGATCCCGGAACGCGGCGCCGGACGCGATATCGTGGCGGCGTTCCGCGAATGGCTGATTGGGGAATGCGTGCGCGCGGTCGGATCGCCGGCGCTTGGCGCCGCAGCTCAGCGCCGTCTTTGACCGAATTGGCCAGGGGCACGACGCGCCGGCTCGGGTATGATTGCCTGCCGAGCCGGTTCGGCACGCGGTCCGTGGGCAAATCCACCCGGCACGAACCCAAGCACGATTATCGCGGCGATGAAGCTGTATTGCAGGATGTCAAAGGCCGGCGGCGGAAGACTGCCGGGAAGAACTGAAATTGCAAGCTTCGGCGCAAGAACGCCGAACCCTACCGCGGCCGGCCAACCAATGTCGCGCACGCGGGCGAATACCATCCAAATGATCGCGACGATGGTGGCAAAGCCCATCGCCACAAGGATGGAGATATAGACCGTGCCGATGGCGGAGCTCTTTGCCTCCATAGCGAGCCCTCTGGCGACCATGCCGGAAGCAAGTTGCTCGGCGGATTTCGGCTTATCGTGCATCCCATAGTCCGGCGTCCTCAGTTCCTCGACAAAGGACTTTTGGCTCAGGGCCATACTGTTGCCGTCAGCCGCATAGATCTGCCTTTGAATGTTCTCTTTGGTCCCGACCAGAAAATGCTGGATAGGGTCCTTGGCAAAATCAAACCCAATCAAGAAGACCAAAAGAACGAGGTAAAGAATTTGGCCGCAATTGCCCGATTGAAACAGCCTGATCATCTTTTTAGAGCCTCTGGGCAATCCACAATATAGGCGGAATAGCAAGCCGGGCTTAAGACGCAGTTAGGCAGTTCTGCGCAAATTGAAGAAACGGCGGGCCAGGATATTCGCTTAGAGATGCCCGGCCAGCGCCGCGACCATGTCCTTGCTCGTCGCTACCGGAACAATCTCGAACTCGACGAGGTCGTTCCACTCGATGGCCCAGCGCTGCAGGATCGTGACGTCATCGGCCTCCACCAACATGAAGCAGCGGCTCATATCGGCCGCGATCCAGGAGTGGTGGACAACGAGCTCATCGGGCTTCAGCCGGCCCTTGTCGCGGAAGCGGCGATAGATCTCCTTGCGGTCCGCGCCATGAAAGTCCTCGATCACTAGGAACAGCATTTGTTTCCCTCGGTTTGAGTGATTGCGACTTGGGGAATTGAGGAACTGGGGAACTAATGAACTGAGGAGATCAGGAAACGAGGAGCTGAGAAAGCGAGGACGGATGGTTCCGCCAGACACTCCATTCTTCAATTCTTCAATTCTTCAATTCTTCAATTTCAGTTCCCCAGTTCCTCTTCTCCCGCCGCTACTTGTCCGGCCTTTCCAGGCGCTCCAGGAACCACTGCGTCAGCCGCACCCAGAGTTCGTCCTTCTCGCCGGAATCCTCCCAGCCATGGTCGAGGTTGGGATTGTCGTTGACCTCGATGACGAAGACCCCGTCCTTGGTCTCCTTGAGGTCGACGCCGTAGAGCCCGTCGCCGATGCATTTTGCCGCCCGCACCGCCGTCTCGACGACATGCGGCGGCGTCTGCTTCAGCGTGAACGTCTTGATGCCGCCCTGGTCGGGCTTGCCGCTGGCTTTGTGGTTGACGATCTGCCAGTGCTTTTTCGCCATCAGATAATGCACGGCAAACAGCGGCTGGCCGCCGAGCACGCCGACGCGCCAGTCATATTCGGTCGGGATGAATTTCTGCGCGATCAAGAGATCGGAATCGTCCAGCCATTCGGTCGCGAGCTTGGTCAGCTCCGCCATGTTCTCGCATTTCTTGACGCCGCGCGAGAAAGACGAATCGGGGATCTTCAGCACCAGCGGAAAACCCAGTGTTTGCGCCGCCACCTCGAAGTCGGACGTGCCGGCAATCATCACCGTCGGCGGCACCGGCACTTTGTTGTAGGTCATCAGCTCGTTGAGATAGACCTTGTTGGTGCAGCGGATCATCGACAGCGGATCGTCGATCACCGGCATGCCTTCCTGCTGGGCGCGGCGCGCGAAGCGGTAGGTGTGGTTGGAGATCGCCGTGGTCTCGCGGATAAACAGCGCGTCGTAGTTAGCGAGTTTGGCGAGGTCCTTCCTGGTGATCGGCTCGACCTCGACGCCCATCTTCTCGGCGATTCTCGCCCAATAGCGCAGCGAGGAAATCTCCGACGGCGGCAGTTCCTCATGCGGGTCGACCAGCGTCGCGAACGTATAGCGCGCCGGCGTGCGGCCCTTGGTGTCGCGCCATTCGCGGTTGGTGTAAGTGTCCAGGCACTGCAGGAAGAACTCTTCCTCATCCTCGGACATGCGGGCAAGCGGCAGGAAGCCGATCTTGCGGATCGAGGCCCATTCGGCGCTGTCCTTGATATGGACCTCGAGCGCCGGCGCGCGGAACCAGTCGAACAACAATTTGGCGAAACGATCCCATACTTTCGACGGGCCGATGCCGAAGAAGATCGCGACCTTGGCCGGAAAAATCCCGCCGAGATCCTTGCGGCATTTGTTCAAGGCAAGCTCGAGCTCCGGCAGCGCGTGCTCGTAGAGCTTGCGCTCCGAAAGGTCGATCATGGTCTCGACGGTCGGGATCACCCTGTGGCCGCGCGAGCCCGCGAGAAGCGAGGCGTAGTAGCCGCGGCTCTGGTAGCCGTAATTGTTCGACAGGTTGATCACCTTCGGCCGCTGGCCGCGGAACAGCGCCGGATGCGCGAGATAGTCGCGGTTGGTGATGATCTTGTGGGGTGTGGCCACCTGATCGAGATCGTTCTGCCTGCCTGTCAGGATAACCCAGGTCATTGTCTCAGCGTTTTCCCAGAGTGATGGCGGCGCGCAAACCGTCGCGGCCAAACTGCGCCATGTTCATGAAGATGTCGTAGGGCACCGGAATATTCGCGGCATCGAGGATCGTTTCCTGCCTTTCATCCTCGACCCAGGGGTCGTGGATCAGGATATGGTCGCCATCGTCGCCGATGGCCAGCACCCAATGCGGCACCTTCTTGCCGAACATCAGGAAGCCGCTGACCAACACCACCACCAGCTTGCCCCCGGCGAGGGCATCACGGATGTCGCCGATGCCGAACGGACGGTAATTGACAGGGATACCGTAAAGTTCGGCACGGCGGCGGAAATCGACCTGGGCGAGTTCCATCACCCGGCGCTTTTCCTCGCTCCTCACCGACTGCAGGAACAGGGCACCGTAGAAGGATACGAATATCTCGGCGCCGAGCCCGCTCTCGTAGCCGGCGACGGCCAGGCCGAAGGGCTCGCAGCCGCCAGGGCCGGACATCATGAAGACCGTGGTGGCCTCGCGCCACAGGCGAATCTCCATGACCGGATCTGGCACGAAGCCGCGGTCGAAATTGGCCATCGCCATCATCAGGCAGCAAGGGCCGCAGGTGAACTCGCAGGTCTGCTGGTAGAACGGCACCCTGGTCGCGGTCGGCGTGTCGCCGCGCAGCGTCTTTTCGTAGCGCAGCGCGGTCGCGCCATCCTCGTAATAGTCGGGTTCGCGGCCCAATTTCCGATAGCCGGCCTCTTCGTAGATACGGATGGCGCGCTGATTGTCCTCGCGCACTTCGAGGCGCAGCAACAGCCGGTCGTGCTCGAAGGCCGCTTCCTCGGCGGCCGCCAGCAGAAGGCGGCCGATGCCGAGCCGACCGAAGAACGGACCGACGGCGATGGAATAGAGCCGCGCCACGCCGCTGCCCTTGCGAAACAGCACCACCGCATAGCCGGCGACACGGCCCTCGTTCTCAGCCACCAGCATCTCGGCGGTTTCGCGTTCGATGAACTGGCGGAAGGAGCGGCGCGAGAGCCTGTCGCCCGGAAAAACAGCCTTCTCGATGGCGGCGAGGTCATCGACGTCTGACGCACGGGCCTTGCGGATCTCGGCAGGCATGCGGGCTTGGGAGAACCTCGATTGGGTTAAAGAAAACGGCCCCGGTGGATGCGTCGCGAACACCGGCCGGACCGCCAGTATTCATCAAGCGCTATCGCTCCTTGATTAGGGCTGAATTGTGACAGTTTCCGCCCCGGCTGGAAAGGGCAAAGCGTTTGAACAGGACTGCCGTTCAAAGGGCTGCCGGCCGCCGAAAAAGGCAGCCGGTTCAGCTCGATATGCCTGCCACGAGCTGGCCATAAGCGGTTTTTGCGACATCCGACAGCCGCTCCGGCGGCAACGAGCCGACGACGGCGCAAGCATAGCCTTTATCCAGCCAGTAGACCGCCTCCGGTCCGCCCCCCTCGGCAGTATAGGTGCCTTTGGACGTCGCCGACGATTCGGCGGTGACAAAGAGCGAGATTCGCTCGCCCTTGGCGTCCTCGTAGAGCAGCATCGCCGCCTTGCCCTGGCCGCCGGCCGGCAGCAGCCGGCCACCGACCAGTTGGAAGCCCTCGGCCGCCAGGTCGGGCGCAACCAGCTTCAGCCCGACTCGGTTCGACAGCCAGGTCTGGAGATGGTCCTTGTCGCTTGCCGGGACCTCGACGGCATGGCGCTTCTCGGCGGCGTACAGGACATGGGCGGCGATCGCCTGCTCGGCGAGCTGGTCGTCGCCGTCGTCGCCGCGGCTGACGCTGTCGATGCCGGCGACATAGCCGCCGAGGCCGCCCACAGCGAGCACAACGGCGGCCGCGGCCGAGAGCCACCAGCGCGAGCGCCAGGGCGATGCTTTTGCAGGCGCCTCGCCAAGCACGACCTGCCGCAGCCTTGCCGGCACCGGCTCGTCCATCACGCCGGACAGGGCGGCGCGCATGGCGGCGCGATCGGCAATGTAGCGCGCGGACTTTGCCTTCATCTCGGGATTGGTCTCGAGCCAGGCGTCGTAAGCCATGCGCTCCTCGCCCGGCAGCTCGCCATCGAGGGCCATATGGATATCGCGTTCGGAAAAATCGCTGCGGGTCATTTCTCGACGATCCTTATCGAGCGGCGGCGCGATGTGTCGTCGAGCAATCCTCGCAATTCCTCGCGGCCGCGCGCGATGCGCGACATCAGCGTGCCGGCCGGCACGCCAAGGATGTTGGCGGCCTCGGCATAGGAAAAGCCCTCGATGGCGACCATCACCAATGCCGCGCGGCGATCGGGGCTGATCGCCTGCAAGGCATCCATGATCTCGCGCGAGGCGATGGTCTCGACCTGATCGGCGGGCGCGGCTTGGGCCTCACCGGCTTCGAGAGGCAGTATCGCCGCCTCGCCTCGCCGGTTGACCTTGCGCATCTGGTCGATGAACAAGTGATGCATGATCGTAAACAGCCACCTCCGGGGGCTCTCTCCCGTCTGCCAGTTGTCGAGCCGCACGAGCGCCCGCTCCAGGCAATCCTGGACCAGGTCGTCGGCGGAATCGCGCTCGCGCAGCAGCGAGCGCGCATAGCGCCGCAGCCGCGGTATTTCGCTCAGGATCGCTGCCTTCTTGTCGTCCATGACCGCTTGTTTCGAGGTCGCTTCCATCCGGATAGAACGCGCCTTTGCGGCGCGGTGCAAGCAGTCAGCGCAAAGCGGCCCAACCGCTGCGGTTACCCAAGCATATTCAAAACGATGGCGCAGGCCGGTTTATTCCCGACTCAAAGTGCGCAGGACGGATTGTTTAATTACGTAATATAGGTATACTAGGTATATCACGTATGAGGTGACCAATGAAGCAATTCACCTTTTCAGATATGAACCGCGCGTCGGGCGAAATCCTCGAAACGGCGATGATTGAGCCCGTCGCTCTCACAAAACGCGGCAAGGAGAAGCTGATCATCCTATCGGCCAGACAATACCGGCAACTCGTCGGTTCGTCTCATGCCGCCGCTTACACGCTGGAGGGTGCACCGGACGAGGTCCACGACGAACTGATGTCGGGGTTGGAAGCCATCATAGTCGGTGACGAGCCGGATGTTTAAACCCGGCGACCTGCTTCGATACTACTATTTGTGGGCGCGGCAGGCTGATGCTGGTGAAGAATCCGGCCGCAATGCGCGTCCTGTCTGCGTCGTGGTCAGAACTCCGACTACGCCGGCGGCGCTGTTCCTGTTCCCGCTTACGTCGCAGCAACCCGACGCGATCCGCACGTATATTGCAGTCAGTGAGATCGAGTGTCGGAGGGGCGGCCTCGATTTTCCGTCATGGCTGATCCTCGACGAGTACAACCGGGTGCGGACCGACGAAGCTTACGACCTCGTCACGGTGAAACCCATCGGTTCTTTCAGTCCAGCATTCGTTCGAAAGATTGCTGGCCTCATCAAAGAGGCAGCCGACCAGCGCCGGCTGCGCGGGATCGTTCGAAAATAGCCGCAACGACCCAAGGAGCTCCAGCCTCTCACGCTTCCCTCGCCGCCCTTGTCAGCAGCCGCTGATAGAACAGCCCTATCCCGATCAGCACGGCACCCAGACCGATGAAGGACAGCGCGCGCAGCACGCCTTCGAGTTCCGACATGTCGAAGAGGAAGACTTTCAGCACCGCAACCGCGATCAGCGCCGCCGACGCGATGCGCAATACCTGCGATTTCAGCCGGACGCCGGCGGTAAGCAGCGCAACGCCGATGACCAGCCAGAGCGCGGAGTAGGTATAGGTCTCGAGCTGGCCGAGCCCGCTCCACAGGGCGATGAACTCGCCCTTGAACAGGCGGCGCACCGAGAGCGTGGCATAGGCGAAGGCAAGCAGCGCGGCGATCAGCGCGAGCATTGCCGCATACCATCGCGGGCGCTTGTCGCGGACATAGAGTGCCAGCGCCCCGGCGGCGCCCGCCGGCAGCAGATAGGCGAGAAACAAAAGGTTGAAGACGGGAACCGTGCCGGTCGACTCGTCCGTCAGCAGCGGGTTCAGCACGACGAAATGCTGGACGGCGATCAGGCCGGCCGAAACCACGCCGGCGGTCATCGAGCCATAACGCAGGACCGAGCTCGGCGAACGCATGTCGATGGCGACCAGTATGGCGCCGGCGCCGAGCGCGATCAGCGTGTAGATCGCCTGTTCGGCAAGAGGGACGGTGCCGGTGTCGATGACGCCGCCATGCATGGCATGGCGCACCAGCATGGCAATGGTAAGCAGTGCGAACAGGGCCGACGCCGCCTCCATGGCAAGGCGCGGCCGGCCATTGGTGGTGCGGGCGAGCTGCCAGGCGGCGAAACCGAAGGCGAGCGCCGGCACGCCATAGCCCGGCAGCAGCCAGTTCAAGACCGGCGTCCTGGCGAGAGACGCCGCGCCGACGATGGCCGGATCGAAGGCGACGCGGCCGAGCACGGCGACCGCCGCGCCCACTGCGATCCAGCCCAGCACGGGGTAAGAGCGCCAGCGCGTGGCCAGCGCCGGGACGATCGCGGCAGCTCCAAGCAGCACGGTCGTCCAGCCCGAGCCGAAGGCCATGTGCAGCATCAACAGGCCGGCGACACCGGCGCCGCCGAGCGCAAATGAGACGGCCGGGCCGCCGGCCAGCGGCGGCTCCTCGGCGCGCGCGATCCATTCGCCGCCGGCGGCGAAGGCGAGCGCCAGCAACAGGGCCGGCAGCGCATAGCCGAGATCGCGGTCGATATCGCCGAAGGTCAACCACAGCGTCAGAAGCACCACCAGCGGCGCAATGACGCCCCAGGCTGCCCAGCAGGCTGCGCGCAATGGAGCGGCGGCGGCGAAGCGGCGTGCCGCCCAGAAACCGGCGGCGAGGAAGATCATGCCGAGCGCGACGCCGATGCGGAAAGTCAGCACGTCGGACGACGCCAAAGGCTGAGCGTCGAGCCCGACATCGAGCGCATTCGGGCCGATCGTGGCGGGCGGGATGATACCCAGATAGATCATCACGGTCGCGATGCCGGCGGCAAAGACGAGCGGAAGCGCGCGCGGCCGGTAGAGCGCCACCGCGACCAGCGCGGCCAACAGGATCGCCCCGTGCAAGGCATCGCCGGCGCCGGCAAAGGCCGGATCGACGGACAGGCCGAGCGCGCTCAAGGCGATGAAGAAGCCGGGCAGGATCGAAGGCCAGTCGAAGCCGCGCGCCGTATCGTCGCGGCCAGTAACCAAAAAAAGGCCGAGCCAGACGAAAGCCAGCACGGCGAGCGTCGCCAGGCTGATGAACAGGACGGCGGCGAGGTTCACCTGCGGCGCGTCGACCATATAGAGAATGGTCCAGACGCCGGTGCCGGCAAAGGCCGCGGCCACCAGCGCCCTCCAGTCGCGGATGCGGGCGATTGCCGCCGTGGCGGCAAGCACGATCGCGAGATAGACGAACAAGGCCCAGGGATTGGGTGCTTCCGAGGCGACCAGCGCCGGCGTGACCATGGCGCCGACGAGGCCGATGCCGGCCAACGCCAGGCCATGCAGGAGCGAAGCGCCAATGGTCGCGACGCCGATGACACCAAGCAGCGCGAAAGCCGTCGCCGGACCGATGAAGCCATAGATGGCGTGCGCCGCGTAGACCGTGCCGAACAGGATGAAGGCGCCCGCCCCGGTCAGAATCGCGGGGATGTAGGCGCCGGCGGCGCCCTGCACCGGCACCCTGAAGCCGGTGCGGCGGATGAATTCGGCGCCGGCAATCAGCACCAGGCCGAGGATGCCGGCCATGGCGAGGCGCACGCCAGGGCCGAAAATGCCGGCCTCGATGGTGTAGCGGATCAGAAACAGGCCCCCCAGCGCCAGCGCGATGCCGCCGACCCAGACTGCCCAGCGAGTGCCCAGCGCTGTTTCGACATCGGTTTGGCGCGCCGCCTTGGGGGCCTCGGGGGATCCGGCCGCGGCCGTCTCGGCTACGGTGGCGGGTTGCGCCGGTTCGGCGGATTGCACCGGGGC
Organism: Mesorhizobium sp. CA6; assembly: GCF_020165035.1. Classification (NCBI taxonomy): domain Bacteria; kingdom Pseudomonadati; phylum Pseudomonadota; class Alphaproteobacteria; order Hyphomicrobiales; family Phyllobacteriaceae; genus Mesorhizobium; species Mesorhizobium sp. CA6. Next base: position 19,652 of record NZ_JAIUHI010000006.1, on the reverse strand, counting down.
CGCCTTGCCCTTCGTCCAGGGTCCGGCCACGGCCTCGCCTTCGGCAGTCTCGGGCGTCGCGACGACCTCCTCGGCCACGATCGCGCCATCCGCCAACGGCGCGGCAGGCGCCGCGGCTGCCTTGGTCTCCTCGGGAAGACTTTCCTGCGCGGCGTCCGCCGCGCTGGGCGCCGACAGCGAAGCTCCAGGCTGCACAAGGCCGCGCAGGATACCGAGCTCGCGCTCGACCAGCGCAATGCGGTTCTGCTGTCGTGACACGATGACGAAAAGAGCTATGACGGCGGCAATGGCGATCAGGCTGAAAAACATGGCGGTTTCCCTCAAAACCAGACCGGTCGTGGCCAGAGAATGCGGCAATGAGACGGCTGGTGCAAATCAGCGTCTTGCCGGCTAAAGGCGCCTCGCGCCGAAACGGAATCAGGCGACGCGCCTTTAGTCATTGTTTTGGTGCATGTCGTTCCCCCGAACCGCTGTGCATTTTTGGGCGACATGCACTGACAAGATCGAGCATGTTTCGTCGTCGATTGCCAGCAACTTGCCGGTTTATCCAATGTCGGGCCGCCGAGGCGTCGGCATTGCCGGCGAGATTACGTGACCTCTGCCGCGGAATACTCATGCTATTCTCGCGCGGGCGAAGCAAATGCCGCGAGGTGACGGATGCCGCAAAAAAGCGCTGGCCTGCTGATCCACAGGCGCACCGCCGGTGTGTTCGAATTCCTGCTCGTCCACCCGGGCGGGCCGTTCTGGGCAAGAAAGGATGAAGGCGCGTGGACCATCCCGAAAGGACTGATCGGCGATAACGAGGATGAGCTCGAGGCCGCCAAGCGGGAAGCCGAAGAAGAGCTCGGCGTCACCGTCGACGGCGATTTCCGGCCGCTCGGCAGCTACAAGCAGCCGGGCGGGAAGATCATCATCGCATGGAGCGTCGACGCGGACATCGATGCGGATGCCGTCAGGAGCAATATGTTCACGATGGAGTGGCCGCCGAAATCGGGGACCATGAAAGCGTTTCCTGAAGTCGACAAGGCCGGCTGGTTTTCGCTGCCCGAAGCCGGCGTCAAAATTCTCAAGGGCCAACGCCCCATGCTCGACGATTTCCTGGAGCGACGCAGCGCCGAATAGGCGGCTGCCTCGCTATCCTGCCTCGCCCGCAATCGCCCTCACCGAGGCATGATGCCGGCGCAGCGCGGCGAGGAAGCCGGCGCGAGCATCGGGCGGCTCGAGGCCTCGTGGCTCGTAGACGTGACGGGTGAAGAAGAAGCCGCTCAGCCGGAACGCGTCCTCCAGGGCTGCCGCATCGGCGCGCAGGCCGGAGCCGCGCTGCAGGAAGGCGGGCAGCGCCAGCATCTTGTCGTGCCAAGGCGCGCCGGCTTCGCGCGACACGGCGCGCCCGGATTTCGGCGAGACATAGGCAAGATCCTGCCTGGTGCCGGTCGCCGCGCATTGGCTGAGATCGAGGCCGAAGCCCAGTTCATCGAGGATAAGCAGCTCGAAGCGCGCCACCAGCTCTCCCGCCGCGTCGGCATCGTCCAGGTGCGAAATCATCACGGCGAGCGCCTCATAAAGGCCGCCATGGGCGTCGCGCTCGGGCAGCAGCCTCAGATGCGCGGCCATGGTCTGCAGGCCGTAGACGGCGACGGCGCTGTCCATCAGCCGCGCAGCGTTCATCTCGATCGCTTCGGCCTGGAAGATGCCGAGATGCTCGTCGAGCCGCGCCCGCCACAGAAGATCGACGCGGTTGCCGGGCTGCAGCACCGGCTGCTGCTTGCGCGAGCGCCCGCCCCGCACCAGACCGAGATGGCGGCCATGGACACGCGTCATCACCTCGAGGATGGCGCTGGTTTCGCCATGCCTGCGAGTGCCGAGAACGATTCCCTCGTCGCGCCATTCCATGAGTAGAGCTTTTCACCCGTTGGGTGGTGAAATCAAGAGAGGGAAGAGTTGTACGCATGATGTGCGTACGCTATATTTGACGTGAAGGAAGATACCCATGCCCAAAATAGCTACCGACAAATCCGAGCGTTTCAACATCCGCATACGGCCGGCGCAAAAGGCCATGATAGCTCGCGCGGCGGCGCTGTCGAACAAGGATATGACCGACTTCATCCTCGACAAAGTGCTGCCCGAGGCTGAGGCCGTGATCAAGGCGGTCGAGAAAATTGAGGTCTCCGAGCACGATTTCAAGCGTATTCTCGATTTGCTTGAGCATCCGCCTAAGCCCAACGCGAAGTTGCGGGCTGCCATCGCAGCGCTTCCTGACACCATATGACGCTGCCAGGTTGGCACGAGGAGCCGATTTCGAAATCGCATGATCGTGCGTCCTTCGACTGCGGCGACGAGCAGATGAACGATTTTCTGCGGCGCTTCGCCAGGCAGAGCCATGAGCAAAACGCATCGAAAACGTTTTGTGCTGTCGACGGCGCAAATCCAAGCCGCATTCTTGGCTTCTATACGATCGCTCCGTCCGCCGTTGCCCACGAGCAAGTGCCAGCGACCCTGACCAAGGGGCTCGCCCGACATGAAGTGTCCGGTTTCAAGCTTGCCCGCCTTGCAACCGATCTGACCGTGACCGGACAAGGGCTCGGTGGCCAACTCCTCGCCGCAGCGGCCTTGCGCTGCCTGCGGGTTGCGGCCGAAAGCGGCGGCCTCCTGCTGATCATCGATGCCAAGAGCGAGCGCGCCGCTAGCTGGTACCGCGGATATGGAGCCGAGCCACTTTTGGAGCGGCCGCTGACGCTTGTGATGCCACTGGCGTCCTTTGCAGCTGATTTCAGCGGCAAAGGCCTATTGTAGTCCCGTAACCCAGCGCCGATGATCGGCAAGCACCGCGTCGATCACGCGGCGCTGCCTTTCGGCCTCTGCCTGGTTGGCGTCGTGGCCGGCGACGGTGATCAGCGCCTTCCACAGCGCCCAGCCGCGACCACGCGCCCAGGTGGCGTCATCGACGGCAATGCGGGTGCGAAAAGCCTCGCGGCTTTCGCCTTCGAAGAACGTCCAGCTTATAGCAAGATCGCAGGATGGGTCGCCGATGCCGCAGGTGCCAAAATCGATGACGGCGCTCAAGCTGCCGTCCTCGACCAGAAGATTGCCCGAGGCGACATCGCCGTGGAACCAGACCGGCGAGCCATGCCAGGTGGCGGCGAGTGCCGCGTCCCACACGGTGGTCGCGGCTTGCGTGTCGATCCGGCCTTCGAGCGCGGCGATGGCCTGCCGCGCCTCGCCGTCATAGACACTCAGCGATCCACCGCGATGGAAATTGTGCTGGCCGGGCGCGGGCCCGTCCGTCGGTTCGATGCCCCTCAAAGCGACAAGGAAATCAGCGAGCGCGACGGCAAACGCGGGGAGATCGGCAATGCGTGCATTCCTCGCCGTCTCGCCCTCGATCCAGCGATAGACGGACCAATGCCAGGGATACCCCGCCGCCGGCTCGCCCATGGCCAATGGCGTTGGAATGGGCAGCGGCAGGAGCGGCGCAAGTTTCGGCAGCCAGCGATGCTCCTTCTCGACCTGCAGCGAATAGGGGGCCGCGCTTGGCAGCCTGATGGTCATCTCATCGCCAAGATGGAAGGTGCGGTTATCCCAGCCGCCGAACTCGACCGGGCTGACCGGCAGATGCCGCCATTGCGGAAACTGTGCATCGACCAGCCGGCGGACGAGATCGGTATCGATGGTTATCTTTGGATTATGCAATGTCGCTGGCCCGTTGCCGGGTCCTTCTACGCGGCATGCATCAATGGGGAAACTCCAGCCCCATCTCGCGGTAGCGCTCGGGGTCGTCGCCCCAGTTCTCGCGCACCTTCACAAACAGGAAGAGGTGCACCTTCTGCTCCAGAATGCCAGCGATCTCCATCCGCGCGGCTTGCCCGATGGCGCGGATCGTCTCGCCCTTGTGGCCGAGCACGATCTTCTTCTGGCTGTCGCGCTCGACATAGATGACCTGCTCGATGCGCACCGAGCCGTCCTTCTTCTCTTCCCACTTCTCGGTCTCGATATGCGAGGAATAGGGAAGCTCCTGATGCAGTCTCAGATAAAGTTTTTCGCGCGTGATCTCGGCCGCGAGCTGGCGCATCGGCAGGTCGGAGATCTGGTCCTCCGGATAGTACCAGGGACCGGCCGGAAGCGTCTCGGCGAGATAATCGAGCAGGTCCTTGCAGCCGGAGCCGGTCAGCGCGGAGACCATGAAAGTGCGCTTGAAGGGCACGCGTTCGTTCGCGGTCGCGGCCAGGGCGAGAAGCGTTTCCGGCTTGACGCGGTCGACCTTGTTGAGAACCAGAAGCATCGGCTGCCTGACGTCCTTCAGCCGGTCGAGGATGGCATCGGCATCGCCCTTGATGCCGCGCTCGGCGTCAATCAGCAGCACTACGACATCGGCATCCTTGGCGCCGCCCCAGGCGGTGGTCACCATCGCCGTGTCCAGCCGCCGCTTCGGCTTGAAGATGCCCGGCGTGTCGACGAAGACGATCTGCGCGTTGTCATGCGTGGCAATGCCGCGCACGATGGCGCGGGTGGTCTGCACCTTGTGGGTGACGATCGACACCTTGGCGCCGACGAGCTGGTTGACCAGCGTCGACTTGCCGGCATTTGGCGCGCCGATCAGCGCTACGAAACCGGAGCGCGTCGCGGGGACTTGAGTGGTTTCCGTTTCTGTCATGCCGCGCTCCATACGCCTTCGCGCAGCAAAAGAGTAGCCGCCGCGGCCTGCTCGGCCTCGCGCTTGGAGCGGCCGCTGCCGACGGCGGGCGCGAAAGAGCCGACTTTTACGCTGACCGTGAACACCGGGTCGTGGTCCGGTCCGTCACGGCCGTCGATATGGTAGGCGGGCACGGCGCCGGCGGCGGCCTGATGCGCCCATTCCTGCAATTCGGTCTTGGCATCGCGGCGGGCAGCGCCCATCGCCTGCGAGCGCGGCTGCCAGTAGCGGTGGATGAACGCGCGCGCCGCGTCCATCCCGCCGTCGAGATAGAGCACGGCGATCAGCGATTCCAGCGCATCGGCGCGCAGATTGGTGCGCTTGCGGCCCTCGAGATTGCGCACATCGGAACCGGCGCGCACCAATTCCGGCAGGCCGATCTGTTCGGAGATTTCCGACAGCGCCTCGGCATTGACCAGCGCGTTGAGGCGCAGCGAAAGCTCGCCTTCGGCGGCATCGGGAAAGGAGGCGAGCAGCATGTCGGCCACGACGAGGCCGAGAACACGGTCCCCAAGGAATTCGAACCGCTCATAGTCAACGCCGGCATGGGTCGAACGGGCGCTGGCATGGGTCAGCGCCCGCTGCAGGCGCTGGCGGTCGGCGAAGACATGGCCGGTGCGCTCGACAAGCGCTTCGGCAAGGGCATCGGCGGTCAAACGCTTGCTGGCCGCCATCGCTCTAGTGGACGAAATGGAACAGGCGCCCGGCGCGCATCAACGACGGCCATTTCCATATCTCGAGCGGGCTCGCCTTGCCGGCGATCGAGAAGAAGATGAGGTTGGCGCGGCCGACAAGGTTCTCGGCCGGCACATAGCCGACGGCAAAGCGGCTGTCGGAGGAATTGTCGCGATTGTCGCCCATCATGAAATAGTGCCCAGGCGGCACGACGAATTCGCGCGTGTTGTCGCCGATCGAATCGGAATTGATGTCGAGCGTGTCGTAACTGACGCCGTTCGGCAGCGTTTCGCGGTAGACATCGATCGGCCGGTTTTCTTCGGTGACATCGGGATTGTCGATCTGGCCGGTCTTCACGCGCGGCACGCCGACGTCATTGATGAAAAGCTGGCCGTCCTTCACCTGAATCTTGTCGCCGGGCAGGCCGACGACGCGCTTGATGTAATCGACCGACGGATCCGGCGGGAACTTGAACACCACCACGTCGCCGCGCTTGGGCTCGGAACCCCAGATGCGGCCCGAGAAGAGATCGGGACCGAAGGGCAACGAGTAACGCGAATAGCCATAGGCCCATTTGGTGACGAAGAGATAGTCGCCTTCGAGCAGCGTCGGCCGCATCGAGCCGGACGGAATGGAGAAAGGCTGGAAGAGCAGCGTGCGGATGACGAGCGCGAGCAGCAGAGCCTGGATGATGACGGAAAAGGTCTCACCAAGCCCGCCGGATTTCTTCTGCGATTTTTCAGCCACGCTCATGTCGTCCTCGATTGTGCGATGTTGGTATAGAGTCTCGGCGGGCGCTGGGCAACGTCATGCCGCTCGTGGTCAGATGGAATCAATGTGGCGCTTGTTCGGCGGGCACTGCCTCGATGATCACAAAGGCTTGAGCAAGCGGGAAATCGTCGGTGATGGTGAGATGGATGAGGGCGCGGTGGCCTTTCGGCAGGATTTTCTCCAGCCTGGCCGCGGCGCCGCCGGTCAGCGCCATGGTCGGCGCGCCGCTCGGCAGGTTGACCACCCCCATGTCGCGCCAGAACACGCCCTCGGCCATGCCGGTACCCAACGCCTTGGCACAGGCTTCCTTGGCGGCGAAGCGCTTGGCATAGGAAGCCGCGCGGGCGGCACGCTTTTCCGACTTGGCCTGCTCGACCTCGGTATAGATGCGCTGGACGAAGCGCTGGCCGTGCCGCTCCAGCGATTTCTCGATACGTCTGATGTCGATCAGGTCGCTGCCGATGCCGATGATCATTCCGCCGGCACTTCCCGTCGGCCCTGCCGCGCTTTCTTCTCGGCACGCTCGGCCATGCGCTTCCGGCGCTGCTCGCGAAACACCGTCATGCCCCAGCGGGTGATGGCGTAGAACAGGAGCCCGAAGACCAGGCCGAGCGGCACCGCGCCGATCAGCATCGGCTCCAGAATGGGGTGCCAGAGCTTGGCGAAGGAAAGCTTGTGCATCATTTCGCCCAGATGCTCGGGCGGGCCGTGCTTCGGCAGATGCTCATGCAGGAGCAGCTTGCCGATCTCCCAGGACGCGCCCCACAAAAGCGGGAAGGTCAGCGGATTGCCGAAGAACACCGCGCCGAGCGCTGCCGCGACCAGATTGCCGGCGATGATCCAGCACAGCACGGCGGCGACGATGAAGTGGAAGCCAAGCGGGAAGAAGGAGGCGAAAACGCCCGCGGCGACACCGGCGGCGACGGAATGCGGCGTCGCCTTCAGCCGCAGGATGCGTTTTGAGAAATACTGCACGGAACGCGAGAACGAGCGGCGCGGCCAAAGATAAGTACGCACCTGTTCCAGGAAGCCATCAGGCTCTCGGCGTCGAAAAAGCACTCTGTTCCAGTTCCCGGTCCAATACGCGCTGCCCCTACCCACCGGGTCGCGCAAACACATCTTGCGCTTCGAGGGCGCAGAAAGGCAACAAGCTTTGATATAGCGACGACCGGGCCGCGCAACAACGAACGCCGCCGCGATGGTCTGCCGCAGCCTGTAACAACAGCGTCATTCTGGCGAAACTGAGGAAAACAACCCGGATGCGGAGCCGATGATGACCGTTAGACCGGCGCGGGCGGAGGACGCCGGGGCGCTGACCACGTTTCGCGCCGTCGCCTGGAACGCGCCCTTCTATCGCAAGGCCGGATTTCGCATCCTGGAAGACGCCGAGATTGACGAACGGCTGGCAAGCCTGCTCGACGACGAGGCCAGGCACGGCATGCCTACGGGCCAGCGCTGCGCCATGCGGCTCGATCTCAGCCGAGTTGATACTCGCTGACCTCGACCAGATTGCCGTCCGGATCGCGGAAATAGACCGACATCATCTTGCCGCGCGCGCCGGTGCGTTCGACCGGACCGACTTCGATCGCCACGCCATTGGCCTCGAGGCTGGCCTGGACCTCGGCAAGCGGCACTGCCGCCACGAGGCAGAAATCGCCGGAACCCGGCGTCGGCGCCTTCGCCTTCGGCTCGAAGGTGCGACCGACTTCGTGCAGGTTGATCTTCTGCGAGCCGAACAGAAGCGCGGTCGGCCGGTTCGGTTCGTCGAGCCGCCGCATGCCGAGCACCCGCCGGTAGAAATCGCAGGTCGCTTCCAGCGAGCGGACCGTCAGCACGAAATGGTCGATCCCGGCGATCATTGTCACCTCGGCGCGCGTCTCCGGCAAAGAGATTCAAGCGACGCGCTCAAGCGCCTGTTTTCATACATTGCGATGTCAGATGTTGCGGCTTCCCGGCTTAACGGCTGGAATCGCGGCAAGTTCCGGCGGCAGGCGGTCGGCGGGATAGGCCGGCACTTCATATTCGGCAAGCGCGATCAGCGGCACGCCGACATCGGTCTTGCCGGCCGAACGGTCGATGATGCAAGCGGCGGCCACGACCTCGGCGCCAAGCTCGCGCAGGCAGTCGATGGTCTCGCGGATCGACAGGCCGGTGGTGACGATGTCCTCGACGATGACGACGCGCGAGCCCTTGGCAATCTCGAAGCGGCGCAACCTGAATTCGCCCCCTTCCCGCTCGACCCAGATCGCCGGGACACCGAGATGACGCGAGGTCTCATAGGCCGGGATCAGGCCGCCGATGGCCGGGCCAACGACGTAGTCTATCCCGCCCGGCACCGCCTTGCGGATCTTCTCGGCCAGCGCCTTGCACAGGCGCTCGGTTTTGTCGGCATGCATGAACACGCGGGCCTTCTGCAGGAAGACCGGACTGCGCAGTCCGGACGTCAGGATGAAATGCCCTTCGAGCACGGCGCCGGCCTCGCGGAAAATGTCCAGCACTTCGTCGGTGTTCATTGTTCGGTCCCCCTTGGCGAGTGGTGAAGGGTGAATGGTTAATGGCAGTGAGAGCACCTTCTATTCATCCATTCACACGCCGCGCATCGCTGACACTCGAATTGTCCTTGAGCTGCGACAGCAGCCGGTTGAGGTGCTTCAGGTCCCAGACCTCGAGATCGATCAGCATCTCGGTGAAATCGGGTGCGGTGCGTATCATCGACAGCGTGTGGATGTTGGCATCGTTGGATGCGACGACCTGAGCGATGTCGGCCAACGAACCGGGCGCATTGATGGCGGTGACCGAGATGCGCGCCGGAAAACGTTCCTTGGTGCGCTCGTCGATGTCCCAGCGCACGTCGATCCAACGCTCGGGCTGGTCGTCGAAGGCCTGCAAAGCCGGCGACTGGATCGGATAGATAGTGATGCCGGTGCCGGGCTGGATGATGCCGACGATGCGATCGCCGGGTACAGCGCCCTCCGGCGCGAAACGCACCGGCAGGTCGCCGCGCACGCCGCGGATCGGCACCGCGCCGTCGCGCTGCTGGTCCTTGTCCTTCTTCGCGGCGCGGGTGCCCGGCATCTGGAACAGCATGCCGGCGGCGTTGCGGATCTTCGACCAGCCCTCCTCGCGCTGCTTGGGCGCCGCGACGGTGACACGCTCATCCTTATAATCGGGGAAGACCGCTTTCATGACATCGGTGGAACTCAGCTCGCCGCGGCCGACCGAGGCCAGCACGTCCTCGATATCCTTGCGCGCCAGCCGGTGCAGCACCGGCTTCAGGCTCTCCTTGGTGAATGTCTTGCCGGCGCGCTCGAAGGCGCGCTCCAGGATGCGGGCTCCGAGGCCGGAATATTGCTTGCGGATCGCATTCTTGGTGGCGCGGCGGATGGCGGCGCGCGCCTTGCCGGTGACCACGACCGATTCCCAGGCGGCGGGCGGCACCTGCGCCTTGGAGCGGATGATCTCGACCTCGTCGCCGTTCTTGAGCTCGGTCATCAACGGCATGATGCGGCCATTGACCTTGGCGCCGACGCAGGTGTCGCCGACATCGGTGTGGACGGCATAGGCGAAGTCGATGGGAGTAGCCCCGCGCGGCAGCGCGATCAGCATGCCCTTGGGCGTGAAGCAGAACACCTGGTCCTGGAACAGCTCCAGCTTGGTGTTCTCGAGGAAATCCTCCGGATTGTCGCCTTCGGCCAGTTGCTCGATGGTGCGCCGCAGCCAGGCATAGGCGTTGGTCTCCCTGGAGATCGCATGGCCCGCGCCGTTCATCTTGCCGCCGGTATCCTTGTAGATCGAATGCGCGGCGACGCCATATTCGGCGATCTTGTTCATCTCCCTGGTGCGGATCTGCAATTCGACGCGCTGGCGCGACGGGCCGACGATGGTGGTGTGGATCGAACGGTAGTCGTTCTGCTTGGGCGTCGAGATGTAATCCTTGAAACGGCCTGGCACCATCGACCAGGTGGTGTGGATGGCGCCAAGCGCGCGGTAGCAGTCGTCGACCGAATCGACCACGACGCGAAAACCGAAGATGTCGGAGAGCTGCTCGAAGGAGAGCGCCTTGGCCTCCATCTTGCGGAACACCGACCACGGCTTCTTCTGCCGGCTCTTCACGCTCGCCTTGATGTCGTGTTTTTCGAACAGGCCCGACAGCGCCGTCTCGATCTCCTGCAGGACGCCCCTGTTGCGCTCGAAAATCTCGGCAAGCCTTGCCGTAACGGCGCGGTAAGCCTCCGGATTGATGTAGCGGAAGGCTATTTCCTCCAGCTCCTCGCGCATGCCTTGCATGCCCATGCGCCCGGCCAGCGGCGCATAGATCTCCATCGTCTCCTCGGCGATGCGCAGGCGCTTGGCTTCCGGCATATGGTCGAGGGTGCGCATGTTGTGCAGGCGGTCGGCGAGCTTGACGAGCAGAACGCGGACGTCCTCGGAGATCGCGAGCAGGAGCTTGCGCAGGTTTTCCGCCTGCTCGGCCTTTTTCGAGACCAGATCGAGCTTCTTCAGCTTGGTGAGCCCCTCGACCAGCTTGCCCATCTCGGGGCCGAAGAGCTCGTCGATCTCAGCGCGGGTCGCGGTCGTATCCTCGATCGTGTCATGCAGCAGGGCAACGGCGATGGTCGCCTCGTCCATATGCATGTCGGTGAGGATGGCCGCGACTTCGAGGGGATGCGAGAAATAGGGATCGCCCGAGGCGCGCTTCTGATGGCCATGCTTCTGCATGGCATAGACGTAGGCCTTGTTGAGCAGCGCCTCGTTGACGTCAGGCTTGTAGCGCTGGACGCGCTCGACAAGCTCATACTGACGCATCATGGGCGGGATCTCGCGGTGCTGAAATGATTGATGCGCCGCACCGACGTGCGACGCATCTCATAGATAGCCACGAAACCTAAGATACGGAAGTCCTGGATGGTTGATCCAACCCGGACAAAAGCACTTAGTAGTCGTCGCTCTTTTCCGGCGGCACCAGACCTTCGATGCCGGCGAGCAAGTCTTCCTCGCTCATGCGGTCGAAAGTGACGTTCTCCTCGGCGTCGTCGGCGTCGGCGGCAACGGCGGTCGCGCCGGTCTGGTCGGCGATCGCCTCGCCCTCGGCTTCCGGCTCGTCGACCTCGACATGCTTCTGCAGCGAGTGGATCAGGTCTTCCTTGAGGTCGTCGGGAGACAACGTCTCGTCTGCGATCTCGCGCAGTGCGATGACCGGGTTCTTGTCATTGTCGCGCGGAACGGTGATCTGCGCGCCCTGGCTGATCTGGCGGGCGCGATGGCCGGCGAGCAGCACGAGTTCAAAACGGTTGTCGACCTTGTCGATGCAATCTTCAACGGTTACGCGGGCCATGGACTGCCCCTTTCATGCGATGGATTTGATGGAAAGCTGGCGCGCTCCATAACGCGGGCGCGGCCGAAATACAAGCTTTATGGCGCCAGCGCCGGCTTGGCGGGCCGTTGCCCGGCTCATCATCGCGCCACGCCGTGAAGCTACCCACATAGTGGCGATCACAATTGCTTGCAACACAGGGCCATGCCCTTGGATATCCACAAATTGCGCGTTATCTCGGAGGTGACGGTACAAAGGTCCATTTGCCGGACCTATTCGTCAAGCGCTTTTAGACGACAAAAATTTTCGAAAGGAATGTTTTTCAATGTTCGATCCCCGTGAAAAGATCGCTCTTTTCATCGACGGCGCCAATCTCTATGCCACGTCCCGCGCGCTGGGCTTCGACATCGACTACCGCAAGCTCCTGTCGAGCTTCCAGAAGCGCGGCTACCTGCTGCGCGCCTATTATTACACCGCGCTGGTCGAGGATCAGGAATATTCGTCGATCCGGCCGCTGATCGACTGGCTGGATTATAACGGCTTCAAGGTGGTGACGAAGCCCGCCAAGGAATTCACCGACTCGACCGGCCGCCGCAAGATCAAGGGCAATATGGACATCGAGTTGACCGTCGATGCGCTAGAGCTCGCCGATGTCGTCGACCATTATGTCATCTTCTCCGGCGACGGCGACTTCCGCACGCTGGTCGAAGCGCTGCAGCGGCGCGGCCGCAAGGTGTCGATCATCTCGACCATGGCCTCGCAGCCGCCGATGATCTCCGACGATCTGCGCCGCCAGGCCGATCATTTCATCGACCTGATGACGCTGAAGAGCGAGGTCGGCCGCGATCCGTCCGAGCGGCCGGCGCGCCGGCCGGAACCCGCCGAAGTCGACGAGGAAGATTATTGACGGCGGCGGCCTTGACCGCCGTGCCCTCCCCCGAACCCAGCCGTGACTGCCCGCTTTGCCCGCGGCTGCATGATTTCATCGCCGCCTGGCGCGAGCGTGAGCCCGGCTGGTTCAACGCGCCAGTGCCGACCTTCCTGCCGCCGGAGGGTGAAGATTCAGTCCGGCTCCTGATCGTCGGGCTGGCGCCCGGCCTGCGCGGCGCCAACCGCACGGGGCGCCCCTTCACCGGCGACTATGCCGGCGACCTGCTCTATGGCACATTGATCGCACACGGTTTTGCGCGCGGCGAATTCAAGGCCAGGCCCGATGACGGCTTGCAACTCGTCGGCACGGCCATCACCAATGCGGTGCGCTGCGTGCCGCCTGAGAACAAGCCGGTGGGCGCCGAGATCGCCACTTGCAGAACTTTTCTCAAGCCGACGATCGCGCGCTTTCCCAACCTGCGTGCCATCCTGACGCTGGGTGCGATCGCGCATCAGTCGACGGTGCGGGCGCTGGGCGAGCGCGTCGCGGCCTTTCCGTTCCGCCATGGCGGGAGGCAGCAAGCCGGCGGCATCGCGCTGTTTTCCAGCTACCACTGCTCACGCTACAACACCAATACGGGCGTGCTGACGCAGGAGATGTTCGTCAGCGTGTTCAAGGAGATTGCGGCGTTCCTGAAGAGCTAGATTCAGGCGGCTTCCTGTCGGCCTGACAGCCACTCATACCGGCAGCAGCGCATCCGGCTTCACGTCGCCGATAGAGGTATAAGTGTGCGTCTCCTTCACTCCCGGCAGCGCGAGAATGACCCGCGTCAGGAAATCCTGATAGGCGGCCATTTCCGAGATGCGCGCCTTTACCAGATAGTCGAAGCCGCCGACCACCATGTGGCACTCGAGAACCTCGGGCGCCTTGGTCACCGCCTCGGCGAAGCGCTCGAAAATATGCGGCGCCGTGTGATCGAGACGCACCTCGATGAAGACGAGCGTACCGCGTCCGATCTTTGCCGGATTGAGCACGGCCCTGACCGCGGTGATGTAGCCTTCCCGAAACAGCCGCTTCACCCGTAGGCTGGTGCCGGTCGGCGAGAGGCCGACACGCGCCGCCAGATCAAGTGTGGTGCGACGCCCATCTTCTTGCAGCAATCGCAGGAGATTGCGGTCGACGCCATCGAGGTCGCTTGCTTCAGCATTCACGCTAGATCTGCCTCCAATCTGCGAGTTTCACTCAAATTTCGAGAAAAAAGCGTATTTTGCCACGGGCTTTTCGGCAATAGCCTGCGCTTTCATCGCTTTGTGCGGAGATGATCTTCGATGGCGATGTCACGACGGCGGCGGAACATGGCGGACGCGCGAGACTCAGGAAACTCCAGGCTGGCGATCATCGCGGGCCTCATTATGATCGGCATCTACGCCATCCAATTCGTCGCCGCCCGCTTCAGCCTCAGGGAGCATCTGACGGCGACGGATCTGGCCGCCTTGCGCTTTGGCGGCGCGGGGGTGGTCTTTCTGCCGATCGTCTGGCACGGCGGCTTTGTAAGCATGAGGGCGCTTGGCTGGCGACGGGCCCTGGCATTGGCGGCGCTGGCCGGATTGCCTTATCCGCTGATCATCAATTGGGGCCTGACCTATGCCCCTGCCGCCCATGCGGCCGCGCTTTGTCCAGCGTCGATCGTCTTCTTTTCGTTCCTGCTGTCACGCATCGTCTTCAATGACGGCGATTCGCGGCAACGGACCATCGGTGTCCTCGCGATTGTCGCCGGCCTGTCGCTGTTCATCGCGCCGGCGCGCGACGGCACCGGCGGCGTTCTCTTCGGCGATATGCTTTTCATCGGATCGGGCCTGATGTTTTCGGCCTATGCCGTTCTTGTCAGGCGCTGGCGTGCCGATCCCGTTACGGCCACGGCCGCGGTAGTGCTCCTGTCCTGCCTGCCGCTGCCGGTTCTCTACTTCGTCGCACCAAGCCATATCCATGCCGCGGCCGCCACGGAAATCATCAGCCAGATCGTGATCCAGGGGATTCTGGCCGGCGCGGCAGCCATGTTCCTCTATACCTATGTCGTCGGGCAGTTGGGGCCGCAGACGGCATCGCTGTTTCTGCCCGGCATACCCATCGCCACCGTGGCTGTCGGCATGGCGGTACTCGGCGAAACGCCGATGACGATCCAGTTCGCAGCCATTGCCATCATGGCCGCCGGGATGGGCTTGTCAGCGATCGGAGGGCGGATTGCCAATAGACGTCTTAATGCACCGGCGCCGGGAGGATCGTAAGCCTTAGCGGTACGGTAAGCGATTCAAGGACCGGCAATTCAAGGCGTCGGCGCAAACAACTTCGCCAGCGTCTCGCGGCCGCCCTTCAGGACGTTGAGATCGACATCGCCTTCGATGCCGTCGACGCGGCCCATGTTGTGATACTGCCAGTAGATCCAGTCGTTCTCGCGCGGCCTCATCGCCAGCGAACGCAACCAGCGCCGGCGGTTAAGAATGCTGCCGGAATAGGCGTCTGCCGCCTCGTCGGTCAGATAGAAAATCGCCTGCTTGCCGAATGCCGTCTCGACCGGACCGAGGAATGCAGCAAGCTCGGTGTTCAGTTGCTCGGGCGACGGGCGCTGCGGGCAATTGCCGCCGAACTCGATGTCGACCACCGGCGGCAGAAGCGGCTCACCGCGCGGCACTACCGACATGAAGTTCTTCGCCTGGTCGGCGCCTGGCCGGCAGAAGGTGAAGAAGTGATAGGCGCCGACCGCCAGGCCGGCCGCGCGGGCCTCGCGCAGGTTGATGGAGAATTGCGTATCGACATGGGTGCCGCCTTCGGTCGCCTTGATGATGGCGAAGGCGACATCGTCGGCGGCGACGCGGGGCCAGTCGATCTTTCCCTGATGATGCGAGACGTCGATGCCCCGGATCGGGAATTCCTCGCGATCCGGGGAAAAGCCGCGGAACCAGAAGAAGGCGCCCGCCACGACGGCACTGGCGACAACCGCGACGGCAAGGCCCCAGAAAACAATCCGCTTCCCCAAGACCATCCCCTGCCGCAAAAGCTCGCGCGCGCCTGACCGGAGAACCGGCTGGCGGCTTTTTTCAGGCGGCCGGCGCTGCCGGCCCTGGAGGCTCAGCCGCGCTCCTTCAGCAGCCGGCCCTTCTCGCGCGACCAGTCGCGCTGCTTCTCGGTCTCGCGCTTGTCGTGCAGCTTCTTGCCTCGCGCAACGGCGAGCAGCAGCTTGGCGCGACCGCGGTCGTTGAAATAGATTTTCAGCGGCACCAGCGTCATGCCTTCACGCTCGACGCTTTGCGAGAGCTTTGCCATCTCGCGCTTGGAGACCAGCAACTTACGACGGCGGCGCGGCTCGTGATTGAAGCGGTTGGCCTGCAGATATTCCGGCAGATAGGAATTGATCAGCCAGATCTCGCCGCCCTCAGCCGAGGCGTAGCTTTCCTGGATGTTGGCCTGGCCTTGGCGCAGCGACTTGACCTCGGTGCCAGTCAGCACCAAGCCGGTCTCGATCGTGTCGAGCACCTCGTAGGAAAAGCGCGCCTTGCGGTTTTCCGCAACGGTCTTGTTGTTGGGATCCGCTTTCTTGACTTGATTCATGACGTCCAGAGTCCGTTTCGAAACTCGCTCCTGCGAGTCAGGTGAAGGTGTCAACAGAGCGCCGCGCGTTTTCTAAACGCGCAAAGGACGCTCTGCAGCCCGACTTTGCGCATGGTCCTTTCCGAAAGCGGATGCTTTCGGGGCCATGCGCGGAACCGGAGCGGAGCGTACATATAGTACGTGAGCACCGGAAGCGCAGGTGGCGCCTTCAGATGGCCGCAGGAGCAGAGTTTCCAAACGGGCTCGCTAATTAATCAAGCCGGCGTGCTTGAGCGCCGCGTCGAGCTTCTCGGCGGTCGAGGACTCGACCGTCACCAGCGGCGAGCGGACCACGTTCTCGACCTTGCCCAGCTTCGACAGCGCGTATTTGGCGCCCGATACGCCAGGCTCAATGAAGATCGCCTTGTGCAACGGCAAGAGTCGGTCCTGCAGCTCGAGCGCCTTGGCGCTGTCGCCGGAAAGCGTCGCTTCCTGGAACTCGGAGCAAAGGCGCGGCGCGACATTCGAGGTGACCGAAATACAGCCGACGCCGCCATGAGCGTTGAAGCCGAGCGCGGAGGCATCCTCACCGGAAAGCTGGATGAAATCCTTGCCGCAGGTCATGCGCTGCTCGGAAACTCGCTCGACCTTGCCGGTCGCGTCCTTGACGCCGGCAATGTTCTTGAAGTCGTGGCGCAGCCTGCCCATCGTCTCCGGCGTCATGTCGATCACCGAACGCGGCGGGATGTTGTAGATGATGATCGGCAGCTTGGTCGCCCTGGCGACGGCCGCGAAATGCTCATAGAGGCCGCGCTGCGTCGGCTTGTTGTAGTAAGGCGTGACCACAAGGGCGGCATCGGCGCCGGCCTGTTCGGCATACTTCACCAGGCCGACCGCTTCCTCGGTGTTGTTGGAGCCCGCGCCGGCCACCACCGGCACCCTACCCTTGGCTACCTCGATGGCGACCTTGACGACATGGCGGTGCTCCTCATGCGACAGCGTCGGCGACTCGCCGGTGGTGCCGACGGGAACGAGACCCTTGGTGCCCTCGGCGATCTGCCATTCGACAAACGAGCGAAAGGCTTTCTCGTCGAAGCGCCCGCTCTTTTCGAACGGTGTCACGAGCGCAGTCAGCGAGCCTCTCAGCATGTCGTCCAAACTCCTTGGAACTTTGTCGGTTTATGCATGTCGTCGTCCCAAAACCGGTTTCCGCTTCTGGGCGACATGCATCGGTGTTTCATCAGATCGGTCAGTTGCGCGCCTTCTACCCGAAAGCGAAGCCGCGCACCATAGTCTCGACATGGTTCAGCGGCAAGCATCGGTGTAATGCCAGTGTCGTGGTTTTCGATGTTCGCTAGACGTTGATATCAGACTCGGGGCGAACATCGAAAACCAAAACGATACTGGATTCGACAGTTGGCTGGTTTCCTGCGATTCTGAAATTCGCGCCGCGCCCGAGATCAAGGTCATGCGAATTTCAGAACCGGGATACCAGCAAGCGCCATTCGAACGGCCTCGATAACCTTTTGTTTACGAGCCCTTCACGACCTAAGTCTAGGCTTCGCATCGGGTTCTCAATGCCCGCGCCTGCTGGCGATGTGCTAGGATCATAAAATGCCGACGAGGCGGCCCCATCTTTTCGCGCTGTTGGGCGCGATCGTCGCGCTGACGCCTACCATGGCGATCGGTGGCAGCGTCGACGCGCGCGCGACGGCCTCGATTCCGGCGCCAGATGCGCCGCAGGCGCCGGGCCAGACGCCGATTGCCCCCGACATAGCGCAACTGAAGAGCGGGCTCGATGCGCTTGCCGCCAACAACATCGTTGGCGCGCGCAATGCGCGCGACACGCTGCCCGCCACCTCGCTCGACCGGCACATCCTCGCCTGGGCGATCGCGCTTTACGGCGGCGACCAGGTGCCGAGCGGCGAGATTGCCGACGCCGCCAAGATGCTGCCTGGATGGCCGGGCACGATCGCGCTGCGCAAGAACAGCGAGCGCGCGCTCTATCGCGAGAATCCGCCGCCGCAAGTGGTGGTGCAGGCCTTCGGCCGCAGCCAGCCGCTGACGCCTGAGGGCGTCATCATCCTCGCCCGCTCGCAAGTGGCGCTTGGCAACCAGGCCGCGGCGCGGTCGGTGCTGGTACCCTTTTGGCGCACGGAAAAACTGGAAGCAAAGGACGAGACGGCTGTCATCAAGGAGTTCGGCACGCTGATCCCGGCGGCCGACCATCGCTACCGCATGGAGCGCATGTTTTATGCCGACCGGCCGTCGTCGGCGCTGCGGGTCGCCGGCCTCGCCGGCGCACAGCCGCTGGCGGATGCCTGGGCGGCGGTCGACAAGGGCGACAAGAACGCCGCCAAGCTGTTGAAGGCAGTGCCCGCAGTGCTGCGCTCCGCCGGCTATTTCTTCGCCGAGGCGGAGTATCTGCGAAAGCAGCAGAAATTCGCCGAAGCCGCTGCTGCCGTGATGAAAGCGCCGACGAATCGCGATTCGCTGGTCGACCCCGATGCCTGGTGGGTCGAACGCCGCGTGCTCTCGCGCGAGCTGGTCGACCAAGGCGACATGAAGACTGCCTACAATATTGTCTCCATGCACGCTGCCGAAAGCCCGCCGAACGCCGCCGAAGCCGAGTTCCATGCCGGCTGGTACGCGTTGCGCGGTCTCAACGATCCGGCGACCGCCGCCAGGCATTTCACGCGCATCACCGAGCTCGCCCAGGGCCCGGTGTCGCTGTCGCGCGCCTATTACTGGCTCGGCCGGGCGGCGGAAGTCGGCGGCCCGGGAAGCGCCAAGGACTATTTCACGCGCGCGGCCAGCTACGGCACGACCTTCTATGGCCAGCTCGCCGGCGAGCGCGTGGGCTTGAGGACCCTCAACATCGCCTATCCGAAGCCGAGCGCGGCCGACCGCCAGAGTTTCGACGGCCGCGAAGCGGTGAGCGCGATCAAGCGGCTGCAGGAAGCGGGCTATGACCGCTACGCCGAGACGCTCTACCGCGACCTTGCCGGCCAGCTGACCAGCCCGGGCGAACTGGCGCTGCTAGCCGTGCTGGCCGAAAAGCAGGGCAACCATTTCATGGCGCTGAAGGTCGGCAAGATCGCCGCCCAGCGCGGCATCGATGTCGGCGCGCTTTCGCATCCGCTGGGCGTCATTCCCGATTCGGCCAACATTTCCGGATCCGGCAAGGCGCTCGCCTATGCCATCGCCCGCCAGGAAAGCGAGTTCAATATCGGCGCCGTTTCCAGCGCCGGCGCGCGCGGCCTGCTGCAGTTGATGCCGGGCACCGCCAAGCAGTTGGCAAAAAAGGCCGGCATGAATTTCTCGCAGGCGCGGCTGACGACGGATGCCGGCTATAACGCGACGCTGGGCTCGGCCTTCCTCGGCGAGCAGCTCGACCGTTTCGGCGGCTCCTATGTGCTGACCTTCGCCGGTTACAATGCCGGCCCGAACCGCGCCGCTCAGTGGGTTGCGAAATATGGCGACCCGCGCGGCAAGGACGTGGACGCCGTCATCGACTGGATCGAGCGGATTCCCTACACGGAAACAAGAAGTTACGTGCAGCGCGTGATGGAGAATTACGAGGTCTACAAGATGCGTATTTCAGGCAAATACGACATCGTGGGGGACCTTGTGAACGGACGAAGCTGAGGTTCTTCCTTCTCCCCCTGTGAGGGCTTTGCACGGGAGAGTGAATTCTGTTTGTTGGGCTAATGAGGCGTTTTTTGAAGGCCATGGGAGCGGTTTTG